>JBKDVK010000203.1:0-20137 GCA_046338875.1 Cyanobacteriota bacterium | reverse complement strand
CCTCTGCTCGATCTTGAATGGTTGTCCTGCAGAAAAACTGGACTCTCCTCTGATTTGATGCCGAGGGCAGCGGCGAAGCTGAGACTGTTCCAACTTTCGAAGAAGAAGCCGCGGTCGTCATTAATCACCCGTGGCGTCAGGAGCAAGGGCCCCTCAATACTGAACGTCTTTACCTGCACGTTCAAGCCGCTTGGGTGGTTTGGTTGGCATGGACTACACCAGAAGGGGCGGGGCGCACTTCAGTGAGCAGCTTCAAAAGATAGGAGCCGTAGCCGCTCTTCTTCAATGGCTGGGCAAGACGCTCTAATTGTGCATCATCAATCCAGTTCATGCGCCACGCCACCTCTTCGGGTGCTCCCACTTTAAGGCCCTGCCGATGTTCAAGGGTGCGTATGTAACTTGCTGCTTCGTGGAGTGAATCCGGGGTACCGGTGTCCAGCCAGGCCATCCCCCGACCCATAAGTTCAACCCTGAGTAAGCCTTCGTTCAGGTAGAGTTGATTCAGATCTGTGATTTCTAGTTCGCCCCGGTGCGATGGTTGCACCTGTTTGGCTCGCTCTACCACCGTTTCATCATAAAAATACAGGCCTGTGATGGCATAGCGTGATCGGGGTTGCTTTGGCTTTTCCTCAATGCTGATAACTCTTCCCTCTCTATCGAATTCGACCACTCCATAGCGCTCAGGATCACTTACTGGGTAGGCGAAGACAGTGGCGCCTTGTTTTGTGGGGTTGGTAGTCTGCAATTGATGTACCAAATCATCGCCATGGAATAGGTTGTCGCCCAGCACCAGGGCAGCCGGACTTGTGGCCAAAAATTCTGATCCGATCAGGAAAGCCTGTGCCAGACCATCGGGGCTGGGTTGAACGGCATATTGAATGACCATGCCCCATGACGAACCATCACCAAGAAGTCGTTGAAATGCGGGTTGGTCGTTTGGGGTGGTTATGATTAATACCTCACGAATTCCCGCAAGCATTAGCGTGCTTAGGGGGTAATAGATCATTGGTTTGTCATATACAGGCATCAATTGTTTGCTGACAGCCGCACTAAGGGGGGCCAGTCGGGTGCCACTGCCGCCTGCAAGGATGATGCCCTTGCGATGGCTTCCAGAAGCGTCGCTGGCGGGAATAATCAAGTCAGAATTCACCGCGTCACCTGCAACTTTAATCATTTTCTCACATTTCGGCCAGGGGCCAGCATCGGTCCTTGCATCGGCCGTTACTTGGTCTCCATCCAGTTCGGTCCCACCCCTGTTTCCACTTTGAGCGGAACTTCCAGTCTCACGGCTTCCTCCATGGTGGTACGGGTTAGATCGATGACCGTTTCCAGGACTGCCGGGTCCGCCTCCAGCACCAGTTCGTCGTGCACTTGCAGGAGCAGGCGGGCCGGCAGGTCGGCTTCGATCAGGGCTCGGTGCAGTCGCACCATGGCGATCTTGATGATGTCGGCGCTGGAGCCCTGGATGGGGGCATTGGCGGCGGCCCTTAGCTGTTGGCCCTCCATGCCGGCCCTTCGGGCCACCTCCAGCTCAATCGAGAGGGGATCCCGTCCCCGCCAGCGTCCTAGGCCGGCGGGGTCGAAGTGGAAGGGGCGGCGGCGCCCCAGGATCGTTTCCACATAGCCCTGGCTCAAGGCCAGGCGTTCCTGCATTTCCAAATAGGTGAAGACGCGGGCGTAACGCTGCCGGTAACGGCTCAGGAAGTCCTTGGCCTGGGCCTGGCCCACGCCTGTTTCCCGGGCGAAACGCTGGGCTCCCATGCCATAGATCACACCGAAGTTGATCGTCTTGCCGAGCCGCCGTTCTTCGGAGTTGACCTCGTCTTTGTCAAGCAGGAGACGGGCGGTGAGGGCATGGACATCATCCCCCTGGTTGAACGCCTCAATCAACACCTGTTCCCCCGAGAGGTGGGTGAGGATGCGCAGCTCGATCTGGGAATAGTCGGCGCTGATCAGTTGCCAGCCTTCCTGGGGCAGGAAGGCCTTGCGGATGCGCCGACTGAACTCGGTGCGAATCGGAATGTTCTGGAGGTTGGGGTTGCTGCTGGAGAGCCGGCCTGTGGCCGTGACAGCCTGGTTGAAGTCCGTATGCACCCTGCCGGTTTCCGCCTCGACCAGAAGCGGCAGGGCTTCGATGTAGGTGCTGCGCAGTTTGCTGAGGGTGCGGTGTTCCAACAGCAGTGGCACTACGGAATGGTCGGCCTCCAGTTTTTCAAGCACCGCCGCATCGGTGCTCCACCCGGTTTTGGTTTTACGGGATTTCTTGCGATCCAGCTTGAGGGTGTCGAAAAGCACCTCTCCCAGTTGTTTGGGGGAAGCCAGGTTGAACTCGCCTCCGGCAGCCTCATGGGCGTCGCGTTCGAGTTGGGCCAGGCTCTTGCCCAGTTCCTGGCCCAGCTCCTGGAGGTACGGGACATCGATGCGGATGCCTGTGGCTTCCATGCCGGCCAGCACCGCTTCCAGCGGTAGTTCCACCTGGTCGAGCAGGGGCAGCAGGGCTGGTCCCAGCTCCGCCAGTTGCTGGCGCAGCAGGGGGGTGAGTCGCCAGGTGAGATGCACGTCCATGCCGCAGTACTCGGCGGCCTGGTCCAAAGGCACCGAGGCGAAGTTGGCTCCCTTGGCCACCAGGTCGCTGTAACTGGTGGGGCTGAAGTGGAAGTTGCGCTGGGCCAGGGCCTCAAGGCCATGCTTGTCGCCTGCGTCGCGCAGGTAGTCCGCTAGCAGGGTGTCCATCACGACCCCCTCCAGCACCAGGCCGTGGCGCATCAGGATCAGGCGGTCGTATTTGGCGTTCTGCAGGGTCTTGGGGTGGGCCTTGCTGGCCAGCCATGGGGCCAGGGCCCCCAATACCTGATCGAGGGGCAGCTGGCGCTCAGGCGGGGCAGCATCGCTGAGCAGATCGCTTGCCTGGGCTCCCTGGTGGGCGATGGGGATGTAGGCCACCTCGGCGGGCCCCGATCCCCAGGCCAGGCCCATACCGACCAGCTCTGCACGGAACGGGTTCAAGGAGGTGGTCTCCGTGTCCAGGGCCACTGGAGCCATCGAGTCGCTCTGCTGCCACAGGATTTGCAGCAGGCTTTCCAGTTCCTGGGGGCTTTGCACCAGGAAAGGAGCCAGTTTGGGTATGGGATCAGGTGTGGGCCCGTCACTGGGCCCGGGGGTGGGCCCGATAACGGCATGGCTGGCTTCGCCAGCCTCTGGCGATCGAGCGCCCGCAGCTTGGTTTGGGGTCGGGGCGGCGGTCGGCCCTGATGGGGCAGCAGCTTCACTGCTGGGCCGCTGGTTTGGCTGGGCGGAAAACAGCCGAGCGAAGCTGTCCACCTGTTTGCGCAGGCTGAACAATTCGAGCTTTTCCAGGCTGTTCGCCAGCGCTTCCGCCTTGACCTCGCCGAGGTCAAGGCGCGGCGGATCCTCCAGAGGAACATCCAACAGGATGCGGGCCAGCATCCGCGAATGGAAGGCACTGTCCCGTCCGGTTTCCAGCTTGGTGCGCAGGGCCCCTTTCTGTTGGCTGAGGTCGGCGAATATCCCCTCCAGGTTGCCGTGGGCCTGCAGCAGATTGATGGCGGTTTTGGGGCCCACTCCCTTGACCCCGGGAATGTTGTCGGAAGGGTCGCCGGTGAGGGCCTTGAGGTCGATCACATCTTCTGGGGGCACGCCGAGCTTGGCGATGACTCCCTCACGACGCATCTCGATGGGACCGCTGTTCTTGGCGTACGGCCCGCCACCCATATAAAGAACAGCGATATCGCGGTCGTCATCGACCAGTTGAAACAGATCCCTGTCGCCTGAAAGGATGCGGACCCGCCAGCCCTCCGAGGCCCCCCGCAAGGCCAGGGTGCCCAATACATCGTCGGCTTCGTATCCGGGAGCGAGGCAAAGGGAAAGATCCAGATCCTCCTTGAGAATCTGTTGCAGGTTGGCTAGGTCGGCAAAAAAGTGCTCCGGTGCCGTTTCCCGATGGGCTTTGTAATTGGCGTCGGCTTCGTGGCGAAAGGTGGGTGTGGCCGTATCGAAGGCCAGCACCACCCCCTTGGCGTTCAATCCCTTGACATTGTCGAGCAGGGTTTTGAGAAAGCCATAGGTCACGCTGGTGGGGACACCGTCTTTGGTGCTGAGTCCCCCTTCGCCCCCCTTGGCAAAGGCGTAAAAACTGCGAAAAGCCAGGGAATGGCCATCCACCAGCAGCAACAGTGGTTTTTCCTCCTGGTCGGTTGCCGTGGTCACGCCCCCTCCTACCGCCATGGGTGTTTGCCTGGTGCGCAGGGATTGCCGTCGGACTCAGCCTGCCAGAGCGCCTGGGGGGGGTGATGGCAGGGATTGGTCATGGTGTGATGCGCCATTCTGTGGGGGCCCGTGATCTACCGGTCTGACGATGGCCCGTAAAACCAGTCGCTATGCGATCCATCTGATTTTGAGCGGCGGACATCGTGAGAGCGTCCATTTCGAGAGTCTGGATGCCTTCCAGAACTGGTATGCGGGCGTGCTCAATGCTGTCTCGACCCCGGAGGCGTTCGTCAACGTGCCGATCAATCAGCTGGAGGGCGAATACCTGTTGCTGCGGGCCGGCAGCATCATCGGCCTGCGTATTGAACCTATTTATGCCGCCTTTGACGACTAAATTCAGGCGCCGCTGCTGCTTCAGGTTCAGATAAGCGATAGCGGCACCCGCTTCACGCCGATCAGGGGTTGGGGGCAGCGGCTAGGGCCTTCTCCAGCCTGGGACGGTCGACGCCGCTGCGATGCAAGAGCAACCAGCTACCGACCAAGTCTGGACCTTGAAGACTGCCCAACAGGGCCGCCCGCAAACTTTTCATCAGCAGCCCTTTCTTGATTCCGGCGGCCGTTGTGGCCTCAGCCAGAATCTGCTGGGCCTCTGGGGCGCTCAGTTCGCCGACGGGCAACCGTTCCAACACGGCCGTCAGGCCGGCAACCGCCCCCGGCTGGGCCAACTGGGCCTGGGCCTGCTCGTCCGTGCTGGGGGTGAGAAAGAAGGCCGTGGCTTGCTCCACCCCATCGACCAGCCGGGTCAGGGAGGGACCGAGCAAGGTGCACAGATCTGTCTGCCAATCGCAATCGGCCGTTGGACCAGCGCCGGCCCAATCCTGGGCCCGCCAGAGGGGCAGGAGCTGTTGGCGCAATTCGGAGGGGTCAAGCTCATGCAGCACCTGGCCGTTGAGCCAGTTGAGCTTGTCCCAGTCGAAGCGGGCGCCGGCTTTGTTGACGCGATCAAAGTCGAAGACCCGGGCCGCTTCCTCCAGGCTGAAGCGTTCGCCCATGCCCTCGGGGGGCGACCAGCCCAGCAAGGTCATGTAGTTGACCAGGGCGGCCTGGGTATAACCCAACTCCTGGAAGTCGCTGATGGAGGTCACCCCGTCCCGTTTGGACAGTTTTTTGCCCTCCTGGTTGAGAATCAGGGGCGTGTGGGCGAACTTGGGGGCGGTTTCGCCCAACGCCTCATACAGCAGCAGTTGCTTGGCCGTATTGGCGATGTGATCCTCGCCGCGAATCACATGACTGATCGCCATGAAGGCGTCATCCACCACCACCACCAGGTTGTAGAGGGGTTCCCCGATCTGATCGGCTGGGGCCCGGCGGGCAATCACCATGTCCCCCCCCAGGTCCGATCCAGACCATTGCATGGGCCCCCTGATCAGGTCGTTCCAGGTGATGCTGGCGTTGTCATCGATGCGAAAGCGGATCACCGCTTCGCGCCCTGCGGCGATGAAGGCCTGTTCCTGCTCGCTTGAGAGCTGGCGGTGGCGGTTGTCGTAGCGGGGGGCCTGGTGGTTGGCTTGTTGGTGCTCTCGCATGGCGGCCAACTCTTCCTCGCTGGCGTAACAGCGATAGGCCAGGCCCTGGTCCAGTAGGCGGCGGATGGCGGCTCGGTGCTCCTCAATGCGAGCACTTTGGATCACGGGTTCGTCGTCCCAATCCAAGCCAAGCCAGCGCAGCCCAGCAAGGATGTTGTCGGTGTATTCAGGCCGCGACCGTTCCCGGTCGGTGTCCTCGATACGCAACAAAAAAAGACCGCCGTGGTGGCGGGCAAACAGCCAGTTGAAAACTGCCGTGCGGGCCGTACCGATGTGCAGGGTGCCGGTAGGACTTGGGGCCAACCGGACCCGCACGGAACCTGGTTCGACCACGCTGCTGAGCTCCGTTATTAATGATTGTTTGAGCACGGGACTGACGGGGCTCGAACCCGCAACTTCCGCCGTGACAGGGCGGTGCTCTAACCGATTGAACTACAGTCCCAAATTTGGTTGAGACGAAAACCCCCGGGGTGATTTTCGTAATCAGCCTTGTCGGCCCGCAAACCAACAACAGAAGTATCCATGGCCATAGGTCCCTCCGTCAACGCCTTGAGATGGATTGGCACCGGAGATGGCAGGGAAGCGAACAGATTGAATGGATTGCCAAGCCAAACCAAAAATCCCCCCCAGCATGTTGCAAGGGGGATTGGATTTGGCTTTGGGACAGATCCACAGGGAATCAGGGTCGAAAACCGGCGGGTTCAATCAGGCGAACCTGATTACCCCGGGCCGTGAACTCACGGCCTTGATCGCTCTGAACCACCACGCGGCCACCGGACTTGACCCGAATGACGCGGGCTCGAACCCAGCCAAGGGCTGCGGATTCAAGCACTTTTACGACATCGCCGGGCTGTAGATCCAACTCCATTTTCGGAAGCACAAGACTGAATAACGGACCATCGAACGCGCCGTGGAGGACTTGAACCCCCGACATCAGGTTTTGGAGACCTGCGTTCTACCAACTGAACTAACGGCGCAAGGCGATGGCCCTTGGGACAACGGAAATCAGTGTGTTTTCTGGAAAAAATCCAGTAAACAGAATCACCGATCGAAGCGCTGCTTCACGCGAGTGGCTTTACCCACCCGGTCACGCAGATAGAAGAGCTTCGCCCTACGCACTTTACCGCGTCGCTCAACCTTGATGTTGGCCACCTGGGGGCTATGCAGCATGAAAACCCGCTCGACACCCACACCCTGGAAAATACGTCGCACGGTGATCGTTTCGTTGAGGCCGCCATGGCGCTTTGCGATCACCACACCCTCGTAGGGCTGGATTCTTTCCTTGCTGCCTTCGCGGATACGGACGCCAACCCGAACGGTGTCGCCAACATAAATTTCGGGCAGATCGCTTTTCAGCTGGGCGGCTTCGAAGGCGGCGATCAGCTCACGGGCTCCCAGCTTGCCGGTGGTCACGGTAACCGTTGCTGGACTGGCTTCAGCTGTGGCAACAGCAACGCTGCTTTCCTCGGCCGCAGTGGCCGTGGATTCCAAATTGGTTTCGGTGTCGTTCACAGGGTCCATCGTGGTTTCGGTTCCGTCCGCAGCCAGCCCATTCGAAGGCGTCAGGCCAAACCGAGATTGTAACGGTTCAGCCGCCTCCATTACCAGCACCCCCGGCAGGTCCGCTGCGGCGCCAACGATCCCAAGCCAGCCAAGCACCGCTGGCCAGCATCCAGAGCAGCCCTAGACCATTGATTAGCACATAAAACGTTTCGGCCCCCGCACCCAACAAGGGTTTCAACCACTCCCCCTCGTGCACCACCATCAGGCCATGGGCCCGATCCCGTCCCCAGCCTCCCCAGTCCCGTAACAACCGATAGGCCACGCCGCTGCCAGCGGTGATCAGTAATGGCGCCAGCACCAGGGGCGCCAGATTGGCGTGGGCCTGGCGCAGCCGCAGGGCCAGTGATGGCCCCCTGGGCTGGTCCGGCCGCTGGGAGGGGGAAGGGGGAGATGCGGGTGCCGCATCGGCTTCGGGGAAGGGATCGGAGGGGGCCAAGGCGCAGCAGCGATGACACCCTTGATAGCTTGGCGGTGGCGCATATCTTGGAAGGCCCTTGCGGGCCTGACCCATCGGCCCTTCCCCGCTCCCTCCCCCGCTCCTTCGAATCGGACCCCATGAATCTGTTTGCCGATCTGCTGGCCAGCACCACCGCTGGTCGAGCCACGGCGGACGCGGCCCAGATCACCCAGGCCGGCCCCCGGATTCAGAAGAGCCGTCGGGGTGTGGAGGTCAAATCAGCCCGTGAGATTGAGGTGATGCGCCGGGCAAGTCGCATTGTGGCCACAGTGTTGCGGGAAATCAGTGAAATGGTGACCCCTGGCATGACTACAGCCGATCTTGATCGCCATGCCGAACAGAGGATCAGGGCCATGGGAGCGGTGCCCAGTTTCAAGGGCTACCACGGTTTCCCGGCCAGTATTTGCGCCTCAATCAACAATGAGGTGGTGCATGGCATCCCTAGTGCCAAGCGGGTTATCCACGCCGGTGATTTGCTCAAGGTGGATACGGGTGCTTGTTTCGAGGGGTATCACGGCGATAGTTGCATCACCATCGCCGTTGGTGAGGGTATGAGTGTCGAGGGCCAAAGGCTCAGCCGGGTCGCCCAAGAGTCCTTGATGAAGGGCTTGGCCACCGTAAAAGCAGGCAGCAGCCTCCTGGATCTGGCCGGTGCGGTTCAGGATCATGTTGAAGCCCACGGCTATGCGGTTGTTGAGGACTACACGGGACACGGTGTGGGCCGCAACCTGCATGAAGAGCCTTCTGTGTTCAACTATCGCACCAGGGATTTGCCCAACATGACCCTGCGTCCGGGCATGACCTTGGCGGTGGAACCTATCCTCAATGCTGGCAGCAAAGCCTGTCGCACCCTGCGGGATCGCTGGACGGTAGTCACGGTGGATGGTGGACTTTCGGCCCAGTGGGAGCACACCATTGTTGTTAGCAGTGATGGCTGTGAAATTCTTACTGACCGGGATTTTTGAGCTGGCCAGGACCCAGAGGCCCGTTAAGGGCTGGGCCTTGGCTCTCTTGAATCCAAGGCCCGGCCACTGGTACTAAACATTTAGAAATTCTTGGCCCTAGGTGTTTCCAGTTCTGCCTGCTTTGAGGGATGCCTTGAGTCGGCTGATATTCAGGCCAATTTGCTCAATGCCCAGCAGGCTGCCAGGTGTATCTTCCCAACTGGCCGAGAGTACGCCATAACTAAGACCTATCAGGCCAAGTAAGAAAAATCCACCTGACAATCCCAGGGTGACTACTGGTGGGATGTCAATCAGGCGGCGGCTGACTAAAAAATAACTGGCAACAAACACAAGCATGCCCAACAATGTCGGCAGTCCCGTGGCAAGCCCGATGCGTCGCGCCATTCGCCGGGAAACAGCCTCGGGAATCTGGGATGGCCGAGGCGATTTGGGTCCGGTTTTGGCCTTGACCGCCTTGGAGCCGAAGGCGGAGGGTTTGGGTGGGCGGGCCATGGCCCGCCTCAGCCGCGGATGCCGAGTTTTTCGACCAGCGCTGCATAGCGCTTATCGTTTTGTTGGCGCAGATAGGAGAGCAGCCGCTTGCGACGACCAATCATCTTGAGCAGCCCTTGACGGGAGGAGAAGTCGTGAATGTTTTTCTGAAGGTGGCCGCTAAGTTGATTGATGCGGTCGCTCAGCATCGCCACCTGCACTTCCACCGACCCGGTGTCGGTGCCGTGGGTCTGATGGGTGTTGATGAGTTCTTGTTTGCGGGTGGTGGTCAGCGGCATGGACTGTTCGTAGCCCCTTTTGATCGAATCATTTACTTTACCTGGCCGGGTGCCCAGGGCACCGGACTTCAGGCCAAGGACCGGGACAGCCACCGCAGGCATTCGCGCAACCAGTCGTCGCTGTTTACCAAACCAGCCTGAGCTTCGCTGGCAACGGCCCGCCAGGCCCGTTGGATTTCCAAGGGTTCATAGCCCAGGGCCCCAAGGGTTAGTTCCACCTCGGCGCGGCAGCCCGTGGCCAAGGTTTCCCCCTGGTTGTCGTCCGCCCAATCGGCCCCCAGGCCCGGGTCTGCCGCTAGCAGCTGGGGAAACCGGTCCTGAACTTTGCTGCGCAGTTCGACCGCCAGCCTCTCCGCCGTGCGCTTGCCCACCCCCGGCGCCTGGCTTAGTCGCCGCAGGTCCGCTGCCGCGATGGCTCGCACCAATTCGTCGACCTCCATGGCTCCAAGTAGGGCCAGGGCCATCTGGGGACCCACCCCACTGACGGCCACCAGATCCCGAAATAGATCACGCTCCTGACGATCGCCGAATCCGAAGAGGGTCCAGCCATCCTCGCGGACACTGTGGTGGATGTGCAGGGTCAGATCGCCACCGGTGGCTGGCAACCGTGCCCACTGCCGCAGGGTCAGCTGCACCTCGTAGCCAATGCCTCCACAGATCAGCAGGAGTCCACAGCGGTGGCCCGCCCGCCAAGGTTCGGCGACTTGACCCCGCAGCCAGCCGATCATGGGGACCCGTGCAATCTCCCCATGCTGCCCTTCAGGAGCCTTGTCCCCCGTTTGAGGCGGACCCTTGTCATGCTGGCGCTGGCCTCGGGGCTGCTGTTGGCGGGCTGCAATGCCCTGGGCCAACCTCCCCGCAGCGTGCTTTTGTCAGCCTTGGCCGAGCAGATCAAAACCACCCAGCTGGATGTGGCCCGGGCGCTTCAATTGGAACCCATGGGTATGCCCCAGGTGAGTCGGGTGCGGCTGGAGTCCCAGGAGCCGATCCCGATTGGCACGGCCAAGGGTTGGCACTTGACCGGTCGCTTTGATTGGCGCCTGAGTGGCGATCCGATTCGGGTCGATAGTCCCTTCGACCTCTATCTTCAAGCTGGCGAGCGCCAGGAGACCTGGCGATTGGCCCGCCCCTTGATCCGCCAGGACGGCAGTGCCGATTGGCTCACCTATCCCTTGCCCTTGCCCGATGCTCCCCGGGCCTGAGCAATGCCTGTTTGACTCAGCAGCGCCGCTAGCAGCACCAATCCCCCGCCCACCAGGGTGGTGGAACCCAGTTTTTCGCCAAACACCCACCAGCCCCAGAAACTGGCGAAGGCCACCTGCACGTAGCCGATGGGGGTGGCGCGGGCCGCAGGTAGAAGCGCCAGTCCTTCGGTGAGGCCCAACTGCCCGGCCTGGGTGCACAGGCCAATCGCCAACAACAGGAGCAGCTCGTTACCGCTAGGTACGACCGGATTGAGCAGCACCAGGGGCAAACTCAGCAGCCCCGAGACCATCGGAAACCAGATGACGATCACGAGGGGGGATTCAGTGCTCGCCAATTCGCGCACACTCACATAGGCCAGGGAGCTGAGCATGGCTCCGGCCAGGGCTAGCAGCACCCCTTCCATGGGAAACACCCCACTTCCCGGTCGTACCAGCACCAAGACACCGACCCAGCCGATCAGCAGAGCCGCCAGGCCGCGCCGACTCGGGGATTCTCCCAACAGAATCCAGGCCAGGGCAGCGGTCAAGGTGGGATAGAGAAATTGCAAGACCGTGGCTTCCGCCAGGGGGAGGCGCTTCAATGCCGCGAAGATGCAGCCCAGGGCCATGGTGCCCAGCAGGCCCCGCACGGCCAGCAAGCCCCGCCTTCGCCCCCAGGGGTTGATGCCGATCAGGCGAGCCATCGCCAAACTGATGCTGAGGCCCACGATCGAGCGGGCCAGCACTATTTCGGCCACGGGCAAGCGCGCCCCCAGATGTTTCACCCCCAGGGTCATCAAGCTGAACATGAAGGCGCTGGCCAGTAGGGCCAGAACGGCCCGTCGCCCCTGGCCAGCTGACTCCTCCACTGTTTTTTGCATCCTTTTTCTATTGCCTGGTTTCTGAATTCTTGCGGCCCGGGGCGGAGGGCACCCACCCCTGGTGTCGTACGGCAGAATGGGCCGTGAGAAGCCCCACATCTGGGGCTTTCAGCTTTCGTCAGCGCTCGCCTGCCAGCCCTTGTCCTTGCCCCGCCTCCATCCCCGCACGATCGAGGCCGTCAAGGAGCGGGCCGACATTGTCGATGTGGTCGGCGAGCATGTGCTGCTGAAGAAGAAGGGCCGTGAATTCGTGGGGCTCTGCCCGTTTCACGAGGACCGATCACCGTCAATGACGGTCTCACCTGCCAAGCAGTTCTATTACTGCTTCTCCTGTGGAGCCGGTGGTAACGCCATCAAGTTTTTGATGGAATTGCAGCGCACCAGCTTCGGCGAGGTGGTGCTGGAACTGGCCCGCAAATACCAGCTGCCGGTGGAAACCCTGGAGGGACCGCAACAGGAGCGGTTGCGCCAGCAGCTTTCGCGCCGGGATCGGCTGCACCGGGTGCTGGCCTTGGCCGCCGGCTGGTTCCAGGACCAGTTGCGTTTGCCCGAGGGGGCCGGGGCCCTGGCCTACCTGCGCGAGAGCCGGGGCCTAAGCCCGGCCAGCCTTGAAGCCTTCCAACTGGGTTACGCGCCGGACCGCTGGGATGGCTTGTTGGTCCATTTGCAGGCGGTGGAGCAGCAGGCTCCAGAGTTACTGCTGGATGCCGGCCTGGTGGTTGCCCGCAAGGGGGGAGGGGGCTTCTACGACCGTTTCCGCCATCGGGTGATGGTGCCGATTCGCGACCGCCAAGGGCGGGTTATCGGCTTTGGGGGCCGCAGTCTCGATGGCGGCGAGCCCAAATACCTCAATTCACCAGAAACCGAGGTGTTTGAGAAGGGTCGCCATTTATTTGGTCTGGATCGGGCCGCCGAGGCGATCCGCCGCGATGACCGGGCGGTGGTGGTGGAGGGCTACTTCGATGTGATCGCCCTCCATGCCGCCGGCATTGCCAATTGCGTTGCCGCCTTGGGTACGGCCCTCAGCAGCCACCAAATCACCCAGTTGGGCCGTCTGTGCGACAGCAAGCGCCTGATTCTCAATTTCGATGCCGACGGGGCCGGCATCCGCGCTGCCCAACGGGCCATAGGCGAGGTGGAACAACAGGCGTTACAGGGATTGCTGGAGCTGCGAGTGCTCCAGCTCCCCGCCGGCAAGGATCCTGATGAATTTCTGCGCAGCCACGGGCCTGGAGAGTATCGGGCCCTGCTGGATGGGGCCCCCCTTTGGCTGGACTGGCAGATCGAGCAGGTGTTGGCCCCCCGTGATCTCAGCCGCGCTGATGAGTTTCAGCAGGCGGTGTCCTCCCTGGTGGAGTTGTTGGGCAAGTTGCCCCAGGCCACCCACCGCACCCGCTATATCCAGCAGGTGGCCGAGCGCCTCAGCCAGGGCCGCGCCCACCTGGTGCGGTCGTTGGAGGAGGACCTGCGCCAGCAGGTCAAGGGCCAGCGCTGGCATGGGCGCTCCAGCCGCTGGGAGGCGCCTGGCAGCATCAGCCTTAAGGAGCGGGCCGAAGCGGCCATCCTGCGGCTTTACCTGCACTGTCCCCACCATCGGGCCGAGGTGCGTCGCCAGCTACGGCTGGCCGAGCAACAGGATTTTGTCTTGCGCGACCACCGTTTGCTTTGGGCCACGATCGCTGAGATCGAAGAGGACCACTTGGCCCCCGGGCGGTTGGAGGCGATCGATCGGGGCGAAGATTTGGGTTTGGAACTGGGCGAGCTGGATCTTCCCCGGCTGCTGGGCGATCGCCTTGTGGTGGAGCAGAGCGATCTCCTTTCCCGTTTGACCCCCCTGCTGCAACCCAGTGATGTGGAATCGCTCGCCTTGGGCCAGCCCGGGTTGCAGCTCCGCGGGGCCATCGCCAGCCGCTCCCGACTGGTCACCCAGAATCGTTGTCGCCATTTGCTCGAGGCCTGGCGGGGCCAGGAATTGCAGACCCTGGAGCGTTGCATCGCCCGGTTGCTGCAGGCCGAATCCTCGCCCCCGCAGCCATCTGAGCCCGCCGCCCCCCCCCTGCTCGGCCACGACATGGAGGGCCGCATCGACGACCTTTTCCAACAGCTCAATGTTGAGGCCTTGCGGTTTCAAGAGGCCTATTACCGTGAACGCCGCCATCTGTTTGCCCTCGATCGGCAACGGTGCAGCAGCGACGAGGAAACTTTTGCGGCTCGAGGCAGCAGTTAAGGGCCAAGTGCCTTCGATAGCGCGGGATCTTGATTAGTTTGTTCTTACTGGAATTCTCCAATGGCCTACCCGGACTACCCCGTGCCCTTGGACGAGGCCCAACGGCTGCGGATTCTGGAAAGGTACGGGGTGGTGGACCAACCCAGCGATCCCCATTTCGAACGCCTGGTCGAGTTGGCCAGCTCGATCTTCGCCATGCCGTTAGCGGCAATTTCCTTGGTGGAGGCTAATCGCCAATGGTTTTTGGCCAGTAAGGGCCTCAAAGTGCGCCAAACCCCCAGGCCCATGGCCTTCTGCGCCCATGCCATCGCCTCAAAAGGGGTGCTGGTAGTGCCCGATGCCCTCAAAGATGAGCGCTTCAACACCAATCCCCTGGTCAGCGCTGAACCCCACGTGCGTTTTTATGCCGGGGCCCCGCTCACCACTCCCACTGGCCACAACCTGGGCACCATATGTGTGTTGGACCAGAAGCCCCATCTGCCCACGGCCACCCAGATTCACCAGCTGGGGCTGTTGGCGGAACTGGTGATGCGGGAGTTGGAGTTGCGGCGCCTTTCCCATGTCTGCCCGGTAACAGGCCTGCCTAATCGGGTCACCTTTTTGGCCATTGGCGAACGGGAACTGGTCCGGGCCCGGGCCGAAGGCAAGCAACTGGCCCTGTTGTTGTTTGATGTCGACAATTTTCGGGCGATCAATAACCGTTGGGGCCACCAGGCCGGTGACCAGGTGCTGGTCGATCTTTGCCATCTGGGCTGCCAGTTTTTACGGGAGCAAGATTTCGCCGGCAGGCTGGATGACGGCGCTTTTGCCCTGCTGCTGGTTGATCAGGGTCCCGATGGGGCCATGGCGGTGGCCGAGGGATTGCGCCAGGCCGTCAGCACCATGCCTGGCGTTTTCAGCCATTCGGAGCTGCGGCTGCATATCAGTGGCGGTCTCACTGTGCTGGCGGCCGCTGATGGCTGTTTTTATGATCTGGTGCGTCGCGCTGAGCAGGCCCTGCAGCTGGCCAAGGGCAATGGCCGCAACCAAATTGCCTCCTTGCTGGCGGAGGCCTGAGCCTGTTTCACCAGCTGCTTTCCCTAATTTAATGCTCCCTTTTCAGGCGGCGGCCCCAGCCCACGTCGCTAGCGCTGCTCAGCAGGGGCAAGTGGGACAGGTACTGAGATTGTGTAAGCGTTGTCGTGATTATGGCTTGGATTCTCATCACCCTTGGTGATCATTATGTTTAATGGCTCAGGCCCGCGCCACCGGCACATCGCTGAGCCGGGTGGTGGCCGCCCGTGACAGACGGGAGCGTCGCATCGTCCAGGCCGGGTTGAGGCCGCAGGCCGCCCATTGCAGCGTGCCCCTACCGAAGCGATGGTTGAGGCGATCCACCGCAGCCAGCAGGGCCTGCCTTCGTGCCTGCTCATCGCTGGAGAGCGGTGCCAGCAGGTGGTGTTGCAGCAGGCTTTGCGGTTGCAGACCCTGCAAGAGCACGCCGGCTTTGCGCAGGGGTTTGTGGGGGCGGAACAGCTGGTCTGTTAGGGGCAGGGCTGCCTTCAGCAGCACGGCCGTGTCCTGGCTGGCCAGGGGCAGCACCACGGTGGCGGCATTGCTGTAAAAAACAGTGCCATCAAAGGGGCTGCTGCGTACGAAGACGGTGATCGCAGCGGCTAGCTGCTGTTGACGGCGCAGTTTTTCGGCGGCGCGGCTGAGGTAGGTGGCCACCGCTTCGCGCAGCTCGGCCCGGGTGGTGATGGGGGTGCTGAAGCTGCGGCTGACGCAGGTTTCCTGTTTGGCTGGCGCCACTTCCTGCAGGGGCAGGCAGCTGGATCCCCGCAACTCCAGCTGCAGACGCAGCCCGACGACGCCACAGCGGCGCCGCAGCTCGCCTGGGGGCATGTCCCGCAGTTGGCGGGCATTGGCAATGCCCCGCAGGCGGCACCAGCGCGAAAGCTGGCGGCCGATGCCCCACACATCTTCGATGGCCACCGCTTCCAGCCAGGGGTCCGGATCGGCCACCGCCGCCAGATCGAACACCCCCTGCTGGCGGTATTGGGGATCCTGCTTGGCGATGCGATTGGCCAGCTTGGCCAACACCTTGGTAGGGGCGATACCGATGGCCACCGGCAGCCCCAGATCTCGGCGCACCCGCTGGCGCAGCGCCTGTCCCCAGGCCGTCAGATCGGGGCCCAGAGGGCCCTGGCTCTCTGGGCCCAGGCCTTCTGGGCCCTGGCTCTCTGGGCTCGTGGCCTCCAGCTCCCCGGTGCGGGGCATGTCCAGGCGGCCCCTTGCTGCGGCTTGGGCCGGAGGACGTCGCAGTCGCCCGAAGGCCTCATCAATCGAATAAACCTCCAGTTCTTCCACCCACGGTTCGAGGGTGGCCATCAGGCGCTGGCTCATGTCGGCATAAAGGCCGTAATTGGAGCTGCGCACGATCACCTGGTGCTGCTGCAGCTGCCTTTGCACCTGGAAGTAGGGCGCTCCCATGGGAATGCCCAGGGCACGGGCTTCGGCGCTGCGCGAGACGATGCAACCGTCGTTATTGGAAAGCACGACCAGGGGCCTGCCGATGACCCCTGGATCGAGCACCGCTTCGCAGGAGGCATAGAAATTGTTGCCATCGATGAGCACGATCGCGCTGGCCATGGTCCCTGGCAGTCCACGCAATTATAGTACATCTGTACTGGCTGCTGGTGGGCGGGTGGCTGGGGCTGGCGCCTAATCCAGCTCTTCGTCTTCCAGGAGCAGTTGTTGAAATGAGGTGTAGAGCTCGGCGTCAGCCCCCTCCACGCGGCGGGGTCCCAGGCGGCCTTGGACCGCACGGCGCCGGGACGCTTTGTTCTTCTGGTGCGGTGCGGCGGTTCCGGCGGCTGTGTTGGATCCAGAGGGGTTTGCAGCCGGGGAGTTGCTTGCCGCGGCCAGGTCGGTGCGTTGCGGACCACTTTCGAGTTGCCGCAATCGATCGATCAGGTGCGGCGGCACCGTGCCATCGGCGCTGGCTCGCATGAGTTCACGGAAGAGTTGCTCCGGATTGCGCTCCAGTTCCAGGGGATGGCGACCCTGGGGGGCCGGGTTTTGCTGCGGGGTCGCTGCGGCAGGGGCGGGGGAAGGCAGTTTTTGGGGCAACTGGCGGCCGAGGGCCTCCAGCCGTTCACGGCTGCGGGCATCGAAGCTCATGGGGGCGCCGATCATCTGGAACCCAGTGTGTCGCCTCCGGCATGCCGCTGCCCAGCCATCCTGGCAATGCCGGGGAACCCTGGCGTCAGCCCCATCACCGAGTATGCCCCGCACGCTGGCCCAACGTCAGGGAGCCTGGGCCGAGCAAAGGGCCCTGAGGCTTTTGCAAGGCAGGGGCTGGCGGCTGGTGTCGCGCAACTGGCGCTGCCGCTGGGGGGAGCTCGATCTGGTGGTCGCCAAGCCCGGGCGCTTGCTGTTGGTCGAGGTCAAGGGCCGGGGGCCCAACGACTGGGATGGGGGCGGTACGGCCGCCCTGCGCTGGCAAAAGCGTCTGCGCTTGCAGCGCGCCTGGGATTGCTGGCTGGTGGACCACCCCGCCTGGGCGGACAGACCGGTGGAGCAGGTGGCGGCCCTGGTGCCGTTGCCCCCCCGCTTGGGTGCGGTGCGCTGGATTCGGCTTGGCTGAATGGGGCCCCGCAGGGCGGCGATTCAGGGGCTGGCGCTTTCGGGGTTGGCGCCGCCAGGGCTGAAGCGCACCGTGCAGCGATAGCGGGGCAGGCCCCCCATGCTGCCGACACCGATCTCCTGGCAAGCCGTGCTGTCCACCCGGGCGCCGCTGGGCACGAGCTGCAGGGCCCGTTGGCTGGCGTCCTCCTGGCTCCAGATCGATTCGGCCGTGCGGCTGGGTTGCGCCCGGACCGCCAGCGGCCAGGCGGCCAGGGCCACCAGGGCGAGAACCATCAGGGCGAGGGCCGTCCCAGCCCGGCGGCCTGGAGCCTCAAGGGAGGGGGAGAAGGTCATGGCAGCGGGGGGACAGGCAATGTGGAAGTCTGTGCGCAGGTGGTTCATGACTTTCAGCGGCCACCGTGCCCGGCATCGCTTTGGCCAGCATTGGCTCATCGACGCCGCCGTGCTCGATCAGATTGTGGCGGCGGCGGGCCTTCAACCCCACGATCGGGTGCTGGAGGTGGGCCCTGGCCGCGGCGCCCTCACCGAGCGGTTGCTGGCTTGCAATCTGGCCGCCCTGGAGGCGATCGAACTGGATCGGGATCTGGTTGCGGGCCTGAAGCAGCGCTTCGGCCCGGACCCCCGCTTCCAGTTGATCGAGGGCGATGCGCTGCGGGTTCCAATCGAGCGCCATGGCCCCAAGGCCTGCACCAAGGTGGTGGCCAACATCCCTTACAACATCACAGGCCCCCTGCTGCAAAGGCTGGTGGGCAGCCTGGAGGCACCGCTGACCCCCCCCTTCGAGCGCCTGGTGTTGCTGGTGCAGCGGGAGGTGGGCGAGCGCATCCGCGCCCAACCGGGAACCTCTGCCTATGCGGCCTTGAGTGTGCGCATGCAGCTGTTGGGCCACTGCAGTTTGGTCTGCCCCGTGCCACCCCGCTGTTTCAAGCCACCCCCGAAGGTCGATTCGGAGGTGCTGCTGATCGAACCGTTGGCCGCCGGCTCCCGCCTCTCCGCCGCTGGGGCAGGGGTACTCGATCCGCTGCTGCGGCGTTGTTTCGCTTCGCGGCGCAAGATGCTGCGCAACAGCCTCGCCGGTCTCATGTCTGCCGAACAGCTGCAGGGCGTCGCCGGGGCCGCCGGAGTCGATTTGGCGGCCCGGCCCCAGGAGCTCTCCCCCAGCCGCTGGCTCGCCCTGGCGGCCGGCTTGAATCCGGCCATTCCTGCCGCGGCGTTCGCGCCCCCCACTGATGGCTGAACTGACCGTATTGGCCCCGGCCAAGATCAATCTGCATCTCGAAGTGCTGGGACTGCGCAGCGACGGCTTCCACGAGCTGGCGATGGTGATGCAGACCCTTGATCTGGTCGACCGTCTTGATTTGCGTCCGACCGCCGATGCCTGCCTGAGCCTCTCCTGTGATGACCCCAGCCTCAGCTGTGGGCCCGACAACCTCATCCTGCGGGCCGCCGAAGGGTTGCGCGCCAGGGTGGGATTGCCGGAACTGGGGGCGGCGATCAGGCTCCAGAAGAGGATTCCGGTGGGAGCCGGGCTGGCGGGGGGCTCCAGCGACGCGGCTGCCACCTTGCTGGGACTCCAGCTGCTCTGGGGCGTTGCCCTAGAGCCGGCCGCTTTGATGGAGTTGGCGGCCGCCTTGGGTTCGGATGTGCCCTACTGCCTGAGCGGAGGGTTGCAATTGAGTTTTGGCAGGGGGGAGCGGTTGGAGCCCGCAGACGCTTTGGCTGGGCGGTGCCTCGGGGTGTTGCTGGTGAAGCATCCGCAAGCCAGCGTCGCCACGCCCTGGGCTTACGGCCGCTGCCGGGAGTTGCGCGGCGATTTTTATCTGGATTGCGAGGCCGATTTCGAGCAGCGCCGCCAGGCCCTGCGCCAGGGAGCGCTGCTGGCTGCTCTGCAGAACCAGTCGCCGCTGCCTCCCCTGCGCAATGACCTCCAGTCGGTTGTGGCGCCTGAGGTGAGCAGCGTTGGCCTCGCCCTCGATCTGCTGCGCCAGGCCCCCGGAGCCCTGGCGGTGGCGATGAGCGGTTCGGGCCCCAGTGTGTTTGCGCTGTTTGCCGATCGGGCCGGGGCTGAACGGGCGGCCGCGACCCTGGCCGAACCCCTGGCGGCTGGGGGATTGGCTTGGTGGTGCACTCGCACCAGAGCGACAGGTGTCAGCCTGGAGGCTGATTCCAGTGCCCCATGAGTGAATCCCTCTCCCCGGCCAATGGTTCCGACCCCCAGGGCCCCCGTAAGGGACCGCTTAGTTTCCTGAGTGGTGCCCTCACCAGTGGCTTGCTGGCCTGGCTTTCCCTGGGGCTGAGCCGGCGGGTCCTGGCCCATTACGCCAGCCATCCTCCCCAGTTCAGCTCGCCGATCGCCCAGAACATCGCGACGGCGATGAAGACCCTGATTGTGGGCATGTGCTTTCTGGCCAGCTTCAGCTTCGCCTTCATCGGGTTAGGTCTGGCCGTGGTGTTTGTGCGCTCCTTGGTGGTGGCCAAACCTGGTTCAGCCGCCTGAAACCGCAGGGCGCTGCCGCAGTCTGAGATAGGTTGGCCCCACCCTTGGCCGATGCCAGATCGTGGCCGAAACCCTGCTGTTCAATGCCCTGCGCGAAGCCATCGATGAGGAGATGGCACGAGATCCGAATGTTTGTGTGATGGGGGAAGA
>JBKDVK010000202.1:0-11407 GCA_046338875.1 Cyanobacteriota bacterium | reverse complement strand
AGTACGCCACCATCACCCTGCCATTTTCCTTGACCGAGGCCCCCACCGTGGCCAAGCCCATGACCGCCGCCCTCCAAGTGCTGTTGGTTGGGGCGGCGATTCCCCTGCTGGTGGCCCGACCCGTCTTGGCCCAGTCCCTGGCTGCGCCGCTTGCGCCGCAGGCGCAGACGCCGCAGGCGCAGGCGCCGCAGGCGCAGGCGCAGGCCCCGCAAACGCAGGCGCCGCAGCCTCAGACGCCGCAGGCGCAGACAGTGGCGCCGATCGAAGCGGCCGCCTTCGCCGCCCTGCTGCGCACGGGCATCCTGGCGGAACTGGACGTCGCCTGTGCCCAAGTGATGGCCCTGGAGGACCGGCCCCGCTTGCGCCAACTGCAGCAGCGTCTGCTGGAGGTCGTGCCCTGGCCCCAGTCCCTCGATGAGGTGTTGACCAACGCCGATGTGCTGATCCGCTGCCGGGCCCCCCAGGCGGCTTTGTCAGTGCTGGACCGTTACGGCCCAGCACCCGGCCCCGGCCGGGTGCAATGGCTGCTGATGCAATGGCGGGCCGCCAACAGCGCCCTTGACCATCGCCGCGCCGCCCTGGCCCTGGAGCGCCTCAGCGCCAACCAGCCCGCCAACCTCGCCGCCCAAACCCTGCCGTTGCAGCGCCGGCCCGATGGCACGGTGGTGATGCGGCCCATCCTGGACGTGTTGGCGGGCCATCTCGAGTCGCGGGGATTTCAACAGAGCGCGGCGGCGCTGCTGTTGACCGCTGCGACCCCGGGCCGACCCGGTGCCGAGCGGATGCAACAGGCCGTGGCCCTGCTGAAGGACCTGCCGGCCGAGCAGCGCGAAGAGCTATTGGAGACAGCGCTCAACGAGGCGGCGGCGGCGGGGGCCTGGGGGTTGGTGACGGAGTTGCTGGAGGCCCAGGCCGCCCTGCCCGGTAGCCGGGGGCGGGAACGGCTGCTGCGACTCAGTCCGCGGCTGGATGACGCCTACGGTGAATGGCGGTTGCGACGCTGGAATCCGGCCGATCCCCGCGTTCAGGAGCTGGAGCGCCAGCTGCGTGCACCCGATCCCCCCCTTGATTCCCTAGAGGCTCCACCGGCGCTTCTGCCGCCCTCGCGGCAGGGTTCGCCAGCCGCCACCCCCTGATGCCATGACTGTCGTGATTCCCGGACTTCTCCTGCACGAAGGCAAGGCCAAACGGGTCCATGCCACCGACCACCCCGATCTTCTGGCGGTGGATTTCAAGGACGACGCCACCGCCTTCAACGCTGAGAAGCGGGCCAGCCTGGCGGGCAAGGGGTTGTTGAACTGCCGCATTTCGGCCTTGCTGTTCGAATACCTCAAAGATCGGGGGGTGCCAACCCATTACTTGGGGGTGCAAAACGGCCACTGGATGGTGGTGCGCTCCGTCAAGATCATTCCGATTGAGGTGGTGGTGCGCAACATCGCAGCCGGTTCCCTCTGCCGGCAAATGCCGATCGCACCGGCCACTCCCCTGGACCCGCCCCTGCTGGACTTGTATTACAAAGACGACGGCCTGGGGGATCCGCTGCTGACCGAGGCCCGCCTCGAACGGCTGAAACTGCTCGGCCCCGGCCAGCGTCAACAACTGGAAGCCCTGGCCATGCAGGTGAACCGCGAATTGAGGGCCCTGTTCGGATCGGTGGATCTGGAACTGGTGGATTTCAAGATCGAACTCGGGTTCACCAGAGACAACCGCCTGGTGGTGGCCGATGAGATCAGCCCTGACACCTGCCGCCTCTGGGACCGGCGTGCGGGCGAGGGCAACGACCGCATTTTGGATAAGGATCGTTTCCGCCAAGACCTCGGCGGGGTGATCGAAGCCTACGGGGAGGTACTCAAACGGGTCGAGGGGGTCTGTCCGGAACCCCTGGTTTATCGGTAAGGTCAGCCGGACTCGCGGCCTGGCCGCTCCGCTCCCCACCTTCATGCCCGGCGATTGCCCTCGCAGGATGCCCATGGTTTCCGCAGCCTCCTGGCGAATCGCTGCGCTGGCGGGGTTGGTACTAGGGGTTACTGGCCCTGCCGCAGCTGCCGTGGGGGGGAATACGACCCCGCAGGTCCCAGGCAATGGGCCGCTTCCCATCCCATCTCTGCCGATCAAACCGCTGCCATCCCTGGCTGAGCTGACCCCACTGGCCCAGGCAACGCCAACCCCCCAGCAGACTCCCGCGGTCACGGTGCCGCCACTCAAAGTTGCCCCTGCGACGGCTGTTCCAGCCCAGGGTGTTCCCGTCCCGGCAGTTCCAGCCAAGGGGGCTTCCACCCCAGTGGCTCCCACTCCGGTGGCTCCCACCCCGGTGACTCCCACCCTTGAGGGCCCGGCCCAGGCGGTACCTGCCAAGGCGGTACCCGCCAAGGCGCTCCCGGCTACTACTGCTCCTGCCGCCGCAGACCAGGCCCTTCCTCCTCCAGCCAAAAACACTGCCCCAGCCAGCACGCCAGCCGCAGGCGCGGCACCCACCGCCCCGACGCCCTTCGGAGCCAACGGCAATCCCAACGTCCCCGTCATTCCGACCAAACCCCTGATCCCGGGGGCGGGCCTGGGCGAAACTCCCGCCAGTGGGGATGGTGTCAATCCATATCAAACGCCAACCGCCACACCGCCCGCGGCCACCAATGAACCACGGGTGTTGCTCAGCCAGGTGGTCATCGAGGGCTTGGCGGGCCATCCCGAACGCCCGCGACTTGAGCGGTCGATCTATGAATCCCTGACCATTTCAGGCGGCACCGAGGTCACCCGCAGCGAACTGCGCAAGGACCTGGCGGCGATCTATGCCACCGGCTGGTTCTCCGATGTGCGCATGCAGCCGCTCGACACTTCTGTGGGTGTGAAGCTGGTGATCAAGGTGGTGCCGAACCCGGTGCTGCGCAAGGTGAGCCTGGATCCGCCGGATGTGAAGTTGCCCGCCAGTTTGGTTAAGGACACGTTTGCGCCTGATTACGACCGAACAATTAATCTGAATACCCTGAAGAATCGCCTACAGGATTTACAGAAATGGTATGCCGATCAGGGCTATTCCCTCGCCCGAGTCACCGGGCCCACCAGGGTGAGTCCCGAGGGGGAAATTGTCTTGGCAGTCCGCCAGGGTCTGGTTGAAGACGTTGAGATCCAGTTCCTAAACAAGGAGGGTTCCAGCACCAACGACAAGGGCGAGGTTATCAAGGGCAAAACCAAGCCCTGGGTGATCCGTCGCGAAATATCCCTTAAATCAGGTGAACTGTTCAACCGCCGCCAACTTGAAGACGACCTCAAACGCCTATACGGGACTGGGCTTTTCAGCGATGTCAAGGTAACCCTCAAGCCGATGCCCAACGACCCGGGTAGGGTCACGGTGCAAATCGGGGTGGTAGAACAGTCAACTGGCTCGCTTTCCGGCGGTTTGGGTTATAGCCAGAGTCAGGGGGTGTTTGGGCAAGTTCAAATTCAGGACAGTAATTTCAGAGGGCGCGCCTGGGATGTGGCCACCAGCTTTACCTATGGTCAGTTCGGTGGACTAGCCGATATCACTTTCACAGACCCCTGGATCAAAGGTGATCCTTTCCGCACTGCCTTCCGGGTCAAAGCTTTTATTAGCCGTGATGTTCCCCAGATTTTCCAAAGTCGCGACAATGGCAACATTTATTCGGCCTCAGATTTCTACGAAGCGCCAGGCTCTTCGTTTGCTTATAACATAAATTCCAACAACAATCCCCTGGGCAAAACAATTGATTCGGTGCAATCTGCCGAGTCAAAAGACCCCGACAATAGTTGGTTTGATTATAATGGGAATTCAGTAGTTATACAGCGTGTAGGCGGCAATATTCAGTTCGTTCGTCCCCTCAACGGCGGCAATCCCTTCAAGCGGGCTCCCTGGAGTGTGGTGGTTGGACTCAGCGCCCAGCAGGTGACCCCGATGAACTATTCGGGCGCGATCCAGCCCTACGGCGTTGCTGCTGATAATTTCAAAGGCAATGGCGGCCAAGTGCCAATTGATTCGGTGATCTGCGTCAGTTACAACTGCGCCGATCACAACCAATTGCTGGGTGTGCGGCTAGCGACAACAATGAATACCCTGAATGATCCCCGTAATCCGACCAAAGGCAACTTCTTTAGTTTCGGTACCGAACAATTCATCTCCGTCGGCCCCGATTCTCCAAGCTTCAACCGACTGCGTGCCAGTTTTACCCACTACATACCGGTGAAATGGCTCAAGTTTTACAAGGGTTGTCGTGCCAAGCCCGGCGAAACGGAAGATTGCAAGCAGGCCCTCGCTTTCCAAGCCACTGCCGGCACCAACATCGGTTCCTTGCCCCCCTATGAGGCCTTTTGCATGGGTGGCGGTAATTCAGTCCGCGGTTACTACGATTGCGACCTTGGTGTCGGTCGCAGCTTTGGGGAAGCCACGATTGAATATCGCTTTCCCCTGCTCAAGATTGTCAGTGGTGAATTGTTCGTCGATGGCGGCAGCGCCTTCGGCAGCCAGGACAATGTGCCGGGTAAACCGGGCCCCCTACTTGGCAAACCGGGCCAAGGATTCTCCGTGGGCACCGGCGTGATCATCACCACACCAGTGGGACCCCTGCGCCTGGAAGTGGCCAGCCAGGACTTCACCGGCCTGTGGCGCTTCAATCTGGGCGTGGGCTGGAAGTTCTAGTGACCAACTGGCCTTGCGACTACAACCAAGCCTGGACCCTCGCCAGGGCCAGCGAACGCTCTGGCGTTGGTTTGCACAGCGGCCAAACCAGTCGCGTGCGGCTGCAGCCAAGTGACCGCGCCGGCTACTGGGTGGGCTGGTTGGACGATCCTGCCTTGCCCCTGCAGAGGCTCGAACCCGGCTGTGTAGCCGACACCAGGCTATGTACGGCCTTGGCCTTGGGTCAGCGCCGGCTGGCCACTGTCGAACACCTGCTGGCGGCCCTGGCTGGTTGTGGTGTCAGCCAGGCCGAGCTGTGGGTGGAGGGGGAGGAGGTGCCCCTTTTGGATGGCTCCGCCCTGCCCTGGGTGGAGGCCATCGGCGAGTCGGGGCTGCGCAACTGCGGCAGGCGCCAGGTTCCCGCTCTGCCGGCTGATCCGATCCTGATTCACCAAGGCACTGGCTTTGCTTTGGCCCAATCCGCCGACACCCTGCGGTTGTCGGCCGCCGTGGACTACCCCCAGCCCGCCATCGGTCGCCAATTCTTCAGCCTTGAACTCACCCCCGCCCTGTTTGTCGAGGCGATTGCCCCGGCCCGCACCTTTGGCTTTCGTGAACAGGTCGATCAGTTGTTGGCGGCGGGTCTGATCAAAGGTGGCGCCTTGGACAATGCCCTGGTCTGTGATGGTGAACATTGGCTGAATCCACCCTTGCGTTTCGCCGACGAACCGGTACGCCATAAGCTGCTGGATCTGCTGGGGGATCTGGCCCTGGTGGGTCTGCCCCAGGCCCATGTATTCGCCTACCGCGGATCCCATGGGCTGCATACGGCCCTGGCTGCCGCCATCGCCACGGCTCAGATCGATGGCTTCAACCCTGTTGGGATGGCCTCCGACTCTCTGCCCCTTACCCTTTCGACTGCAAGCGTCACGACCGGCCCCCTCCCTTCGCCCGCCCGCCCTTGAGCACCACCTCCGCCCTATCGCCAGCCTCCTCTGCTGAGACTGCCGCTCACCAGCCAGAGGGCTGCGGCGCTGACTTGAATCCCGCCGGTTCCGCCGAAGTCAGCACCGTTCCGGCCCTGGTGATGGCTACGGCCGAGCCAACGCCAACTCGCCAACCGGTCGTTCTCAACAGCGAACAAATCCAGGGCCTGCTACCGCACCGCTACCCCTTTGCCTTGGTGGATCGGGTGATTGAGCATGTGCCGGGCAAGCGGGCCGTGGCCCTCAAGAACGTGACCCTGAACGAACCCCAGTTTCAAGGCCATTTCCCCGGTCGGCCCCTGATGCCCGGCGTGTTGATCGTGGAAGCCATGGCCCAGGTGGGTGGACTGATCGTCACCCAGATGCCGGATATTCCTAAAGGCCTGTTTGTGTTCGCTGGGATCGACGGGGTGCGTTTCCGCAAACCAGTGGTGCCAGGCGACCAATTGCGCATCACTTGCGATCTGCTCAGCTTCAAGCGCCGACGCTTCGGCAAGGTGCATGCCCAGGCCTCCGTCGATGGAGAATTGGTCTGCTCCGGAGATCTGTTGTTTTCTTTGGTGGACTGAGCTGATGTCCAGCACTGCCATGGCCCCTTTGGTGCATCCGACCGCCGTGGTGGATGCCAAGGCTCGCCTGGGGGAGCGCGTCTCGATTGGGCCCTATGCGGTAATTGGACCGGAGGTCCAGATTGGTGACGATTGCCAGATCGGCCCCCATGTGGTGATCGATGGCCACGTTCGGCTGGGTAAGCAGAACCGGGTGTTTCCGGGGGCCTGCATCGGCATGGAGCCCCAGGACCTCAAGTATGGCGGTGCCCCGACGGAGGTGGTGATAGGCGACGGCAACACCTTTCGCGAATGCGTCACCATCAATCGCGCCACCCATGAGGGAGAAAGCACCGTGGTGGGCCATGGCAATTTGTTAATGGCCAATAGCCATCTAGGCCACAATTGCTGCCTCGGTGATCGGATTGTCATCGCCAATGGGGTTGCGGTAGCCGGTCATGTGGTGATCGGTGATCGCGCTGTAATTGGCGGTGTACTGGGCATTCATCAGTTCGTTCACATTGGCAGTCTGGCGATGGTTGGAGGCATGAGTCGCATCGACCGCGATGTGCCTCCCTTCATGATGATTGAGGGCCACCCCGGCCGGGTGCGGGGTCTCAATAAAATTGGCCTGCGGCGCAGTGGCATGGCCGACCGTGATGGCGGTGCCCAGCTACGTCAGCTGCAGGACATCTGGACCCTGATCTACCGCAGTGATCTGGTGTTGGCGGAAGCCCTGCTCCAGGCCCGGCAGCAAACGCTGCTACCCCTGGCCGAAGAATTGTGCAGCTTTCTGGAGGCATCGACAGGTCCGGGACGCCGTGGTCCTTTGCCGGCCCAGCGCTGATGGTGCGTCTGCTTGTGAGCACCGGCGAGGTGTCCGGTGATCTGCAGGGATCGCTGCTGATCAAAGCGCTGCACCAGGAGGCCCGGAGTCGCCAAATCCCCCTCCAAGTGGTGGCCCTGGGGGGTCGCCGCATGCAGGCAGCCGGTGCCGAGCTGCTGGCCGACACTGCCACCATGGGCGCCATTGGACTGGGGGAGGTGCTGCCATTTGTGCTGCCAACCTTGAAGCTGCAGCAGGTCCTGCGGCGCTGGCTGATCGAGACCCCCCCGGATGGGGTGGTGCTGATTGACTACATGGGTGCCAATGTCAGCCTGGGCCGTCAGGTGAAGAGGCGCCACCCCCATATTCCAATTTTCTATTACATCGCCCCCCAGGAATGGGCCTTCCGCTTGGGTGAGCGGGGCACCACTCAATTGATCGGTTTTACTGATCAAATCTTGGCTATCTTTCCAGAAGAAGCGCGCTTCTATGGCGGCCGCGGCGCCCCGGTCACCTGGGTCGGCCATCCCCTCATCGATACCCTGGGGGAACAGCCTTCGCGCCAGGAGGCACGCCAGCAGCTGGGTTTAGACGCCGACGTGCCGGTGTTGTTGCTGTTGCCGGCCTCCCGCCGCCAGGAACTGCGCTACCTGCTGCCCCCCATGGCCCGGGGCCTGGCCCTGCTGCAGGCGACCAATCCCCAGCTGGAGGTGCTGGTGCCAGCTGGCCAGCGGGGTTTTGAAAAGCCGATCGCGGCAGTCATGGCCGAGGCCGGGGTCCGCTGTCGCATCATTGCCAATGAAGAGGCCGACAAGCTCAAGCCCCAGCTCTGTGCGGCGGCCGATGTGGCCTTGACCAAATCGGGCACCGCCAATTTGGAACTGGCCCTGCGGGCGGTGCCCCAGGTGACCGGATACCGGGTCAGTCGGCCCACGGCCTTTGTGGCCCGCCATCTGTTGCGCTTCAACGTGCCCCATATTTCGCCAGTCAATCTGGTGCTGAATGAACGGCTCGTTCCCGAACTCCTTCAGGATCGATTGACGCCAGAAGCCATCGCCGCAGCCCTTGAGCCCCTGCTGATTCCCGGCAATCTTGAGCGAAAGTTACAGCTGGACGGTTATCAGAGGCTGAGGAAATCCCTCGGCGAGCCAGGTGTGACACAGCGGGCGGCATCCGCCATCCTGGATCGGGTCATCCAACGTTCTCCATGCGCCTGATCGCTCTGCTCCTGAGTGCCCTTCTGGTACTGATGCCAGCAGCCCCCGCCTGGGCCGCCACCGAGGAAGCCGTGCTGGCCGGGGGTTGTTTCTGGTGTCTGGAGCATGACCTCGAAGGCCTGCCCGGGGTTTTGGAGGTGGAAAGTGGCTATAGCGGCGGCAAGTTGGCCAACCCGACCTACCGACAAGTTTCGGCGGGTGGCAGCGGCCACCAGGAAAGTGTGCGGGTGCGCTTCGACAACACCAAAATCCGCTACGAGGCGCTGCTGCGCAGCTACTGGCGCAACGTCGATCCCTTCGATGGCAGCGGGCAATTTTGCGACCGTGGCGATTCCTATCGGCCGGTGATCTTCAGCACCAGCGCCACCCAGGCAGTGGAGGCGCGCAATTCGCTGGTGGCGGCGGCACGGGAGCTGGGTCGGCCGGCAGCGGAGCTCAAGGTGGCCGTGCGCCCCCTGTCCCGCTTTTGGCCGGCCGAGACCTATCACCAGAATTACGCCCGGCGCCATGGCTTGCAATATCGCTACTACCGCTGGTCCTGTGGCCGAGACCGCCGCTTGGACGCGGTCTGGGGTGCCCGGGCCCGGACGGGGGATCGCTGGCTGGGGAGCCCAGCCGCCGCAACTCCAGCCGCCGCCGTCGCAACTTCGGCCCCAGCCGCACCGGCCCCCGCCGGACCAACAGCTGCCGCACCGACTCCCGCCGCACCGGCCCCTGCCGGACCAACAGCCGCCGCGGCGGCCCCCGCCGGAGCGGCAGCCGCCGCGGCCAAGCTGTTGAACGAACCGGTCAGGCTGTTGAACGAACCGGCATCCACAACTCTGGCCGGGATCTGAGGCCCATGCCGCCTGTCAAGCCTTTGGGTGGGCCGGCCGGGCCGATAGTCTGAAAACCCACACCTTTTTCGACCATGTATCTGCTGACCGTCCGAGATGGTCTGCACACCCGCCACATCGGGCCCTACGCATCACCGCCTTTGGCAGCTGCCGATTTAGACCAGCTTCTTGCCGGTTGCAGTCCCCAGGCCCATTGGCAGATTCATCGGCTCGAGTCGCCGGAAGCGGCCCATAAGGCTCCCCCCACCCCTGGGAGCACAGGCCCCCTGATGAGTGGCAAGGGCACGACGTTGGCCGCCTGAGGCCGCTTCAGGCCGGAGCGCCAGCTTGGATCCAGCCCACCAGAGTGCGAACGCCGAAGCCGGTGGCCCCTGGGGGGCTATCACCGCGACCCTTGTCACTCCAGACGGTGCCGGCGATATCCAAGTGGGCCCACGGCAGATCGGCCGTGACGAAATCCCGCAGGAACAGGGCGGCGGTGATCGAACCACCCGGCCGTGGGCCGGTGTTTTTGAGATCGGCCAGGTGGCTCTTGAGGCCTGCTTTGTAGGAGTCCCGCAGGGGCATGCGCCAGAGGGATTCGCCGCCGGCCTTGGCGGCGCTTTCCAGGCCCGCCGCCAGGTTGTCGCTGACGGACCACAGCCCGGCGATCTCCTCACCCAGGGCGATCACGCAGGCGCCGGTGAGGGTGGCAAGGTCAACAATCGCGTCAGGTTCGAGCTTGCAGGCGTAAACCAGGGCATCGGCCAGGGTCAGGCGGCCTTCGGCATCGGTGTTGTTCACCTCAATCGTCTTGCCGTTGGAGGCCGTCAAGACATCGCCGGGGTGGATGGCGTTGCCGCTGATCATGTTTTCGCAGCTGGCGACAATGGCATGGACCTCAACGCCGGTGGGACGTAACTGGCCGATCGCCCGCATCGCCCCCAGCACTGCGGCACTGCCACCCATGTCGTATTTCATCATTTCGATCTGGGACCCGGCCACCTTGAGGTTGTAGCCGCCGGAATCGAAGGTGAGGCCCTTACCCACCAAGGCGACCCGCCGGCTCGCCCCGTTGGCGGACCGATAGATGAGGTGAATGAATTTGGGGGGCAGGTCTGAGCCTTGGGCCACCCCGAGGTACGCCCCCATGCCCAGGGCCTCGCAATCGGCCCGCTCCAACAACTGGAGTTCCAGGTCGAAATCCCGGGCCAAGCCGGCGGCAATTTCGGCCAGCCCCGCCGGGGTGGCCACGTTGGGCGGTGAAGCAACCAACTGACGGGCCAGCTCCACCCCCGCACAGATCGGTTCCACCTCCGCCAGTCCTGCCGACGCCGTGGCGTCCAGTCCCAGCAGGACCAGCTCCTCGGGCTGGGATTCCGGTTCGGCCTCGCTGCGGAAACGCTGGTCGTGATAGAGGCCAAGCCGAGCCGCTTCGGCCATGGCGCTGGCGGCGGCCCGGGCCTCCAGACCCTGGACGGGCATGGCCAGGCCGATGCGGCGGGCCCCCGCCCGGTTGGCGGTCTTGACGCCCTTGGCGGCGGCGGCGCGCAGGGCAGCCCCATCAAAGTGGTCCGGATTCCCCAGACCCACCAGCACCACAGTGGCCGGGTTGGCGCCGATGCGCTCTAGCACCAGGGATTCACCGGGTTTGGCGCGAAAGCGGCGTCGCTCCAGCAGTGCATCCAGATCGTCCCCCAGCAGGGTGGCCAGTTGGCGCCGCAGAGGGTGGTCGCCTTCGCTGAAAAGGCCAACCACCAGGCCGCCCCCATCCCATTGCCCCAGGTCGTTGTTGCCAGCACCGTTATCGGCGGTGATGCAGCGGATGTCCATGGAGCCGAGACTTTGGTGGCGATCGTAGCCAGGGCCACCTGGGGTACCCAGGGCAACCGATGCAAGAGCTTGGCCTCAGTCCGGATCGGCAGTGAAGGGGGTCGCCCAACGGTCGCGGTTCTCTTTATTGAACGGGGAGGCCCAACGGCGGATCAAAAGTTGCTCCAACTGGCGACGAGCCCGGGGCTGGGTTGGCACATCGCACCAGAAGCGGATGCTCAACACGGGGCTCAGATCGGCACGACCCAAGGCCTCTGCATAGGCCGCCAGATAGCCCTTGCAGTCATGCTCCCCTTTCCAGCGCCGATCGGCACGACCCGTTTCCCCCACGTACAACAACAGGGGCCAGGGCAAAGGATCGGGGCGATCAAAGACGAAGTAGAGGCTGGCTCCCTGATGGGGCGGCTGGGGCCAGCGCCAGAAATCGAGGGCCAGGGGTGTCAGGTCAAGGGGATTGCAATGCCCTGCCAGGGCGGTGGGAGTCTCCGGCGCAGGGCTGGCGAACAGGCTGCCCTGCTGATCTGATGCCGGGGGGCTGGCAAAAAGGGGCGCCTG
>JBKDVK010000201.1:0-7972 GCA_046338875.1 Cyanobacteriota bacterium | reverse complement strand
GGTCTGTTCACCAGCGCTATTCAGGCTCTGATCTTCGCCACCCTTGCCTCCTACTACATCGGCGAGGCGGTGCACGAAGAGCACCATTGATCTAAGGCCACAACGGCGTCGCCAAGGGACGTCGTTCTGCCAAACTCTCTGCGCGCAGGTCCGATTCTTTCGGGCCCATTTCTCCCGAGATGTCCCAGGCGCAGGCTCTCCAGCGACCTCCCAATTCCCCGTTCCCTCATGGATTCCCTGACTTCCGCCGCTTCTGTTTTGGCCGCCGGTCTTGCTGTTGGCATTGGCGCCATCGGTCCTGGCATCGGCCAGGGCAACGCTGCTGGCAGCGCCGTGGAAGGTATTGCTCGTCAACCCGAGGCAGAAGGCAAGATTCGCGGCACCCTGCTGCTTTCCCTGGCCTTCATGGAAGCTCTCACCATCTATGGCTTGGTGGTGGCCCTGGTGCTGTTGTTCGCCAATCCTTTCGCCGGTTGAGATTGAGGGGGTCTTTGGTTGGGCGGATGCTGAATCCGCCCGACTGTCCTCCTTGGCTTTACCGCTGCTGTTGACCCAGCCACCACCCCGTCCGCCCGCTTCCCCGCTCCATGACCAGTTGGCTACTGTTCGCCGCCGAGGCCGGTGCCCAGGAAGGAGGTCTGTTTGACCTTGACGCCACCCTGCCGCTAATGGCGTTGCAGGTGGTGCTTCTCACCTTCATTCTGAATGCCCTGTTTTTCCGTCCCGTCGGCAAAGCCGTTGAGGAACGCGAGGGATACGTCAACACCAGCCGTGCCGCCGCCAAGGAAAAGCTGGCCCAAGCGGAACGCTTGGAGGCTGATCTTAAGGATCGCCTCAAGGAAGCTCGCCTGCAATCCCAGCAGGCGATTCTTGAAGCCGAGCAGGAGATGGAGCAATTGCATCGAGTGGCTCTTTCAGAAGCCACCGCCGCAGCCAATGCCTCTCGCGAAACAGCCCGTCGCGAAATTGATGCGGAGCGCGAGAAGGCCCTTGGCCTGTTGGGCACCGAAGCTAAAAGCCTGGGTCAGATGATTGTTGATCGCCTGCTGCCCGCCTGATGTCTACCTTCCCTGTTTTGCCCCTGTTGGCCAGCCACGCTGGCTTTGGTCTGAATCTCAATCTGTTTGAGACCAATATTATTAATTTGGCGGTGTTGATCGCCGCTACAGTCTGGTTTTTGAAAGGTTTTCTAGGCGGAATTCTTGAACGTCGTCGTATCTCCGTTCTCGGCGACCTGAAAGATGCCGAGGAAAGGCTCGCCAAGGCTTCTACCGCCTTGGCCGAGGCCCAGCAGGGGCTCACTGAGGCGCAGCAGCGGGCCGAGAAGATCGTGCAGGACGGTACCGCCCGGGCTGCTGCCATTCGTGAGGAAAGCGAGCGCCGCAGCATCGATGAAATCGCTCGAATCAAGGAGTCAGCCAGCTCTGATTTGGCCAATGAGGCCTCCAGGGTGAGTGCCCAGTTGCGGCGCGAAACGGCCCGCCAAGCCGTCGAGCAGGCCCTGGCAGGTTTGACCGGCAAGCTGGATGACAAGGCCCAGGCCAGTCTGATTGACCAGTCCATCCAATCGCTGGGGAATCCCTGAGATGCCTCTCCTCAACACAATCACAACCCCCTACGCCGAAGCTTTTCTGCAGCTCTGCGACGCTTCGGGTGATACCGAATCCGTGATCCTCCAGGCCCGTCAGGTCCTTGAGACTTGGAACGGCTCTTCCGAGTTAAGGGAGGCGATGGCTTCGCCGGTGCTTGAGCCCGATGCCAAAAAGGCGGCATTGGAGAAAATCTTCGCGTCTGAGATTTCCCCCAATTTCCTCAATTTGCTCAAGCTCCTCTCCGATCGCCAGCGCATCGGTTTCCTGGATGCGGTTCTTGAGCGCCTGCTTGAGCTTCATCGTGATCAGAACGGCATTGCCTTGGCGACCATCACGGCGGCCACATCCCTAAGTGACGATCAACAGGCCCAGTTGGTCGAGAAGGTGAAAGCGGTTGCTGGCACCGACAAGGTCGAGACTGTCTTGCAGGTGGATCCCAACCTGATTGGCGGTTTCGTGATCCGAGTTGGCTCCAAGGTGATCGACAGCTCCTTGGCTGGCCAGGTGCGTCGTTTGGCCCTCGAACTGGCTGCGGCCAGCTGAGGTTCCTGCCTCTTTTCTCCCCCCTTACCCCTCCATCACCTCCCCTCCGGGGACTTCCCACCCATGGTTTCCATCCGGCCCGACGAGATCAGCGCCATCCTCAAGCAGCAGATTGCCGATTACGACAAGTCGGTTTCCGTCAGCAACGTCGGCAGTGTCCTCCAGGTGGGTGATGGCATCGCCCGTGTATATGGCTTGGAGCAGGTCATGGCGGGGGAGTTAGTCCAGTTTGAGGACGGCACCGAAGGGATCGCCCTCAACCTTGAGGACGACAACGTCGGCGCGGTGTTGATGGGCGAAGGTCGGGGCATTCAGGAGGGCAGCACGGTTAAGGCAACGGGCAAAATCGCCGCCGTCCCGGTGGGTGATGCCATGTTGGGTCGGGTGGTGAATTCTTTGGGTCAGCCGATTGACGGCAAGGGACCGATCGCAACCACCGAAACCCGTCTGATCGAATCAATGGCGCCGGGAATTATCCAGCGCAAGTCGGTGCATGAGCCGATGCAAACCGGGATCACTGCGATTGACGCCATGATTCCGATTGGCCGTGGCCAGCGTGAGTTGATCATCGGCGATCGTCAGACGGGCAAGACCGCCATTGCTATCGATACGATCATCAACCAGAAGGGTGAAGATGTCGTTTGCGTATACGTGGCGATCGGACAGAAGTCCGCATCGGTGGCCAATGTGGTTGAGGTCCTGCGCGAGCGTGGTGCCCTTGATTACACCGTAGTCGTTGCTGCCAGCGCTTCGGAAGCTGCGGCAATGCAGTATCTGGCTCCCTATACGGGGGCTGCCATTGCTGAGTCGTTCATGTACAAGGGCAAGGCCACCCTTGTTGTCTATGACGATCTCACCAAACAAGCCCAGGCCTACCGCCAGATGTCGCTGCTGTTGCGCCGTCCCCCAGGTCGTGAGGCCTATCCCGGTGACGTTTTTTATTGCCACAGCCGCCTGCTGGAAAGGGCGGCCAAGCTTTCCGACGCCATGGGCAAGGGCAGCATGACTGCCCTGCCAATTATTGAAACCCAGGCCGGTGACGTTTCCGCTTATATTCCTACCAATGTGATTTCGATCACGGATGGTCAGGTGTTCCTCAGCTCAGACCTCTTCAATTCCGGTCTGCGTCCTGCCATCAATGTGGGTATTTCTGTCAGCCGGGTTGGTGGTGCCGCCCAGACCAAGGCCATCAAGAAAATCGCTGGTACTTTGAAGCTGGAGCTGGCCCAGTTTGACGAATTGGCCGCTTTCTCCCAGTTCGCTTCCGACCTCGATGCCGCCACCCAGGCCCAATTGGGCCGCGGTAAGCGTCTGCGCGAACTGCTGAAGCAGCCCCAGTTCAGCCCCCTCAACTTGGCTGAGCAGGTTGCCATTGTCTATGCCGGCGTCAAGGGTCTGATTGATGACGTACCTGTGGATCAAGTCACCCAGTTCGCCCGCGAATTGCGTGAATACCTCAGAACCAACAAGCCTGATTTCATCAGCAAGGTGATGACTGAGAAGCAATTGGCTGAAGATGCCGAAGCCACCTTGAAGGAGGCCATTGCCGAAGTGAAGGCTTCGCTGCTGGCGGCAGCCTGAGGAACCAGCCATGGCCAATCTCAAGGACATCCGCGATCGGATCAGCTCCGTCAAGAACACACGCAAGATCACCGAAGCCATGCGCTTGGTGGCCGCTGCCAAGGTGCGCCGGGCCCAAGAGCAGGTATTACGCAGCAGGCCCTTCGCTGATCGTTTGGCTCGGGTACTTCAAAACCTGGAATCGCGCCTCGCCTTTGAAAACACTGATTCGCCCTTGTTGGCGACTCGTGAAGTTCGCAAGATCACCCTGCTATCGGTGACGGGTGATCGCGGTCTCTGCGGGGGCTACAACTCCCAGGTGATCAAGAAAACCGAGCTGCGCTTCGCCGAGCTCAAGCGCCAGGGATACGAGGTTGATCTTGTGCTGCTTGGTCGTAAGGCCATCACCTATTTCACCAATCGTAGCTATCCCATTCAAGCTACCTTTACTGGACTGGAACAGGTTCCCACCGCCGCTGATGCCAATAAGGTGGCTTCTGAAATCTTGGCTGATTTTCTTGCCGGTGCTAGCGACCGGGTGGAGATTATCTACACCAAGTTCATTAACCTTGTTAGTTCCTCACCCGTTTGTCAGACCCTGCTGCCCCTGGATCCCCAGGACATTGCTGACCCTGACGACGAGCTGTTCCGCTTGGTGACAAAGGACGGCAAGCTAACAGTCGAAACCGTTGAAGTGGCAAACACCCAGGCGGCCCTGCCTTCTGATTTCGTATTTGAACAGGGTCCCGAGAAGCTACTCAATGCTTTGTTGCCCCTCTACCTGAACAACCAGCTGTTGCGTGCCTTGCAGGAGGCCGCCGCCAGCGAACTAGCCAACCGGATGACGGCTATGAATAATGCCAGTGATAACGCCAAGGCCTTGGCCAAGACGTTGACATTGGATTATAACAAGGCTCGTCAGGCTGCCATTACCCAAGAAATTCTTGAGGTGGTTGCTGGTTCCGGTTCGGTCTGATTTTTGCCAGGACTTAAAAAGCAAAAAGCCGGTCTTAAAGGCCGGTTTTTTTCTGACTTACAGTGCTTTCCAATCGCTTGCCAACTGCGGCCGCCGCCCATGGCGGAGCACAACAAAGGTGCTGGATCTAACTGGAGGCAGAGGTGTAAAAACGCAGGGCGAATTGCCAGAAGGCGCGGCTGAGGGCCAGGCCAAGGCAAGCCACCATTAGCGAAAGCATCAGCCAGGGCAGGGTCAGGCGGCCGAGCATGGCTTCAGCGGGCACGGTGGTGAGAAAGGCCACCGGTAGCACCATGGTGAAAAACCTTCTGACGGCCGAGGGAAAGGCGCTGATCGGGTAGCGGCCGGAGCTCAAGGCGGCGCGCAGGACTTCGGTGGCATTCCAAGTTTTGACAAACCAAATGCTGGTGGTCGACACCAGAAACCAAAGGCTGTACAAAAGCAGCCCGCTGGTCACCAGCATCAGCAGGGTCTGGATCAACAGCCAGGGAGTAGTTCTGATGCCGGCCTGTGCTGCCGCCCAGATCATCAGGCCCAGGCCGGTGGTGATTTCGGGCAGGCCCATCAGCGAAACCCGGCTGGTGGACAGCCAGAACTGGCTATCGATTGGTTTTAACAGCACAAAATCCAAGGTCCCCTGCTGCACATGGCCCACAATCGTGCTGAGGTTTGGTCGCAGCCATGTGCTGGTGATCCCCTCCAGCAGGGTGTAGACCCCCAGAACGACGAGGGCCTGGGGCCAGCTCCAGCCCCCCAGCGCTCGCCCTTCGCCATAGAACAATGACAGCAGCAGCAGGCTGCCGAGCAGGTTGGCGATTGCTGCAAACACCTCCAACACCAGGTTGGCCTGGTATTCGAACTGCATTGCCAGGGAGGTGCCCCAAAGACGGCGCAGCGTCAACAGGTAGCGAACCAGTGGGTTGCCCATCAGGCTCCCATCGCTCCGTAACGCTTGACCCCGATGCGCCACAACAGTGTCATCAGCAGGAACAGGCCAGTGATCCAAATAGCTAAGGCGGTGAATCCGGCGGTGATTTGCACTTCACCACCCGAGAGCAATTGGGCCGGGAAATTCACCAGTAGGGGAAATGGTGTCGCTTCGGCTATTCGCCGCAGGGCTGGAGGGAAGGCATCAAGGGGAGCCGCCGTGCCGGAAAGGAACAGCACGGGGATGTAGATCAAGCGCTCCAGGGCGTTGACCCTGTCGCTCCAGAAGCACATGCAGGCCATGGTGCACTGAATCAGAAAATTAAGCACGAAGGCCAGGAACGTGGCCGCCAAGGTCAGCAGGGCCCGTTGGGGGGTGGGCAGCCAGAACGCCCAGGGAAGCACCAGGAAAAACAGGGATGCAATCAAGACGACAAAAGGCAGCCGAGTCGCCTGCTCGGCAACATGGGAGGCCAGGTAGCGCCAGAAGGGATGCAGGGGCTGCAGCAGCATGGGAGATAGGCGACCCTGCAGGGCGTCCTCCTCAAAGACCGTCATCACCCAGGCGACGGTGAACTGGCGCACCACGAAGGCGGCCAGGAAATAGCGGGCCAGTTGGGTGGGGCCCATGCCCATGGCGGCGCCGGCGGGGGACTCGATCCAGACCGCCAACATGATGAACGGCACCATGCCGGCCAGGGCCCAGAGCACGATCTCGGCCCGATATTCGAGCATCAGGGCGTACTGGCAGGCGAACAGGGCCCGGGCCACCCGCCAGCAATGCATAAGCGAGTGCAGGGGCCTGACTTTCGGGCTTCTGAGGGCGCGGCTGCCCACGTTACGGCTGCTCACGGCAGTAATTCTCACGACAGGGTTCCTTGCACAAACAAACTGCCGATCAGTTCTTCGATCGGGGGATCGCGCACTTCCAGGTCCCGCACCGGCAAATCGGCCAGCAGCCGGGATACGGCAGCGGTGAGGTCGTCGCGGCGGATCAGCAGGCGCACCACCATGCCCTCGCAGCTCTCCACTTCGCCATAGCTGCGCAGCGCTTCAAGGGGCCAGGGTTCGGCCAGTTCGAGCCTCACCTCGCGACAAGGGGCCAGCCGCTGGGTGAGGGCATCGAGGCTGCCGTCGTGGAACAGGCGGCCCTCGTGAATCAGCAGCACCCTGGGGCAAAGGGCGGTGATGTCGGCCATGTAATGGCTGGTGAGCAGCACGGTGGCGCCAAAGCGTTGGTTGTAATCCGCCAGGAAGGAGCGCACCCGGGCTTGGGCATTGACATCAAGGCCGAGGGTGGGTTCGTCCAGAAACAGCACCTCGGGGCGGTGCAACAGGGCCGCCAACAGTTCGGTCTTCATGCGCTGGCCCAACGACAACTTGCGCAGGGGGCGCTTGAGTTCTGCTCCCAGATCCAGCATCTCGGCCAGGTCGTGGATGCGTTGGCGGCTTTCGGCTGCATCGATGCCATACACGGCGGCGTTGACCCGCAGGGAATCCATGGCCGGCAGGTCCCAGATCAGCTGCTGTTTCTGGCCCATCACCAGGGTGATGCGCCGCAGAAAATTTGCTTGGCGGCGGTGCGGGGTGTAGCCGGCCACTAACGCCTTGCCGGCGGAGGGATGGATCAGGCCGGTGAGCATCTTGAGGGTGGTGGTCTTGCCGGCGCCATTGGGCCCCAGGAATCCCACCATTTCACCGGGTTGGATCTGGAAGCTGACATCGCGCACCGCTGCGACATCTTTGTAGCGCCGCTGCAGGAAATGGCGCAGGGTGCCGGCAAGGCCAGGGTCCTTGGCGGCGACGCGGTAGGTCTTGCTGAGCCCGTCGGCGCGGATGATCGGGCTGGTGCTGGAACTGGAAGCCATTGGCGCCAGGTTAGGTCGGTGGGCTGGCGGTGGGGACTTCAGGCCAGGATCGGGGCGCTTTGCGCTGGATCGATGGCGATGACATCCCCTGCTGTGACTCTTCAGCCGTTGTTTGCTTTGGCCCTCGGCCAGGTGGCCCTGCCCGCCGATCCGCTTGAAGGCGCCGTCTTGATGCGGGCCATGTTGGCCCTGCGGGGGGAAGCGCAGTCCAACCCCGATCCGCTCTGCGCCTGGACAGGCGACCTCAACGGTGTCGATCAACTGCAGCGCCACGCCGCCTTCGCGCCCCTGATCAGCCGATTAACGGGCCATGCTTGGGCCTACCTGCAGCAGCTGGGGTTTGATCCGGCGGCTGTGGCATTGCACCTGCAGCGCTGCTGGCCGGTGGTGGGTGAGGCGGGCCAGGTGGTGGGACGGCACCACCATCCCAATGCCCACCTGAGCGCTGTCTATTACCTCAATGGTGACGGCAGCGGCCGCAGCGGTTGCCTGCGCCTCTGGCCCCA
>JBKDVK010000200.1:0-8954 GCA_046338875.1 Cyanobacteriota bacterium | reverse complement strand
TGCAGCGTCCTTGATTGGTCTGTCACGGCTGGCTCGGCGCATTCGCTTTGCCAGCTTCCAGGCGATAGGTAGGCCAGCCAGGGGGAGAGGACCCGGTACGGGAACAGGCTCGATCCTCAGCTGGAGGCTGTCGGCGTTCTGACCCATGCCCCAGTTCCAAGAGAAAACTCCGGGGTTGAGGCCGAGGTCAGCCAGGGTGAAATTATTGAACCGGCTGGTGCCATCTAAGCTATTTCCACTCACATAGCCGAGAGGCAGCACCAGAAGGGGTTTGTTGCTGACATTGTCAATGTATATACCGAAAAGATCGCCAGTTCCACTGCTAGGGTTAGTTGCAGTGATCAGCGGATCGGTGTTGAAGGAAAGGGGACCGTTGATGTCGTCCCAGAGGTTGACATCGTATTGGGGAGTAGAACCGCTGAAGGCATCAGGACCAGCATAAATTTGGTTGTCCCACAAAACGTTCGTATAGTCGAGTGCTGGAGTAGGACTGGGTAGGCTATTCGTATTGGCCGAACCGCTGCCAACAACAATCACATCGCTGCCATCTTGTCTGACGGTTAATACAATCGCAGCCTTGGCTGCGATTGAGGGCCAGAAGATAACTCCCAGTCCGACGAGAGCTAGCTGGCGGAAACAGCGTGCGGGTGGCAAAGATACGTTTTTCGGAATTGGTGGAAGTATGCAGGAAAATTTAAGGACGAGAGCGTTTGATAATCATTCTTAATGTCACTCTCGCTTATTGATAAAAACTTAAGGGGGTTGATTTGGGCTGGGCGATCGTTACAGATCTTCGTAAACTTTTGCTCTCGGCTCCCACCTTCTTCTGATCGCTAACCCGGCCGCTGCCCCGGCCTAGGCCGTTGCCGCTTAGGAATGGGCCATGGATGCCTTTGCCCACCTCCCCGTTCTCGCCGATCAGGTGCGGCAGGCCTTCGCCGCCCTCCCAGCGGGGGCTCGCGAAGCGCCCCCCCGTCTGATTGATGCCACCCTCGGCGGTGGCGGTCACAGCGCCCTGCTGCTGCAGGACCATCCGCGGCTGGAGGTGATCGGCCTCGACCAGGACGCCACCGCCCGCGCCGCCGCTGCCGATCGGCTCGCCCCCTGGGCGGAGCGGCTGCGGATCGTCGCCACCAACTTCGCCGCCTATAGCCCCCCTGCCCCGGTGCAGGCGGTGCTGGCGGATCTGGGGGTGAGCAGCCCCCAGCTCGACCGGGCCGAGCGGGGCTTCAGCTTCCGCGCTGAGGGCCCGATTGACATGCGCATGAACCCCGAGGTGGGCGAAACCGCTGCGCAGTTGCTCGATCGGCTGGAGGAAGGGGCGCTGGCGGACCTGCTGTTTCAGTTCGGCGATGAGCGCCTGTCGCGCCGGATTGCCCGGCGGTTGGTGGCCGAGCGCCAGGCAAAGCCCTGGGCTGAGCGCAGCACCAGTGAGCTGGCCTATGCCGTGGCCGGTTGCTATCCGCCCAAGGCCCGCCGCGGCCGCATCCACCCGGCCACCCGCAGCTTCCAGGCCCTGCGCATCGCCGTAAACGATGAACTGGGCTGCTTGGAGCACTTGCTGCAGCGGGCGCCGGATTGGCTGCTGCCTGGCGGCGTGCTGGCAATCATTAGTTTCCATTCCCTGGAAGATCGGCTGGTGAAGCAGGCGTTTCTTGGCGATGCAAGGCTCGAGCGAATCACCCGGCGCCCTTTGGTGGCCGATGCGGCCGAGGAGCAGGCCAACCCCCGTAGCCGCTCGGCCAAGCTGAGGCTGGCCCGTCGCCTGCCATGACGCTGCCTCTCCCCGAGATGCCTCTCCCCGAGATGCCCCGCACCGAGCTGCTCTGGTGGGGCGCCCTGTTGATTCAGGCCGCCGCCATCCCCGGCACCCTGCTGCCGGTGTTGCCGGGTTTGGCCCTGTTGCCCCTGGGGGCCCTGCTGTGGGTGTGGGCGGTGGGCTTTGCCGCCGGTTGGCCGGTGCTGGCCCTGGCGTCGCTGATGCTGGTCTTGGGCTGGGGGGCTGATGCCCTGGGCCTCGTGCTGGGGGCGGCTCGGTTGCAGGCCACCCGCTGGGCCTACATCGGTTCGGGCCTGGGCTTGGTGGTGGGGTTGGTGGGCTTGCTGCCGGCCCTGCCGGTGGGGGGGCCACTGCTGGGGGCTTTGCTGGGCCCGCTGCTGGGGGCGAGCCTGGGAGAATTGCTTAGCTCACCCACCGCGGCGGGCCCCCTGGGCCTGCTGCGGCTGCGCCGTTCCCTGCTGGTGGGGCTGGCGGTGGTGGCCGGCATGTTGGTCAGCCGGGTGGCGCAACTGGGGCTGGCGCTGTTGGGGGTGCTTGGTTTTGTCTTGCTTACGCGCGGTCCCTGGCACTGAGGACTTGTTCACTCAGGGCTTGGCCGCCCAGGTCCCTGCCTGGGATGACCTTGCTGCTGAAACCGGTGTGGTCGGTCGGGCCGAAAAGTTGCCGGTAGGCGGCGGTCTGGATGCAGACCACCACCGGCCAGGCGATGAACAGGCCGAGGCCGATGCCAAACAAGGCGCCCGCCACCAGCACTACGAAGCTCACGACCGCCAGGCCGGCCACCTGATCCCAGTGGCGATCAACCTGGCGCTGGCCGGCCTGGAGGGTGTCGAGGGCGTTGGGGTCGTGCAATAGGGCCAGTTGAGGCAGGAAGAACTGGCTCACCGAGAGATAAATGAGGATGGCTAGGGCTGCCAGCAGCGGCAGCAGGGCCAGCCAGGGCTGGAGACCGCCCAGCACCACCGCCAGCAGCCCGGCCATGGCGAAGACCAGGCCCAGGCCCCAGCGCAGCAACAACGAAGGCAGAGCCAGCCGCAGCAGCGCCCTGGCATCCCAGTGGCTGAAATCGGCGAACCGGGGGCGGCGACCTTCGAGGGCCAGCCAGGACCCGCGGATCAGGCCGCTGGTGCCCCAGAGGTTGAGCAGTAAAGAAAGGCCGCCAAGCAGCACTGTTTGGCACAGCACCACCAGGCCGTAGCGCAGCAGGTCGAGGGATTGGCGCAGCAGCCGCGGCCAGTTGACGCTGTTGAGGTCGAGGCGGCACTCCAGTACACCTGTATCCAAGCGGCAGGGACTCCAGGCCCAGGGGGTGGCGCCAGTCAGCCAGGCGGAGGGTTTCCAGCCAAAGGGCAGGCGGGGTTGTAGCAGCAGGTGCAGGGTCAGTTCCAGGCCCACCAGCAGCAGACCGAAGAGCAGGAAACTCCAGGGGTTGCGGGCGAAGGCCCGCCAGCCATCCCGCAGGGCCTGGCCCAGGTCAAGCTTCCGGGGGGGCAGGGGGGACATCGCCATGGGATCGCCGGACCGTAGGGCCAAAACCTAGGCGGGGTCTGGGGCCTTGGCTTGGGTTTGGCGCAGCTCTGTCACCGCCTCGGTCACGGCGGCGATGGCGGCATCAATGTTGGCGTCGTCGCTGTGGCGGCCAAGCCCGAACCGAATCGAGGCGGCGGCTTGGCTGCGGCTGCGGCCCAGGGCCGCCAGCACATGGGAGGGGCTGCCCTGGCTGCAGGCGGAGCCGCTGCTGACCGCCAACCGCTGCCGCAGGGCCCGGTGCAGCCGTTGGCCATCGACGCCAGCGACGCTGACGTTGAGATTGTGGGGCAGGGTATGCAGGACGCTGCCATTGCGCTGGATGTCGCCAAGGGCCTCCAGCCCCTGCCAGAGCCGATCCCGCAGGGCGGCCAGCCTTAGCCCCCGTTCGGCCCGATCGGCCTGAGCCAGCGTTACGGCCACCCCCAGCCCCACCAGCAAGGGCACGGGCGCGGTGCCGGCCCGCAGGCCCCCTTCCTGGCCGCCGCCGTGCTGTTGGGGGGCCAGGGACAGATCGGGGCGCCGCAGCAGGGCGCCAACGCCCTTGGGGCCATAGAGCTTGTGGCCGCTGAGGGACAGCAGGTCGATGCCGATATCGGCCATGGCCAGGGGAATGTGGCCGACGGCCTGGGCGGCATCGCAATGGAAGAGCACGCCGCGCTCGCGGCAGAGGGAGGCGATGGCGGCCAGGGGTTGCAGCACGCCGATTTCATTGTTGGCCGCCATCACCGACAGCAGCAGGGTGGAGGGGCCGAGGGCCGCCGCCAGGCGCTCCAGGTCGACGCGGCCATCGGCCTGCACGGGCAGGACCGTGAGGGGAAAGCCATGGCGTTGCAGCCAGGCCAGGGGATCGAGGACGGCGCGATGCTCGGTGGCCAGGGTGACGAGGCCGCGGCGGGGGTTGCCGCCCTCCAGGGCGGCCTCGGCGACACCCTTGAGGGCCAGGTTGTTGGCCTCGGTGGCGCCACTGGTGAACACCACGCTGGCGGCGGGCATGGCGAGGGCGTTGGCCACCTGCTCGCGGGCGATGGCGACGGCGGCGGCGGCCTCCAGGGCGGGCCGGTAAAGGCGGCTGGAGGGGTTGGCGAACTGCTCGTTCCACCAGGGGGCCATGGCCGCCAGCACGGCGGCATCGCAGGGGGTGGTGGCGTGGTGGTCGAGGTAGGCGAGCATGGAGCCATGCTCTCAACTTTTCTGCCCTTACGGCGCCCCGGGGTCCGCTGCCAGAACGGGGCGCCCCTGCCCGCCCCCTGGCCGGGCCAGCGGCTGCGGACCTGCCTGTTGCTGGCCACCCTTGAAGTGGCTGCCGGGGCGCTGGCCGGCGGCTGGCCGGCGGCCCCAGCCCAGGCGGCAGAACCCAGCAGCAGCCCGGATCGACCGGCCGATCTGGTGATCCTGGAGGAGCGGCAAAGCCTGCAGGGGCACCTCAGCGTGGGGGTGTTCGGTGTGCAAAAGGATCCGACCACTGCCGATCTCTGGCGGGTGAATATTTGGCGCCAGTGGCCCGACCGGGTGGTGATCGCCACCGATGTGGTGCGCTGTGACCCCAAGGCGCCGCAGCGCATCACCGGCGACCGTCAGCGCGTGATTGTGCGGTTTTTGAATCCGGGGGGGGCGATCAGCCGGGCCAACCGGCTGGATCACATGGTGTGGTGGGCCAGCTGCTTTCCGCAGCAGGCGGGCCAGGACCCGGCGGCATTGGCGGCCACGGCGCGGCAACTGGGTTTTTCGGGCCAACTGCCTGAAAGCGAACAGGTCATCGCCACCCCCCCCCGATAGATTTCAGCGATGGCCAACATTCCCGCCGCCGGCCCCGCCGGCCTCCCCGATCCCAACGCAGCGGCGATCCCCAGCCCGCCGGTGCGGTTGCTGCTGGTGGACGACGAACCGGGCATGCGCACGGCCGTCAAGGCCTACCTGGAAGACGAGGGCTTCCAGGTGACCACCGCCAACGACGGCGAGGAGGGCTGGACGGTGGCCCAGCAAATGCTGCCCGATGTGGTCATCACCGACGTGATGATGCCGCGCTGCGATGGCTTTGGCCTGCTCAAGCGCCTGCGGGGGGATGAGAGATTGGGGGGTACGCCGGTGGTGTTTCTCACCGCCAAGGGCATGACGGCCGACCGCATCGCCGGCTTCCAGGCCGGGGCGGACGACTACATCCCCAAGCCCTTCGATCCCGACGAACTGGTGGCGCGGGTGCGCAATGTGGTGCGTCGCCAAGAGCGATTGCTTGCCGAAGCGGCCCGCTTTGCCGATGCCGACATCGGCAGCCTGGCCAAGCAGATCACCGAGATCCGCTCGATGCTGGGCCCCGGTGGTGCCCGCAAGGCCAGCCCCGATGTATCGCTCGATTTCACCCCCCGCGAAGCCAGCGTGCTGCAACTGGTGGCGGAGGGAATGATGAACAAGGAAATCGCCCGTCGCCTCGAAACCTCGATTCGCAACGTCGAGAAATACGTCAGCCGCCTCTTCATCAAGACTGGTACCTCCAGCCGCACCGAACTGGTGCGCTATGCGTTGGAGCATGGCTTGGTGGAGTGAAATCTTTGCTGTAACCCCAATGGGAGTGGCCAGCAGCGCCGTGGCTGGCCCCGTTTGCACAGGCTTGGGTTTGGTGGTCTTCAGGCCGCCCGCCGCCAGTGCAGCCCCTCACCGGCCTCGCCGTCGGCGCTCCAGCGCAGGCAGTCCCCCAGCCGCCGCCCGACAAGCAGTTCCTGCAGCGGTCGCCGCTCCCCCAGGACGCGCCGCGGCAACACGGTGGCGGCAGCGATGGCCCACTCTGGCTGGCCGCTCCAGCCGGCCAGGCGCCGCGCCCCCTCCAGCAGGGGCAGGGTGACACCGGCCAGGGTGCCGTCTTCCAGGCGGCAGCTGCCGTTGGCAACTATGAGAGTGCGGTCATCCCAGCGGTGCCGGCCCTCGGCCAGGCCGTAGGGAGCCAGGGCATCGCTCACCAGCACCACCTGCCCGGGCGCCAGCCGTTGCAGCAGCACCGCCATCGCCGGAGCCACATGGACCCCATCGGCGATCAGCCCCAGGGCCACATCACCCCGCAGGGCCGCCGCCGCGATCGGGCCCGGGTCCCGGTGGCCCAGGCCCGCCATGGCGTTGAAGGCATGGGTCAGCATCGCCACGCCGGCGTCGTAGGCCGCCATGGCCTCGGTGTTGTTGGCTTCGCTGTGGCCCAGGCTGACGACGATGCCCTGTTCTCGCAGGGCCTGGATCACCGCAGCGGCCCCCTCAAGTTCGGGCGCCAACGTGACCAGGGCGATGTCGGCGGCGATGGTGGCGGCGATTTCGGTGGCTGCCGCCGGGCCGCCAGCTGCTGCCGCCGGGCCGCAAAAGCCGTCGATGCGTTCGCTGAGGGCCGCCAGCGATGGGGCGCACAAATGCGCTTGGGGATGGGCGCCGCGGCGGGCCGGCGCCAGGAAGGGGCCCTCCAGGTGGGCCCCCAGCAAGCGGCAGCGCCCCGGCTGGTGGTCGGCCCGGGCCTGGCGCAGCACCGCCAATGCCTGCCGCAGGGGGGGCACGGCGCAGGTCACCAGGGTGGGACAGATGGCCTCCACCCCATCGCGCCAGAGAAGCTCCAGCAGCTGCTGCAGCCGCGGCAGGTCGGCGGTGCTGAGTTCGGGGAAGGCCAGCCCCAGGCCGCCATTGATCTGCAGATCGACCCCCATCGGGCTCAGCCAATCCCCGCCCCAGTCATCGCCGGCGGCGGCGCTGCCCGCCGCCAACGCCTCAATCTTCTGCACCCGATCATCCCCGTCGAGGCCGATGCGCCAGCGGCCCTGCCCCGAGGGGCTGCTGGGCGAGGCCTGGGGCAGGCGCACGTTGCTCAGCCAGCGCATCGGCGGTGGGGGGATGGTGATCCCATCTTGGTGGCGGCCGGGGCGGGAGGATGGGGCGAAACGCTTTGCCGCCGTGGTCGCTGTCGCCTCCGACCCTTCGCCCCCCAGTGCCGGCGGCGGCGCGCCAGCGCCGGTGGCGGTGGTGATGGGCAGCGATTCGGATCTGCCCACCCTGCAGCCGGCCGTGGCGATCCTGCGGGAGCTGGGGGTGGCCTGCGAGGTGCGGGTGCTCTCGGCCCACCGCACCCCCCTGGAGATGGTGGCCTTCGCTGAGGCCGCCGCCGCTCGCGGCCTGCGGGTGATCATTGCCGGCGCCGGTGGTGCCGCCCACCTGCCCGGCATGGTGGCGGCCCTCACCCTGCTGCCGGTGATCGGCGTGCCGGTGCAGAGCCGGGCCCTGTCCGGGGTGGATTCGCTGCATTCGATCGTGCAGATGCCCGCCGGCATCCCGGTCGCCACCGTGGCCATCGGCAATGGCGCCAATGCGGGTCTGCTGGCGGCCCAGATCCTGGCGCTAGCCGATGCCGACCTGGCCCAGCGCCTGGCGGCCCACCGGCGCGGCCTGCATGACCAGGTGCGTGCCAAGGATGAACGGTTGCAGCAGCTGGGCAGTGACGCCTATCTGCAGACCATGGGCGCCTGAGGCCCCGGTCTCTGGGCCCCTGGGCCCCTGGGCCCATGGCCCTGGTCCCGCCTGCAACAGAAGCTGGCGGCCCGGCGCCGACACCGCCAAGCTGAAGGCAGGTTTCGGTGGCCCCTCTAGGCCCTGCGCAAATGCTTGAGCGGCTGGTGCTGCCCCCCTGGTTGCGGATCAGCCTGGCGTTGCCGCTGCTCACCCTCAATCTCTGGGTGTTGAAGCAATTGCTGCTGCCCCTGGCCCCCTTCCCGGCCTTGTTTCTGACGGCGGCCCTGCTGGCCTTTCTGCTGGATCTACCCAGCCGCTGGCTGATCGACCAGGGATTGCCGCGGGCCCTGGCCCTGTTGCTGGTACTGGGCCTCACCCTGGGGCTGGTGGCCTTGGCGGCCGTCTGGCTGGTGCCCCGCCTGGCCCAGCAGCTCGATGAATTGATCCATGCCCTGCCCCGCTGGTTGGTGCAGGGGGAGACCTTGCTGGCCCAACTGCAGCAATGGGCCAGCCAGCGGGGCCTGCCGGTGCGCTTCGATGATCTCACCAGCGAATTGATCAACCGCACCAGCCGCCTGGCCAGCCAGTTCAGCCAGCAGCTATTGGGGGTGCTGGGGGCGACGCTCGGTCTCACGGTCAACACCGTGATCGTGCTGGTGCTGACGGTGTTTCTGCTGCTGGGCGGCGAGCGCACCGCCGAGGGGTTGGGCCAGTGGCTGCCGGCCCGGGTGCGGCCCCTGGTGCTGAACACCCTCAATCGCACCTTCCGCGGTTATTTCGCCGGCCAGGTGCTGCTGGCCCTGATCCTCAGCGCCCTGCAATTGGTGGTGTTCACCCTGCTTGGCATTCCCTATGCGGTGCTGTTCGCCGTGGCGATCGGCTTCACCACCTTGATTCCCTATGCCAGCGCCCTCACAATTGTGGTGGTGAGCCTGTTGCTGGCCCTGGAAGATCCCCGCAAGGGCCTGGAGGTGCTGGCCGCGGCAATCACCGTCGGCCAGGTGGTCGATCAGATCATCCAGCCCCGCCTGATGGGCAGCATCGTCGGCCTGCAGCCCGCCTGGCTGCTGATCTGCCTGCCCATCGGCGCCCGCATCGGCAGCCTGCTGGGCTTGGGCGAACTGCTGGGTTTGCTGCTGGCGGTGCCCCTGGCCAGCTGCGCCAAAACCTTTTT
>JBKDVK010000199.1:0-30654 GCA_046338875.1 Cyanobacteriota bacterium | reverse complement strand
GATGCATGCCCTGTCCCTGGGCACCTGGTGGATCCACGTCACCTCGGTGCTGGAGTGGATTCTGGCGATCATTGCGGTGGAGTCCTTCGGACGCCGCCGCCAGGAAACGGGCTGGCGCTGGCTGGCCCTGGCCATGCTGCCCGCCCTGGTCAGCGCCATGGCGGCCTGCACCTGGCATCTCTTTGACAACAGCACAGCCCTCAAGGGGCTGGTGGTCTTTCAGGCCGGCCTGACGGCCCTGGGCAACCTGGCCCTGGCGGCGGCCGCCTTCAACCTGCTGCGCCTGCAACGGCGTCCGACGGCCAGCGGCGTCCCTAGCGGCGTCTCCAGCCATGTCTCCTGAAATTCCCCGCCTGTTCAGCTGGCTGGAGGCCGTGGATCCAGCTCCCTTTTTTGTGCTTTCCCTGGTTCCCTATCTCGCTTTTCTCTACTGGGCGGCCAAGGTGCGGGGCTTTCCCAAGCTCGCCCTGCAGGGCTTCCGCATGACCCTGGTCTTCGTTGCCGTCACGATCGCAGCGGCCATCGTCGCCCAGGTGCGCTACGGCAAGTTGCTGGCTGATGTCGATGGCCTCCACGGCGGTGCCGAGGCCTTCTTGACCCTCAGCAATCTGCTGGTGGTGCTGGGCTTCAGTCAGTGGCGCCCTGGTGAACAAGTCTTACGGCCGGGTCCCCAGGGACCCCTTCCCCCGGAAGATGGGATGCCGGCTTCTGAATCATGATCACCCCCCTTCTGGCCCTGGCTCCCGCCACCATCTCCTGGTCCCCCAAGGTGGCCCTGGTGATGATCGTCGCCAACATCATTGCCATTGCCATCGGCAAGGCCACCATCAAGCAACCCAACGTGGGCCTGCAGCTACCCAGCTCCTCCCTGTTCGGGGGCCTCAGCCACGGCGCCATGCTCGGCACCATCAGCCTGGGTCACATCCTTGGCATGGGTGCCATCCAGGGCCTCGCCTCCCGCGGCGTGCTCTGAAAACGCCAAGGCCATCGCAAAAAAAGCCGGGCCCTTGGGCCCGGCTTTTTGCTGGGGGAGTGCCGATCACCCCCCCTAAGGCTTGGAGGTAATCGAGAATTCAAGCCGTTAACGGCTGACGCCCCGCTAGGCGGTCGGCTTCCAGGGGCACCCCGAATCGCTCCATGATGCGCTCGGCCATCTGGGCCGGGGTCAATCCCAGGCTTTGCTTGCTTTCCTCCGGGCTGGCATGGTCCACAAGCATGTCGGGGATGCCGATGCGGAAAATCGGCACCAGCACCTGGGCGTCGTTGCAGGCCTCCACGACGGCGGCGCCGAAACCACCGGCCAGGCAGCCTTCCTCCATGGTGACAACCCGACCGATGCGGCGGGCCAGGGGCAGGATCAGGTCCGTATCCAGAGGACGGACAAAGCGGGCATTGACGACCGTGGCTCGCACTCCCTTCTCCTGCAGCAGCCCGGCCGTGGCCATCGCCGGCGCCACCATCGAGCCATAGGCCACGATCAGCAGGTCATCGCCATTGGTGAGCAATTCGGCGCGGCCAATCTCCAGGGGTTGCCAACCCTCTTCCATCAGGGGCACGCCCTCGCCTTCGCCCCTGGGGAAACGGATCGCGCAGGGGCCGTCGTGGGCGATCGAGGTGACCAGCATGCGCTGCAGTTCGGCCTCGTCCTTGGGGGCCATCACGGTGAAGTTGGGCACCGCCCGCAGATAACTGATGTCGTACTGACCCTGGTGGGTGGGTCCATCGGCGCCGACGATGCCGGCCCGATCAAGGACGAAGGTGACCGGCAGCTTCTGGATGCCCACATCGTGGATGAGCTGGTCGAAGGCCCGCTGCAGGAAGGTGCTGTAAATCGCCACCACCGGTCGCATTCCCTCACAAGCCATGCCGGCGGCCATCGTTACGGCGTGCTGTTCGGCGATGCCGACATCGAAGTATTGATTCGGCAAGGCCTTCTCCAGCAGATCCAGGCCCGTGCCCGTTGCCATGGCCGCCGTGATGCCTACCACCCGCGGATTGTGCTCACAGATCTTGACCAGGGTCTGGCCAAAAACCTTGCTGTAGCTGGCTGGCTTCGGTTTGGTGGAGGGGTAGGCCTTGCCCGAGGCCAGGTCGAAGGCGGATTGGGCGTGGTAGCCCACCTGATCTGCTTCGGCATAGGGATAACCCTTGCCCTTGGTGGTGGCCACATGCACCAACACCGGCCCATCCACCCGGTGGGCGGCCTGGAAGGTGCGCACCATTTCGGCGATGTCGTGGCCATCGACCGGGCCCACATAGGTGAAGCCCAATTCTTCAAACACCGCGCCCAGCTTGGGCACGGCCAGACGCCGCATGCTCTCTTTAAGGTTGCGCAACTCGGCGGGCAACTCACCGTGGAGGAAAGGCAGGTGCCGAATCGCTTCCTCCGCGTTGCCAGAGAGGAACTGCACCGGCTTGCTCAACCGCATGCGATTCAGGTGGGTGGACAAGGCTCCCACCGGCGGGGAGATCGACATGTCGTTGTCGTTGAGGACGACAAGAATGCGGGTGTTGGGCAGGTGCCCGGCATGGTTGATCGCTTCTAGAGCCATGCCCCCGGTGAGGGCGCCATCACCGATGACGGCCACACAACGGAAGCTTTCACCGCGTCGATCCCGGGCCAGGGCCATGCCCAAGGCCGCCGAGATGCTGGTGGAGGCATGGCCTGCCCCGAAATGGTCGAAGGGGCTTTCGCTGCGCTTCAAATAGCCGGCGACGCCACCCTTTTGGCGCAGGGTATGGAAAGTGCTGTAGCGACCGGTCAATAACTTGTGGGGATAGGCCTGGTGTCCCACATCCCAGACCACCCGGTCTTCATCCAGGTTCAGGGTCTGGTACAGGGCCAGTGTCAGCTCCACCACCCCCAAGCCGGGACCCAGATGGCCTCCGCTGGTCGAAACCACCTCCAGATGTTTCTCACGGATCTGGGCGGCGATACGCTCAAGTTCTGCGGTGCTCAGGCCCTGCAGCTGATTCGGATGGCTCAGCTCGCTGAGGTGCATGCGGCCACAGACAGAAGCAGCCAATCTACGCCCGCCAACGGGGCACCTGGCGTCCCCTTGGAAGAGGGTTCCCGGCTTGTCACACTGGAACCACCCCCCCGACCCTTTCTCCCCGCAGCGGCGTGTCCGAAGACCCCACCTACCTGCAGCGCATCCTGCGCGCCCGGGTCTACGACGTCGCGATTGAATCGCCCCTCGATCCGGCCCCCAACCTCTCGGCCCGGCTCGGCAACCGGGTCCTGCTCAAGCGGGAAGACCTCCAGCCCGTCTTCAGTTTCAAGCTGAGGGGCGCCTTCAACAAAATGGCTGGCCTCAGCCGGCAGGAACTGGATCGGGGCGTGATCGCAGCCAGCGCCGGCAACCATGCCCAGGGGGTGGCCCTGGCGGCCCAGCGGCTGGGTTGTCAGGCGGTGATCGTGATGCCCGTGACCACCCCTGCCGTCAAGGTGCGCTCGGTGTCCACCCGCGGTGCCGAGGTCGTGCTGCACGGCGACACCTACGACGAAGCCTGTCTGGAGGCCCACCGGCTACAAGCCGAGCGGGGTCTCTGCTTCATCCACCCCTTTGACGATCCGGAAGTGATCGCCGGCCAGGGCACCATCGCCATTGAGATCCTGCGCCAGTGTTCCGAGCCGCCGGATGTCATTTATGTGGCCGTCGGCGGGGGTGGGCTGATCGCCGGCATCGGCGCCTATGTCAAAAGCCTGTGGCCCCAGGTCGAGCTTGTCGGCGTTGAACCCGTCGATGCCGATGCCATGACCCGCTCCCTGGCCTGCGGCGAGCGGGTGCGGCTTGAGCAGGTGGGCCTGTTCGCCGACGGCGTTGCCGTCAAGCAGGTGGGCGCTCTCACCTTCCCCCTGGCCCAGCTTTATGTGGACCGCATGGTGACGGTGGACACCGATGCCATCTGCGCGGCCATCAAGGACGTCTTTGAGGACACCCGCTCGATCCTCGAACCTGCCGGCGCCCTGGCCGTGGCCGGCATGAAGGCCGATGTCCAGGCCCGGGGCCTGCGGGGGCGCACCTTGGTGGCGGTGGCCTGCGGCGCCAACATGAACTTCGAGCGTCTGCTGTTCGTGGCCGAACGGGCCGAAATCGGTGAACAGCGGGAGGCTTTCCTGGCGGTGAGCATTCCCGAGCAGCCCGGCAGCCTGCGGCGCTTCTGCAGCCTGCTGGGCGGCCACAACCTCACCGAATTCAGCTACCGACTCGCCGATCCCCGGGTTGCCCATATTTTCGTGGGGGTGCAAAGCCGAGACCCCGGTGACACCCGGCAACTGATTGGCAATCTGGAGGCAGGCGGCTTCGCCTGCCTGGATCTCACCGGTAATGAGCTGGCCAAACTGCACCTGTGTCACATGGTGGGTGGCCGCCTGGGTGCTGCAGCCCTACAGGCGCCTGAGGTGGGCCAGGAACGCCTCTACCGCTTCGAATTTCCCGAAAGGCCCGGGGCCCTGATGGCCTTTGTCTCCGCCCTGCATCCCAATTGGAACATCAGCATTTTCCATTACCGCAACCATGGGGCCGACGTTGGCAGCATTGTGGTGGGAGTTCAGGTTCCTCCCGCTGAAACCAGCGACTGGGAGCATTTCCTCGCCCAACTGCCCTATCAGCACTGGGAGGAGACAGACAACCCAGCCTACCGACTGTTTCTCGGCCAACAAGATGGCTTGCCGGCGCCTGCCCTTGCTGCGGTGTCTCCCTTCGGCCTGCGATAACTTGCCATCAATGTGGAGCTGGAGTTCTGATGTCCGGCGAACCCTCGCCCGGGGAGGCCAGTCCAATCACGCCCTTGGCGGCAAGCTTCGGCCTATCCCTTCCTGCCCGACTTGAGGCCATTCTCTATTTAAAAGGTCGTCCCCTCAGCCTGGCGGAATTGGCGGATATTGCCGGCATCGATCGCTCCCAGGCGGAATTCGCTCTGATCACCCTGATGGCGGATTACGCCCACCGGGATACCGCCCTGGAAATCCACCAGGAAGGGCCGCGGTACTGCCTGCAGCTCCGCTCCAGTTTGGCGGAACTGGTGCAGGATCTGCTGCCCGTGGATCTCTCCACCGCCACCCTGCGCACCCTGGCCACCATTGCCCTCAAAAAGCGCATCCTTCAGTCCGACCTGGTCGAGCTGCGCGGCTCGGGCGCTTACGACCACATCAAGGAGCTGTTGGCCCAGGATTTCATCGAACGCAAACGGCAAAGCGACGGTCGCTCATTTTGGTTGAGCCTGAGTGAAAAATTTCATCGCACTTTTGCGATCCGCCCCGAGGAGGTTGCCAAGGCACCCCGACCGGCGCCGGACAGCACTGACACTCCGTCTTAGAATCCCCGAACCACAGTCTCTTTGGTTCCATGCCGATCTTCAGTCAGCTCGTGGACGTGTTGGCGCGGACCTTGATGATCTACTCGGTCTTCCTGCTGATCCGGGTGCTGCTTAGCTGGTTTCCCAACCTGGATTGGGGCAGCAACCCCATCCTCAGCGGCCTCAGCTCGATCACCGACCCCTATCTCAACCTTTTTCGCGGCCTGATCCCTCCCCTTGGCGGCATTGATCTTTCGGCCCTTGTGGCCTTCCTGGCGCTGAACCTGGCGCAGAGCCTGCTGGAACAGGGCAAGATGCTGCTGGCCAGCTCAGGGCTGGGTTGATTCTGCCCTTCTAACTTGCCTTTCTAAGTTGTTATCCGAAAGCGAAACCCCCATTTCCGCAAGCGATTGCAACGATTGAGGATTTAGTCCAAACCATTGATTGGGTCAAAATATGGATTAAATCGAACTCTGGAATAAATCGAACTATGGATTTGATCGAGTTATAGATTTGATCGAGCTATGGATTCGAGCCAATCAAGGCAGCAGGGCCTCCTCCAGGGGCAATAACTCCTGACCAGGTGCGGCACCAGTTCTGACCGGCGAGTTAAAGCCCCGCGCCTTGGCGCTGCGCACGCTGAAGGGGCCTGGGGTGCCGGCCGGCACAGCCAGCCTGAGGGCAAAAGAGGACTGGCCTGGGGGAATATCGCCAATGGAGCCCAGCCTGGTTCGATTGGGAAGCACCGGTTCACCACTGGCATCCAAAATCAAGGCAAAGACATCGGTATCCCGCACAGTGCGAGAGCTGCTGTTGTTGACCTGCCCCCGCAGGGCGTAACACGAAGCTCCGGAGGGACGGCGCTGTTCGGGTTGGCTGCCAACGTCCTGCAGCGGGCAAGGGGCGATCGTCACCTCACTGACCCGCATTTCCAGGGCCTGGGCCATGGCCGGCACCCCAAGCCAAACCCCAAGTAACAGCCCCAGAGCAGCCAGCAGACGCCCCAGGGGCCAAACCAGCCGTGGCAGAAGATTGGTCACCGCAGCAGTCCCTAACCGGATCAAGGCTAGGGACCTACGCCCAGGGGTGTTTTCTCAGCGGCGGTCACCGCTGCCCGCAATCACATCCCGGGACATCCGGCTGGCCAATTTGGCCAGGTTGGCCTCGGCGATCTCATCAAGGCTGAGATTGAGCTCGGTGGCCAATTGGGACACGTACCAAAGCACATCCCCCAATTCGAGCCTCAGGCCCTCCAGGGAGTGCGCATCGAAGTCCCCTGCTTGGTCGCGCAGCACCTTTTTCACCTTGTCCGCCACCTCACCAGATTCACCGCAGAGTCCCAGGGTGGGATAGATCGGATTGGCACCGGCATCGGGATAACGGGCCGTTTCCCGGGAGCGCCGCTGGTATGTGGCGAAGTCCATGGCGAGCCGGGGCCGAAAGAGTCAGGATGGTAGTTTCCGCCACTGATAGTCAGCTCCCATGGCCACGGTCGATCCGATGCGTCGTACCAAGATCGTGGCCACGATCGGCCCGGCCACCGAATCCAAGCAGGTACTGCGCCAGCTGATCGAGGCCGGTGCCACCACCTTTCGCCTCAACTTTTCCCACGGCGACCACGAGGACCACGCCGAGCGCATCACCGCCATTCGCGAGGTGGCCGAGGAGTTGGGGGTGCACATCGGCATTCTCCAAGATCTCCAGGGTCCCAAGATTCGCCTGGGGCGATTTGAAGCGGGTCCGATCTCCCTGGCCACAGGCGATGCCTTCACCCTCACCTCAAGGCAGGTGAACTGCAACCAAGCCATCGCCACCGTTACCTACGACAAACTGGCCGAGGAGGTGCACAACGGCTGCCGCATCTTGCTCGACGATGGCCGGGTCGAGATGGTGGTGGTGCATGTCGACCAGAGCGACCAAAGCCTCAAGTGCCGTGTAACGGTTGGGGGAGTGCTTTCCAACAACAAGGGGGTCAACTTCCCCGATGTGCAGCTCTCCATCCGGGCTCTCACCCCTAAAGATCGCCGGGACCTCGCCTTTGGCCTGCAACAGGACGTCGACTGGGTCGCCCTCAGCTTCGTGCGCAATCCCTCGGACATGCAGGAGATCCGGGATCTGATTCGGAGCCACGGTTGCACTACACCAGTGGTGGCCAAAATCGAGAAATTCGAGGCGATTGATTCCATCGATGCCATCCTGCCCCTCTGCGACGGCGTGATGGTCGCCCGGGGCGATCTGGGCGTCGAGATGCCGGCCGAAGAAGTGCCTCTGCTGCAGAAAGAACTGATTCGCAAGGCCAACAGCCTGGGCATCCCGATCATCACCGCCACCCAGATGCTCGATTCGATGGCCAGCTGCCCCCGCCCCACCCGGGCCGAGGTCAGCGACGTGGCCAACGCCATCCTGGATGGCACCGACGCCGTGATGCTCTCCAACGAAACCGCCGTTGGTGATTACCCGGTGGAAGCGGTGGCCACCATGGCCCGGATCGCCCGGCGCATTGAGCGCGACTATCCCCGGCGCATCCTTGATGGCCAGATGGCCACCACCATTCCCAACGCCATCAGCCAGGCCGTCAGCAGCATTGCCCGCCAACTCAACGCCGCTGCGATCCTGCCGCTCACAAAGTCGGGAGCCACCGCCCGCAACGTCAGCAAATTTCGCCCCAGCACCCCAATCCTGGCGATCACCAGTGAGGAGTCCGTGGCCCGTCAACTGCAGTTGGTCTGGGGCGTCAATCCCCTGCTGATTCCCGAACAACCCTCCACCGCCAGCACCTTCACCTTGGCCATGGGGGTGGCTCGGCAGAAAGGCCTGTTGCGGGAGGGCGATCTGGTGGTGGAAACCGCCGGCACCTTGGAAGGGGTCAGCGGCTCCACCGATCTGGTCAAAGTGGGCATCGTCTCGGCGGTGCTCGGACGCGGGATCGGCATCGGCACGGGTTCTGTGAGTGGCAGGGTGCATCTGGCCAATTCCCCCGAGGAGGCTGATCGCCTCGAAAACGGCGAGATCCTGGTGGTGCGCGAAACCAATGCCGCCTATCTTGATGCCATCCGCAAAGCCAAAGGGGTGATTGTGGAAGCTGAGGGGCGCCAGGGGCATCTGGCTTCCGTCGCCGAAAGACTCGGTGTGCCGGTAATTGTTGGAGTCGCCAACGCCACGCTTGATCTGCGTCAGGGCGAAATTGTCACGCTCGAATTGGTCCAGGGGGTGGTCCACCGCGGCGCCCAGAATCCCCACAGCCCCTTTCCAGCCCCCATCCTGTAGGGACTTGCTTTAACCCCATGCCCCGCCGTCTGCCCCTGCAGGAAACCATCGGCATGGCCCTGACCACGCTGCAGGCCAATCGGCTGCGCAGCTTGCTCACCATGCTGGGCATTGTGATTGGCAATGCCTCCGTCATCACCATGGTGGGGATCGGTCGGGGGGCCCAAAATCTGGCGGAGGGCCAACTCAGCACCCTGGGGGCCAATGTGCTCTTCGTGGTGCCCGGCCGCAATGACACCAGACGCCAGGGCATTGATTCCCCCAAAACCCTGGTGCTGGAAGACGCCAAGGCGATTGCGGAACAGGTGCCTAGTGTGCGCCAGGTGGCCCCCCAGATCACCCTTAGCGAGGTGGTTCAATCCGGTTCGTTGAGTGCCACCGCCACCATCTCCGGTGTGACACCCGAATTTCTGCCTGTGCGCAGTTTTGAGATGGCCCAGGGCCGTTTCATCAACGCCAACGACATCTCCGGCGCCCGCATGGTCACGGTGATTGGCCCGGATCTGCGCGACAAACTGTTGCCCACCGGTGAGGCCATCGGCCGCCAGCTCCGTATCCGCGATCAAACCTTCGAGGTGATTGGCGTCTTGCAGGCCAAGGGGGCGGTCTTCGGCTCCAACCAGGACGAGGCGGCCTATCTGCCCCTGACCACCATGGTCAGCCGCCTCAGCGGCCGCGACCCGACCTACGGGGTCAACCTCAGTTTCATTAGCGTGGAGGCGATCAACGAACAGAGCACTGGGGCCGCCGCCTTTCAGATCACCAATTTGTTGCGCCAGCGTCACCGCATCTTGGGGGAGGATGATTTCGCCGTGCGATCGCAGAAGGATGCTCTGGCGATCGTCGGCAGGATCACCGGGGGACTCACCTTGATGCTGGCCGCCATCGGTGCAGTATCCCTGTTGGTGGGCGGCATCGGCATCATGAACATCATGTTGGTGTCGGTGAGTGAGCGCACCGAAGAAATCGGCCTGCGCAAGGCCCTGGGGGCCCGGCCCAGTGACCTGCTGCTGCAGTTTCTGGTCGAATCGCTGGTCCTGGCCAGTCTGGGTGGGGTGATTGGCAGCGCCCTCGGCTTGGGCACTATTGCCCTGGTGGCGACATTTACGCCCCTGCCGGCCGCCATCGAAGCCAGCACGGTGCTGACCACCGTGCTGTTGTCAGGATCGATCGGCCTCTTCTTTGGCGTCGTGCCGGCCCGGCGGGCGGCGAGCCTCGATCCGATCGTGGCCCTGCGCAGCCTCTGAGCCAGGCAAAGCCAGCCAGCCCATCGAGTCTCCGACTGACATGCCACAGGCGCGCAGCATTGGCAAGACTCAAGGATGAAAAAATCCTTAAGTCCGCAGAAAAGTCTCCTTTGCCACCAAATCCCACTAGGCACTAATGGCTAGATGGTCTTTCACCGAAGCCGACGACGTTGGAGCGGACCGCCCTTTCTGATCTGGAGACCACCGTTCTGGAGATTGAAGAGGAATCTGGCGTCGGGGACCTCGTATGTAGTTACCGCAATGGCTCTGATCGCATGGTGATCTTGCGGTGCCTGGGACCTGACGGATTTTTTCTCGAACGGGTGGTGTTTCCCTTCGAGATGCTTAATTTCGCCTGTCCCAAGGACAGCGAAGTCAAGATTTGGACCCATGGCCTGGGCGGCCCCGAATTGGTCGAGGACCTCTTGGCCGATGACCTGATCCTGGATCCAGTAACGCAAAGCTTGGCTGCGGAAGCTCGCTTCGTGCCTGGATTGACAGGCGACTTGATCGAGTCAGACCCCAGCTCTCCCTGGTTGACCAGCCTCTGAAGACAAACCCGGGCGTAAGCGGATGCCTCCGGGTTCCCTTTACACTTGTTCAAAATCGCTTGGACCCAATGAAGCAGCGCTGGCGCTTACTTGCTCTCTGGGGTCTGCCACTTCTGCTGGCGGCGTTTCTGGGCTGGCAAATCCTTTCCGGCGGCGCCTCCCGGTTCCGACCCCCAACCAGCGCTGCCGATGGCACGGTCGAAGGCAGCTCCCTCGCCAGTGGCCGCAACACCGCCGTCGCCCGCATGAGCTACGGCCGTTTCCTTGACTACGTCAAAGCGGGCAGGGTGACCGCCGTTGACATCTTCGATGGCGGTCGCACCGCCGTTATCGAAGCTGTCGACCCTGACCTGGACAACCGGGTGCAACGCCTGAGGGTCGACCTGCCCGGCGTGGCTCCCGAACTGGTCAATAATCTCAAAGAACAGGGCATCAGCTTTGATGTGCATCCGCCCCGCGCCCCTTCCCCGGTGCTCGGCCTGCTGGGAAATCTGCTTTTCCCGCTCCTGTTGATCGGCTCGCTGATCTTTTTGGCCCGCCGTTCCTCCGGCATGCCCGGTGGCCCTGGCCAAGCGATGCAGTTCGGCAAGACCAAGGCCCGCTTTCAGATGGAAGCTGAAACCGGTGTCAAGTTTGCTGACGTGGCCGGAGTCGAAGAAGCCAAACAGGACCTTGAGGAGGTCGTCACCTTCCTCAAGACTCCCGAGCGCTTCACCTCAGTGGGGGCCAAGATTCCAAGGGGAGTGCTGCTGGTGGGTCCCCCAGGCACGGGCAAAACCCTGCTTGCCAAAGCCATCGCCGGTGAGGCGGGCGTTCCCTTCTTTTCGCTTTCGGGCTCCGAATTTGTCGAAATGTTTGTCGGGGTTGGCGCCAGCCGGGTGCGTGACCTTTTCAAGCGCGCCAAGGAAAACAGCCCTTGCCTGATCTTCATCGACGAAATCGATGCGGTGGGTCGCCAACGGGGCGCTGGCATCGGTGGCGGCAACGACGAACGGGAGCAGACCCTCAACCAATTGCTCACCGAGATGGATGGCTTTGAAGGCAACAGCGGCATCATCATCATTGCCGCCACCAACCGCCCCGATGTGCTCGATTCGGCCCTGATGCGTCCCGGCCGCTTTGATCGCCAAGTCAGTGTCGATGCCCCTGACATCAAAGGCCGCCTCTCGATTCTGAAAGTCCACAGCCGCAACAAGAAACTGGCCGAGGCCGTCTCGCTCGAAGCGATTGCTCGCCGCACTCCCGGCTTTACCGGCGCCGACTTGGCCAACCTGCTCAACGAAGCCGCCATCCTGACCGCCCGTCGCCGCAAGGAGGCCACCACCCTCACCGAAATCGATGATGCGGTCGATCGGGTGATTGCGGGCATGGAGGGCAAGCCCCTCACCGATGGTCGCAGCAAGCGACTGATCGCCTATCACGAAATTGGCCATGCCTTGGTGGGCACCCTGGTGCGCCAACACGATCCGGTCCAAAAAGTCACCCTGATTCCCAGGGGCCAGGCCCAGGGACTTACCTGGTTTGCACCCGATGAGGAGCAGAGCCTGGTCAGCAAGGCCCAGTTACGGGCCCGCATCATGGGGGCCCTAGGCGGTCGGGCCGCTGAAGACGTGGTGTTTGGTCATGCCGAAGTCACCACCGGTGCCGGCGGCGATATTCAGCAGGTGGCTTCGATGGCCCGTCAGATGGTTACCCGCTTTGGCATGAGTGACCTGGGACCGCTTTCCCTGGAAGCCGGCAACCAGGAGGTTTTTCTGGGCCGCGATCTGATGACCCGCAGTGACGTTTCTGACGCCATTGCCAACCGCATCGATGGCGCCGTGCGATCGATAGTGCAGGACTGCTACACCGAAACCGTGGCCTTGGTGGCATCCCAAAGGGACTGTATGGATCGGTTGGTGGAGTTACTGATTGAGAAAGAAAGTCTCGATGGTAATGAGTTACGCCAGATTGTCTCTGAATACACCACCATTCCAGAGAAAGATCGCTTCTCGCCCCTGCTCGAAGAGGATCTGGCCGCAAAGCCCCTGGAACAACCGCTGGCTGCTCTTTAAATAGAAACCAATTCCTGTCTGGCTCCTGCCAGCCATTCAGGAGCCAGCAATATTAAAAAACCTGTCATTTCCTTTGGGAAATGGCAGGTTTTTTGCTGAAAGCAAGGATTTGCCGGCGATATCAAACTGGCTTGATAGGCCGCTTGTCGATCACTTTGTCAATCAGGCCGTAGGCCTTGGCTTCCTCTGGCGACATGAAAAAGTCGCGATCAGTATCCGTCTGGATGCGATCGAGGGGCTGGCCGGTACGGTCGGCCAGCTCTCGGTTCAGCTTGTCTTTTAGATAAAGAATTTCATCGGCCTGGATGCGAATATCGCTGGCCTGGCCCCTGGCACCGCCCAAGGGCTGGTGGATCATGATGCGTGAATGGGTGAGGCTGCTGCGTTTGCCCGGGGTGCCGGCGCAAAGTAGGAAAGCCCCCATGCTGGCGGCAAGTCCGACACAAACCGTTTGCACATCGGGTTTGATGTGCTGGATCGTATCAAAAATACCGAGGCCGTCATAGACAGAACCACCGGGGGAATTGATATAGAGGAAAATATCTTTTTCAGGATCTTCCGCCTCCAAAAACAACAATTGCGCCACAACTCGATTTGCCGACTCGGCGGTTACGGGCTCACCGAGAAAAATGATTCGCTCGCGCAGCAGGCGTGAATAGATGTCAAAGGCCCGCTCTCCCCGACCCGACTCTTCGATCACGATCGGGATCATGGCAACCATGGCGGCAAATTGAAATCATCCTACCCAGGCTGCTTACCCTTTGGCCGAACCCCAGGCCCTTGGGTAGCAACGGCCGGGGGGCCAACCTCAGCTACTGGGTTGCGCAGCGCTATGGTCGCTGCATTCGGAAGGCCCATCCTCGTGAGCGCCGCTCTCACAGTTGCTGACAGCAAACGCGCCTTCCATGGCGCCTTTTCCCATGTGATCAGTCCGCTTTACCGCCGGATGATCGATGAGTTGCTTGTCGAACTGCATTTACTCAGCCATCAGCGTGGTTTCCAAGGCGATGCGCTGTTCGCCACCGGATTAGTCCAGGTGTTCGACAGCTTCTCCCGTAACTACCGACCGGAAGACCAGCGCCAACCCCTGTTTGAGGCCCTCTGCGCTTCCTCCGGGTTTGATGCCGCCGAAATTCGTCGCCTGCATGACCAGGCCATGGCGGCGATGGGACACCATTCGGTCCAGGAAGTGAAGCAATGGATCGACAACGAGGGGGCCGGATCGCCCGAACCGGTGGCGACGGCCCTGGCCGCCGTTCGCCGTCCCGATTTCCATTACTCCCGGCTGATGGCCGTTGGCCTGCTCAGTCTGCTGGGCCAGGCCCAGGGCGCCCAAACCCTGGACCCGATGGCATTGCGGCAGGAGGCCCACGATATCGGGGCCTCCATGGGGCTACTGCGCGAGCGCGTCGACAAAGATCTGAGTCTCTACGCCACAAACCTGGAAAAAATGACCCAGGCCGTCGAACTCATGGAGGAGACGGTGGCGTCTGAACGCCGGCGCAGCGAACGCCGTCTGCGCACTGAGCCAGAGTCAGTCCCCCCCGCAGTCGACTGACCGGCACGAAGACCGTCCGGGCCGTCAGTGGTTCGGTCAGGGTCCAGAGCTGTTCACTGCTCCGGACCACGGCGGGCATCTCTGGGGGAAGCAAGCCCAGTTGATCGAGGGCCCGGGGCCTGGCCCGCAGCTGCAAGGTGCGCTCCCGCGGGAAGGCCTGGGTTGGCATCAGCCCCACCTGGGCCGGCGCCGGCCCGAGGAAAAACAACACTTCCGCATCTTGGCCGCGGGGTGCCGCCAGCCAGCGCCAGCCCCCCACCACCGCCCCATCACTGCGGCGCCAGGCCATGGCCAGGGGATTTACCGGAAGCTTGGGGGCTTGCTGGGCCTGGGGTGTGGGGCCAGCCGCGGCCTGGGGCCCTCCAGGGGCGAGGGCGAGCGGGGCAGGGGCCTGCGGGGCGGGAGCCTGCGGGGCAGGTGGTACGAGAGCCTGCGGGGCAGGTGGTGTTGGGGTTGTTGGCTTGGCGGTTGCGCTGAGGTTGGTTGGCTTAGTGGCAGCGAGGGCCAAGGGGATTGGCTCGAGTCCCTGCTCCCGCAGGGATTGGGCTAGGCGCTGCAGCACGGGCTGCCATGTCTGGGGAGGTTGCCGCAGGCGCACCTGGAGTTCGAGTGAGGCCTGGAACGGGCCCTGGGGCTGGGGACGCAACCGCAGGCGGAAAGGGGCGAAGCGCAGTCCCCGCAAACGTTCTGAATCGAGGCCATAGCGCAGGGCCAGGGGCTCACGGATCAGCTGCCTGGAAAGCAACCCCTCCAGCAGATCCTGCAGTGACCCTCCCTGCACCTGCAACAACTCGTCGGGGGGCAAGGGCAGGGCCGCAGCAAGGGGGGTGACTGGGGGGGCCTCGGTGTCCAGCTGGGCCAGCACGCCATCCACAGAAGTGGCCTCACCCTGCCAACTCAAGCCCCTGCCTGCGAGGCTGAGGGTCAGACAACCTTCCTGAAAGCGCTGCATCAGGGGGGCGAGGGGACCCACCATGGCGCCGAGGGCGGTGGGATTCCAAAACACGGCCTGGTCCTGGCTGAGCCGCTCAAGGCAGCGGCTGTGCAGGCCGCGACTGCGCCGTTGCTGGGGCCTGAGGCTGGCGGCCAGGGATTGGCGCGCAAGCGGATCGGGGGCCACCACCATCAGATCACTCAGCCGCAGGGCTTGGGGAGGCAAGGGTTTGCTGAGCTCAGCAGGCCAGCCGCTGGCCTGGAGCACCAGGAACGGAGCCCCTTGCCCCTCTGGACCCCAGATTTGCCACCAGGGGCGGGTTTGGCGCTGCCAGAGCGCTTCGCCCAGGCCCGCACCCAAGCGTTGCTGCCACAGCTGCGGCAGGCGGCGACCGGGGGTGGCGGGGAAACTTTGTACAAGACTGGCGCCGGTCATCAGCTGCTCCAGGCCCTCGGCCCTCGGCCTGGGCCAGCGCCAGAGTGCCAACGAGGGCAAGAGAATGAGCAGCGCGATCAGTGAGCTGGTCCAGGGCAACGGTGGTCTTGGCCCAGTCGCAAGGGCCAGCTTCCGTCCTGAATCGAGTGGTTTGGACGGAGCCTGGGCCCGTTTCGTCAAGCGCTCCAAAGCAGTTGGCCAGCGCCAGGTGAGACGCCTCATCCCTTATCGACGCTTTGCATGGCGTTAATGAAGCATTCCGAAGCAAAGCCTGCGGGAGTCAGCACGGCCGCTGTTGGATCAGGATGCCGATCTTGCCATGGCTGCGACAGGCAGACCCCAAGACTCAGCGACGGTTGCGCACGACGCTGTCGCGGCGGCGCTTGTCCCGCCAATCCACCGCCGAGAGATACACCACGCCACCCGTAACAAATAGCAGCAAAGCTGAAGCAACCCCTGCCAGCAGGGTGGAGGTGCTGGGAATCAACTCAGAAATTGATGCTGCCATCACCATTGCGTCCCCAAACCGTCATGGCGATCGAGAAAGTGAAAATGGCGGCGAGGGAGGCCCAACCCAGGGTGATCAGCATGAGGGTGCTGTGCATTGAAACCCAGTGTACCTAGGTTGGGGACCACTGGCTTCCGGCGCTGTGCCATGAGCACCACCCCCACCCTGACTCCCGAACGCACCCAGGCGCGGGAGCAACTGCGCGAGCCCTATCCCCACTTCCGGGTGATCGTGCTCAACGACGACTTCAATACCTTTCAGCATGTGGTGAACTGCCTGGTGCGCCATATCCCGGGCATGGTGCCGGATCGGGCCTGGGAACTGGCGCACCGCATTGACGGTCAGGGTTCAGCGGAGGTCTGGAGTGGTCCCCAGGAGCAGGCCGAGCACTACCACCAGCTGCTTGGCGCCGAGGGGCTGACGATGGCTCCCCTGGAACGCACCTGAGCCAACACCATGGGTCGGCTGGTCATTACCCACAGCACCTATCTCGAAGGCTTGATCCCCCTTTTGAAAGCGTTGGCCCGAGAGGGTGGCATCAACACGGTGACCCCGGCCGTGATCAGCCGGGTGCGGGGCCGCAGTGAAAGTTTGCGGCTGAGGGTGTCGACCCCGATTACGGGCGGATTCAAGGTGATGGCCAGGCGGGGAGCCAGTGCCCAGGAGGTGTTCGTGGTCACCGACTGGGATCGCCAGAGGCTGCAGGAACGTCTGGACCATCTGGCCGGCTGATCAAGGTGGTGGGGGCTGCCCGTTCGTGGACGGCGGCGGCCGTGAAGCGGGCCCAAGCCCCGCCATCACGGAACCAGCCATCGCCGCCCATCGGCACCAGTTCATCGGGCTCCAGCCCCCAGCGCTGGTGCAGATAGGTGCGACAGGCCGCCAGATCGAAAGGCTGCCCGTCCCCTTGAACCACCGCAAACCGCAGGGCACGGATGCGCACGATGCCTCCCTCGGACTCCTGAATCGATTCCTCCAGCAAGAAGGTGCGAAAGGGGGTGGCCGGATCGGTTTCGAGGGGGTACTTGCGCAAGTAAAGCTGCCGGGCCCGGGGAAACACCGGCCCCGGTGCGCGGCTCAACAGCAACTCAAAAGCCTTTTGAAAACTGGGCTGGTCAGCGCTCACGGTCAACGCGTCAGGGGACATTGGCAGCACACTTGGCTCGCAAACCGCGGGCCATGGCCGCTTCAGGGGGCGGGCCGGCGCTCTGCCAGGGGCCCGAGTCAGGGGTCTCACTAACAACAGCACCGCTTGCGGCAAGGCTGCGGCTGCCGAGATCACGGCGCATCAGTGCCCCCGTGCTGCAATCGAAGGCCAGTTGGGAAAGCACCTCCCAGCGGGTGCTGGGGCCGATGCCCAGCGGTTGGCGATCGAGGCGGCCCAACAGAAACGCCACCTGCACCTTGCCTGCGCCGATGGACTGAATGCTGTTGTCGATGCCGCCGGGGGGCAACAGCACGCACACCGCAACGGGCCGTTGCTGCACCCAACCGTTGCCCTGACGCACTGTGGCGGTGGGACCGGTCTGGGGGCGGCATTGGCTGGACCAGTTCCAGGGCAGGGGCTGGATCGACTCCTGGGCCAGGCCGGCCGGAGCCCAGGTGGCCGGGGCACCGGCCAAACAAACTGCGGCCCCCAGTCCACCGCCAACCCTGGTGATCAAGGCCCGGACATCAGAAAAGGTCCGGAGCCAACGGGGGGCTCGCATCAAGGGGTGGGAGGGGGCTCAAAGGGGTGGACCGCCGTGCCGTTTTGCCCCAGTGTTCGACCTGGAGGAACCAGTAGGGGGATCAAGGGCGGGGCGTCGTTTCCAGCTCAAGGCCGGCTTACGTTGCCGTCGCTGCAGACCCCCCGTGTCGAAAGGGAGTCAGATCAGAAACTGTGAAAGGCAGTCACCAACACAGCAGTCCAAAATCACTTTAAGGGAAGTTTCCCCCCGTGGGGCGAGGGCCAGATCGAACGCACCTCCTGGAGCTTGGCCTGGGCCTCCTGTTGCAACGCCGCGTTGCCGCTGGACTCCAGCAACAGGGTGAGGTGGCCCAGCTTGCGACCCGGACTGCTCTCGCTTTTGCCATACCAATGCAGGTGGGAACCGGGCAGCGCGGCCAGGGCCTGGCAATCGGCCTCGTCGTGCTCTTGCGTGCCATCCCGCCCCAACAGGTTGACCATCAAGGCCCCGGGCACCAGTGGCTCGGGGGAGCCCATCGGTAACAGGGCCGCCAGCCGCAGCTGCTGGCCAAATTGACTGCAGGCACAGGCCTCAATCGTGTAGTGGCCGGAATTGTGGGTGCGGGGGGCTAGCTCGTTGACCTGCAGACCGCCGGGGCCAAAGAAAAATTCGATTGCCAGCAGGCCGACGTAGTCGAGGGCCGTGAGCACGGAGGCGGCGATATTGCGGGCGAAGGCCTCGACGGCATGGCTGACGGGGGCCGGGAAGAGCACCCAGTCGCAGACCTGCTGCTGCTGATGGGTCTGGACGAGCGGATAACAAACGACATTGCCGTGGTGGTCGCGGGCCGCCACCAGGGCGAGCTCCATATCGAAGGCCACCCGCTCTTCCAAAAACCAGCCGGCCGGATCAACGGTGGCCAGCAGCGCTTCCAAGGCCTGCTGGTCGGCAATCGGCAGGGTGCCCTTGCCGTCATAACCGCCCCGGCTGGATTTGGCCATCAGGGGGAATTGGAAACCCCGGGGCAGCTCGGGGCGCCGCGGCGCAGTCGTTCCCAGGGCTCCTGGTGGGATGAAAACACCGTCCCGGGGCAATTCGAGGGCCTCCGGCGGCGCTGGCGGCGGCGCCAGCACCTGCTCGAGGGGAAACCAGCGCGGGGTCGGCAGGGCAAGCTTCTGCAGTAACTCGCGTTGGGCCCGTTTGCTCATCAGGCAAGCCAGGGCATCCAGATCGGGGAGAAAGCGAACGCCGGACTGGCGCAGCCCCTGCAGGGCCTCAAGGGGCACCCACTCATTCTCGAAGGTGATGACCTGGCAGCGGCGGGCCAATGCGGCTGTGGCTTCTGCGTCATTAGCATCTCCCAGGACAACGCTGCTGGCCAGGGCGACGGCCGGATCGCTGGCACTGGCGGCCTGCAGGTGCAATTGGAGCCCCAGTCCCGGGGCCTCTTGCGCGAGCATCAAAGCCAGCTGGCCGCCCCCCACCACACCGATGGAGGAGACCGCTGGCGAGGACAGGGAGGCTGGGTCTGGTCGGTCCTGCACCATGGCCGGGCGGCAATCTCCCCATGATGTCCCCCAGCCGGCGATTTGTTAAAGGGTGGCTGAAGACCGCTAGCCCACCAGCCGATCGCCACTGACGAGGGAACGCAGCAGGCTGAGCAACAGCACCAGCACGAACAAGGCCAATCCGACCGTGCAGGCATAGCTGATATCCAGCTCGCTGAAGGCCAGGTCGTAAACGTAATAAACGACCGTGCGGGTGGCATCGGCGGGTCCGCCCTGGGTCATCAAAAAGACCTCCTCAAACACCTTGGTGGCGCCGATGGCGGCGATCACCGCCACCAGGGCTACGTAGGGGCGCATCAGCGGCAAGGTGATGTCGAGATGGCGGCGCCAGCCGTGGCTGCCATCGAGGGCCGCGGCCTCATAGAGCTCGGCTGGGATGCCCTGCAGCCCGGCCAGAAAAATCACCATGTAATAACCAAGACCCTTCCAAAGGGTCACCAGCATCACGGCGGGCAGGGCCAGGGCCGGCAGGGTCAAAAAGCCGATCGGGGTGAAGACAGGGCCCAACAATGCCCCCAACCAGCCATTGATCAGGCCGTTTTCGGCATAGAGCCAGCGGAAGGCGATCGCCGCCACCACCAACGACACCAATACCGGCGTATAAAAAGCGCCGCGAAACAGGGCCATGCCGGGCAGGGGGCGGTTGACCAGCACCGCCAGGGCCAAAGAACCGAGCACGATCGGCGGCACGATGCCGACCAGATATAAAAAGGTGGTGACCATGACGCGCCGCAGCATCGGATCGGCGACCAAGCGCCGCAGGTTCGCCGCACCGACGAACTGCAACGGCTCGCCGAGATCGAGGCCGGTGCGGCTGAAGGCCATCACCAAGGCCAGCAGCGCCGGAATCAATACCGAAACCGCCAGCAGGATCAGCGCCGGTGTCAGGAAGGCCCAGGCGGTGAGGCTGCCGGCAGCGGTGCTGGAGGGGGATTGGGGCTGGGACTCGGGCATTGGAGCATTGTCGGTCAGTACGAGCAGCAACTGCTTCAGCACCGCACCCACCCCAGGCCGTTGCTCCAGCTGGTAGACACAGAACATCGATCTTGACTTGTACGGCAATTAGCCGTAAGTTGTCATTAGGGAATTTAATTATGGCCGCCGAACAAACTTCACGCCTCGAAGCACGCCTACCCGCAGGCATCTACGCCACGTTGAAACGGGCGGCGGAACTGCAAGGGCGCAGCCTCACCGATTTCGTCGTCAGTGCAGCCCACGATGCGGCACAGCGAGCCATTGAGCAGCAAGCCATCTTCCGCTTGAGCGCCGAGGATCAACAGCGTTTTGCCGAAGCCCTGATCCATCCACCAGCCCCGAATGCAGCCCTGAACGAGGCCAAGCGACTGCATCTGGAGAATGTTGAAGTTCGGTGACGCGCTTCGTTTCAGAAGCCCTCGCCAAGCACGAACGGGCGGCCTTCCTCAGCGGCAATGACCGTGTTGACCTTTACTTCCGCGAGACGGTTTCGCAGGACGTCAAGCGCAAGTACGCCGCCTGCTATGACCTGATCGAGCGCAGCACTGGCAAGGTCGCGGGCTCTAACACGCTTTCGGCCCACAGCATCAAACAGATGGTCAACCAACTCACTTGGCAGATGGAGATGATATAAATAGGGGCTGTGACTGTGGAATTAATCCAGACGATGAAGACGGAGTAGTTTTCGGTGATAGCTGGGTAGATGTAACTTTCAATATAACTCGTCCAGATCTAGATCCAGATCAACTACGCGCATGATGGGATACAAATTATAACGGAAGCTTTGGCCACTCAGTAGAACTCTGCATTAATGATATTCTTGCCCTATTGCCCGGTAGCTTTACAAACCCATAACGTTATAACCTTGGATTCAATCCCAAAGCAAATGGTCTGTATAGCCGCTTCTGCCTCACATGGGATCCGTTGTATTTGGACGTGAAACCATATGGAGAATATTGCTCTAAAGCAGACAGTCCAATTGATGATGCAGCAGCAGAGAATTGTACCTCACATGGAGAGGTGGAAGACTAAGTTCCAGTACCCACCCCACTCCCCCTCCTCGGTGTAGGAGCTGCCTTCGGCTACAGCCGCAAGCTGCGTAAGCGCATCATGACCAACAAGTCGCCAGATTTGATAAGAGCCCTCGATTGAGCCTTTACTCTGGGCAGTAGCCAAATCACCCCACCTTCCAGGCGGGGCTTTGTTGTGGAACAACGGCTACCGCCACAACTTCTCGAATCGTGCGGGGTTAATATCGGTGTAGCGTATGGTGTGCTGAATGTTGCGGTGTCCGAGATAATCCTTAATGTGGCGGGTGTCTGCGCCCTGGTCGGCGAGAGCAAAGCCAATCTGATCAGCATGCAACTAGATAGAATGGGTTCTCAAGCCTCAAAGATCATGGACACCAGACAGGATAAGGCTATGCGAGCCATTGATCTTGGCCACAAGCTGATTACACTTGCCCATGGCTATTATTCGCATACCGCTGCAGTTGAGTTATCACTCAACAAGGAGATTCTGAGTGCCATAAGACCACAACTCAATAACTTATGGCAACCCGTTGGCGAAGCACGAAAGAAGAATGGAGGATCACACCAGTTTCTTAAGATGGCCTGGCTAGAACACGATCAATTCAATCATCACATAAGAGATGAGCTTGACCGGATATGGTTAGCAGGTGCTTTGATCTATTCAGGAGACGCACTTAGAAATAAAGGCAATTTTGGCCATGCCCCCTGTCTTGAGCTAATCTACCATCTACGCAATGCAGCCGCACATAACAACCGCTTTATGTTTACAGAAGGTGGAAGAAAGAGGCTCTCCAAGCATCCTGCTCACACAAGGGATGGTCCTAGCGGTTACACCACCAACTCAATTTTTGAAATCACGCCCGACCTCGAAGGAACTTTGCTTATGTGGGAGTTCATGGAAGCAGGAGACATACTCGATGCACTTAAGTCGGCCGGCTACTACCTGCATGAATTCTATAGTCAGCAACAACTGCAGATTAAATAGACCTTTTCCAGGTAGTTGCATCTATCGCTCCGCGCCTAATCCCTACCGCCACAGCTTCTCGAAGCTCGCCGGATTGGTGGCGGTGTAGCGCAGTGTGTGCTGAATGTTGCGGTGCCCGAGGTAGTCCTGAATCAATCGGGTGTCCGCGCCCTGATCGGCGAGGGCAATGCCGCAGGCATGGCGCAGCATGTGGGCATGAACGGCAACGGGGAGGCGGGCCTTCTCGTCGTATTTGCGCAGGGCCAGGTTGTCGGTTGAGCGGTGCAGGGGCTTGGCGATGCTCAATGAGGAAGGACGACCGCCCTTGGGCTTTCATGCGTGAGCGCTCAATCAGCCAGGCTTTGATGGCGCGGATTTCGTCTCCCCTGAGCGGGTGGGTGGTGGAGAGGCCCCCCTTGAGGCGAGCGACGTGCAACACCCGGCTCTCATCGTCCACCTGCTCCAGCACCAGGCCGCAGGCCTCGGAGACGCGGAGGCCATGACGAAACATCAACAGCAGTAGGCAACGATCGCGGCTTCGTTCCGACTGCGTTTAACAGCCTCCAAGAGCCGCTCAAATTCCCTGCCGGAGAGGTGTTTTGGGTCATTCATCGGCGACCGGCTTTGTCAATGCCGCTTCGATGTCGCGGGCACCATGCAGCACCCGCACGATCTGAACGCCGCCTGGGATGGGCAGATAGAAGATGACGTAACGGCCCACCGGGATGCTACGCAAGCCTTCGGCCAGCTCCTCCCGTCGCCGCCCCAGTCCGCTCTTTAGCGCCAGCAGCTGAAACTTCTGATCGATCAGGTCAATGACCGCATCGGCCTGATCGTCTCTGTCATCGGCGATTAGCCACCAGATCTTAGAGAGATCGGCCTTGGCGCGGGGCGGGAGAACAATCACCGGCCCGGGTTAACCGCCCTGGGCGGCGGAGCGGGGCGAGGGCTTGCGCCGCCGCCCGTCCTGCTTGATCTCGTCGGGGCTCCAGGGGACGGGAGGGCCACTTGCCAGACCCTCCTGGATGTCGGAGCGCAACTGCTGGAGCTGGAGGGAGCGCAGCTGGTCTTGCTGCTCCATAAGGCGCAGGGCTTCGCGCACGACCTCACTGGCGGAGGTGTAAAGACCCGAAGCAACTTTGGCCTTGACCATGGCTTCGAGCTGGGGGGAGAGATTGACATTCATCGTCATGGCGACCTCCGCTGTGCGTGCTTAGACCATCACCCTGTCCGAATTGGCAAGACTTGTCAATCTTTGACATTTGAGGCGGCTTTTCGGCCCGCTCATCGTTTTGTCGGGAGTTCAACAAACTATTCAAAATCGACAGGCCGACGTCGCCAAAAAAGACGCTTGACGTAGTGCGTTGTTGCTGGCAGTCTGTCCCCATGGCGACGGAGAGCGATGAGGCAAGCCAACAAGGGCCCGACGAGGAGAGAGCACCGCCCCTGTACCGGGACAAGCGCACCGCGCGGTTTGCCAGCGGTGAGCGGGTTAGGGAATTTCAGGCTTTCGAGGAGCAGGCCAAAAAGCGCCTCCTGATCCTTAGAGCTGCGGTTTCCCGCCAGGGCTTGATGCTGTTACCCAGCAACCGCTTTGAGGCTCTGGGCGGCGACCGCAAAGGTCTGTTCAGCATCCGCATCAATCAGCAGTGGCGCATCTGCTTTGAGTGGCCGGAGCGCTCACCAAGGCCATTCAATATCGAGATTGTTGATTATCACTAATGGAGAACCATTATGAACCAGACAGAAAAACGCCCTGTCTATCCCATTCATCCAGGAACGATTCTGGCGGATGAGTTGCAGGAGCTGAACATCTCAGCAGCCGAACTTGCCCGGCAGCTGCATGTGCCGTCCAATCGGATTTATCAGCTCATCAGCGGCAAACGGGCCATGACAGCTGATACCGCCTTGCGCCTAGAGCAGTGGCTCGGCGTCGAGGCTGCCTTTTGGATGAACCTGCAGAATAGCTATGAGCTTGACTTGGCCACCGAGAAGTCCGGCGAGAAGATCAAGAAAACAGTTCACCGCCGGTTGCCACTCCCTGCCGCCGTTTCCCCGCAGCTGGACTAGGGCAGTACACTGGTACTATCTGCAATTAGCGCCATGGCCGACCATCAGCACGTAGTCAAGCAAGAAGACGGCTGGGCCGTCAGGGGAGAAGGCAATTCCCGCTACACCGCCAGGGCAATGAAGACTCAGGAAGAAGCCAGGCAACGAGCTGAGCAAATTGCCCGCAACAAAGGCAGCGATGTCATCATCCATCGCCCTACCGGTCAGATCAGGGATCGGCACAGCTACGGCAACGATCCTTTCCCGCCTAAGGGATAAGGAACTGATCCCTGGCCCTTCACCAGCAACTCTTCTCTGATGTCACTTCAGAAAAAGGCGTTTCTAGCAAAGAAAAGTGGACAGGTTGCTGGGCCCAAACCAAGCCACCTTCGCCTGAAATACCATTTTTATATTGAGCAGGCTTGCGCTGATGTTCAAGACGGTGACTCGTAGCAGGCCCAAACTCCTGCAATGACGACCACCGCCCCGGTGGCAGCTACAAAGCGCTCGGCGTTCTCCAGCCACACCGCCTGTCCCGGCAGCTCGGGCCGCTCGTGGGGCATATCGCCCTCCACCAGCGCCGCATTGAAGACAGTGCTGATCTCAGGGCGACTGCCCGTCCATTTGGAAACTGCCTCGTTGATAGCCGTTGCGCTCGATGATCGCAGCGATGGTTTGCAGCGTGTTCGGGTCGAGAGTCTTGCTTCGGGCCAGGATCCAGCCGTATTTGCGGTTCGGTGCGCCAACCACGGCCCAGCGGTAGTTCGGATCCAAGCCAACAATCCAGTAATCGCCCCAAAATGGCCGCCAGCCAAGCAAACTCACCAGGCTGACCTTGAGCTTGGCGCCCGTTTCGGCGTCGACAACCTTGGCGATGCCCCTGGCCTGATCCACATTGCCGTTGCGCTTGATGCACTGATTCACCACATCGATGCGGCCATCAGTGCGCAGGGTGTATTGGGCAAGGGTGTCGCGGGCACATTGTTTCTGAAACCGGTTGGGAATCTTGGCGATTTCGTACCAGATACCGGCATAGCGGGCGAGATCAACCCTGCTCACCGGGGCAAGAACTCCACCGCCGCTCGGGGTATCAGCCTGGGGAGCGGCATGCACCCCAGGCAACGGCAACGTCACCGTCACCGCCACCGCCACCGGCATAACAAGTAAGCCAAGGCGCTGGTTCATGCCGGTGAGGGAAGAGCCGACGGCGCGGCCCCCGGCACCACCCCCCGGGCCGCCAGGTAGGTCAACACCTGGGCGACTGAATCCTCCAGGCTTTGGCACCCCGTATCGATGCGCAGCTCGGGGGCTTCCGGTTCTTCGTAGGGGCTGGAGATGCCGGTGAATTCTTTAATCTCCCCGGCGCGGGCCTTGGCGTAGAGCCCCTTGGTGTCGCGGCCCTCACAGACGGCCAGGTCGGCGGCGCAGTGGATCTCGATGAAATCGCCGGCCTCCACCAGGGCCCGGGCGCGGCGGCGGTCGCTGCGGAAGGGGGACACAAACGCAGTCAGCACCACCACGCCGGCATCGAGAAACAACTTGGCCACCTCGCCGATGCGGCGGATGTTCTCCTCCCGGTCGGCATCGGAGAAACCCAGATCGGCGCAGAGGCCATGGCGCACATTGTCGCCATCAAGCACATAACAGGCCAGCCCCTGCTCAAACAGGGCTGAATTGACGGCATTGGCCAGGGTGCTCTTGCCGGCGCCGCTCAGCCCCGTGAACCAGAGAATGGCACTGCGATGGCCCCGTTGGTGCGCCCGGGCCGCCCGGGTCACGGTGGAGTGGTGCCAAACGATGTTGGTGGCCTTGGCGGCCGGCCCTTCGGGGGCCTGGGAGCTGGTCATCGGCGGCCGCAGCAACGGGAGGGATTGGGGCCATTGTCCCTGGTAGCGGCAACCCCGGGTTGAGCCTCAGGCCGCCACCGCCTCCACCACGCTGACGGGCGAGGGGGTGGGCACGATCCTCTGCAGGCTCAGCCCCGCTTTGGCGAGCAGGCTGGCGTACTCCGAGGGGGTGCGCTCGCGGCCGCCATCGGTCATCACCAGCATGTTGAGATCAAGCAGCTTGCCCGGGAACGGACCGTTGCCCGGTGGGATCACCTGCTCCACCACCAGCACCCGCGCGCCAGGGGCCATCACGGCGCGGATCTGGCCCAGGATCCGCAGGCAGTCCTCATCACCCCAGTCGTGAATGATGTGCTTCAGCAGGTAGGCATCGGCGCCAGCGGGCACTGCGGCGAAAAAGTCGCCGCCCTGCAGCACCAGCCTTTCCGCCAGCTCCGGCGGCACCGCCACCGGCGCCACAACTTGGGGCTGATCGAACACCGTGCCGCGCAGATCCGGGTAGGCCGCCAGCACCTTCTGCAGCAGCAGACCCTGGCCGCCCCCCACATCCACCAGGTGGGAGATGCCGTTGAAATCGTAGGCGGCCAGCAGGGCCTCGATCTGCGGGCGAGAGTGATCGCCCATCGCTCCATCAAAGATGGCGCCGCGGCGAGGGTTTTGCTGATACCACTCGAACACCGACATGCCGTAGCGGTGGCGAAAGGCCCCTTCGCCGCTGCGCACGCTGTGGAGCAGATCGGCCCAGCCGAGGTAGTGCTCATCGCCCACCAGGCGGGCAAATTGCCGTAGCGACTGGGGGTGGTCGCTGCAAAGCAGCTCCGCCAGTGGCGTCAGCGCGAAGCGGCGCGGCGCCGTTTCCGCGAAGATGCCCATGCTGGCCAGGCCCCGCAGCAACCGGAACAGGCCATCGGCATCGGCGCCGCAGGCCTCCGCCAGCTCCTCCACGGGTCGCTCGCCGCAGGCCAGCTGATCGGCTACCCCGAGCTCGGCGGCGACGTGGATCATCTGGGTCACCCAGGCCCCTCCGACCAACTGCTTCAGCTGGTCGGAGGCGGAGAGGGCCGGGGGGCCGCCTTGGGCTTGGGGTGCGGTGGGCTGGTGGGTGGATTCGGCGGGCGCCATCGGGATGGGAGGGAGCTGCATTTACTCTGGGGCCCGGGTGGGTGTTGGAACGTCTACGGCGGAAGGGTTTATCCGACGCAGGCCAGAGATCCGCAGGCGGGCCCTCGCCGAAGCAGGCCCGATAGCTTGCCAGCGTGCGGCGGTACCGCTCCCACGGACGCTGCCGCTGCTTCTCGCCCCCCCGCGATGGGGTGTGGTCCATCGGCCGGCCCAACCCCGGGGGCAAAACTCCTGCCAGTAGCGGCGGGTATCGAGCAGATGCTGGTGCCAGGCCAGGTCCACCGGCCTGGAGGGGGAGACCGGATGGCCAGCCTCCACGGCGAGAAAGAGAAAAACGGCGGTATTCGCCAAGCACCAGCTCGCTTTTCAGCGCCGATCAGCCCTGCTCGCAGGCCACCTACGCCGCGAACGTAACCACGCCACCCGGTGCATCCAGGCAGCAATTCTGCAGGCGCAAGTAGAGATCCTGCTGGTGATATGTTTAGGGCAATCAAGAGCCTTTGCTTTGCAACCATTATTCTTTGACTGCTAGGCGCTATTCGTGGTGGTCCCTTGATGCGTAGTTGGAATATTGCGTATTCTCAGATACCGACGTACTGCTATTATTCAGAGGTTGGGGGTCGTATCGAGCTCCAGAGATGCGCTAATGACACAGCCACAGATTCAACCATTGTTGCTAAGGCGACGTAATGACGCCCTATGGATTACATTGAATCGTCCCGAGTCTGGTAATCCGATTGGGCAACGGCTTGCCGATGAGTTGAATTCAATTTTTGCCACCATTCCAACTGATCGCTCGATCCGTGCGGTATTTATCGACGCTGCGGGAGCTGACTTCTGCGTGGGGTTGGACAAGGAGGAGCTCAAATCCGTGCTAGCGGGATCAACACAGAAGACTGACCAGCTGACGGCGATAGGTCACTCGATTGGGGCCGCACTGCGGGCGGTAAGCCAATGTGCGATCCCAGTCGTTACCGTCTGTCAAGGCACCATTGCCAGCGGAGGACTCGGCCTGGCTTGTGTAGCAGACCATACGTTGCTGGTGGCGGATGCGAAGATCCAACTGAACGATGGCCTTCATGGAGTCAGTTCATCATTCCTGGCACCATTCCTGCTCCATCGCATTGACCAAAGTAAAGCGAATCGGCTTGTGCGCAATGGGGAGGAAATTGGGGCACCCGAGGCCGTTGGCTTGGGTATTGGCCAGGAGATAGTGCCCGACATTTACCGTGGCCTCGAGCGCGTGGACGAGATTCTTAACCAGATTGAAAATCGCGACACCTAGCCGTGCTATGAGTCTTGTCGGTTATCGCAGGGTGCAAATCGCCAAGACTCGTAGCTTGCCCCAACTTCAATCTCGATAGGACGCTGTCGGGATCGTCGCCCAGCCAGGCGTTCGCCTGATCAGTGCGAGATCGGTCCGACTATCGGAGTCGAAGTTGCCGCTCAATACTGCGACACCATCCGTCGCTGCCCAATCAGTAAATTGACTAGCCGTCTTGTTCGTGATAGTCCAGCTGCCATCGCCGTTGGCTGACGCAATCGGCACCGTCGCCCAACCTGGAGTTTGGCGCACTAGTGCAATGTCCGTACGTCCGTTGCCATTGAAGTCGCCCGTCACGATAGTTACACCGGGTTGGCAAGCCCAGCCCGCGAATGCTCCAACTGGGCCGTTTGTAATCGCCCAGGAGCCGTTGCCGTTCGCAAAGGCTATGGGAATAGTGCCCCAGCCGGGGGTTTGACGGATGAGCGCAATGTCGGTGCGACCATTGCCGTTGAAGTCACCCGTCAAAATACGCACGCCGCTGGTTGCGGCCCATGATGCAAACGCACCGACGCCCGCGTTGGTTATCGACCAGTTGCCGCCGCCATTGGCGAAGGCAATGGGAATCGTGCCCCAACCACCCTCACGGCGAACCAGTGCGATATCCGTGCGGCCATTGCCATTGAAGTCACCCGTGATGACTTCAACTCCGCTGGTCGCTGCCCACTGGGCGAAGTTGCCGACCCCCTGATTCGTGATTGTCCAGCTACCGCTACCACCGGAGAAGGCGACTGGTATCGTCGCCCAGCCTGGATTCTGTCGAACCAGTGCTATATCTGCGCGGCCATTGCCGTCGAAGTCACCCGTGATTATCTTGACCCCGCTGGTCGCTGCCCATTGGGCGAAGCTCCCGACGCCCTGATTCGTAATGGTCCAGCTACCGCCACCGGCAGCGAAGGCGATCGGTATCGTTGCCCATCCAGCTTCTTGGCGCACGAGTGCGATGTCGGTTGTGCCATTGCCATTGAAGTCACCCGTCACAATTCTCACGCCACTAGTCGCTGCCCAACTAGCGAAATCACCAACAGATTGGTTGGTTATGCTCCAGGCCCCGTCTCCGGTTGAAAATGCCACCGGGATCGTTCCCCAGCCAGCATTCTGGCGCACTAGTGCGATGCTGGTGCGCTTGTTGCCGCCGAAGTCGCCGCTGACGACCTTGACACCGCTCGTAGCTGCCCAGTTAGCAAAATCACCGACTCCAGAGTTGGTGATCTGCCAGTCTGAACTGGGTGGATAGGGGTAGATGGAGGCGATGAACGACTTGTCGGTGGGTGCGAGCACCGTGTTCCAGCCGACCGAATAGGTACCGAGAGTCAGCGAATCTGGAATGGCGTAAAGCATGATTGACTTTTCGTCGAAACTGCTGAACTGAGTCGACGATGCCGCATAGCGCTGGAAGATGTTGACGTCGACTGTGGCTGCATCCCAGCCATTAGTTGATTTGTAATATGCATAAACTGCAGGTTTATCCCAGGGGATACTTGCTGCCGGACTCTGGTGCTCGTGAATGGCACCGAGGGCGTGACCAAATTCGTGGATTATCACTCGACTAAACTCTGTATCGTTGGTGGAGTCTGTTAGCCAGCCAAAATTCATGGTTGGTTCACTCTTGGCAATGGATAGAGCGTCCGTACCGATGTACGACCAAGAGCCCTTGCCGAGCTGGAATGCAACGCGAATCTCGGCATTGTCCGCATTGTTGAAATCAAGCTTGATGTTGGCAAACTTGGTCCACTCGCTGGCATATTGCCGGACCTTTGCTTGGACCGTCGCGCTGCCGCCCATGAATTTGACGGACAGTGTCCGCCCAACAGCCCATTTCTTACCAATCAGAATGGCCAGTTGCGGTGCATCAATGCCAAGGGCACGAAAATCAGCCGCCGGCAGTGGGCTGCCAGCATTGGCAGGATTCTCATTGATTGCGTTGATATTGGCTTGTTCCCGAAGCTCTGGCTTCAATTGGAGTTCGGTGCAAACGTGGATGGTTTCGATTGCCATGGTGGTCACTCTTTAGGTTTTAGAAGTAACTTGTTGAGCTAGTTGATCGCTGTTGCTACGCAGGTGTCAAGAAACTAAGCGCTAGTAATAAACCTGTCATTCGTCGGTTCTGAGAGCCATCTCAGTCAGGAGCGCGCTTTGTTTGAACTTGCGCAGAGGACAGCGATAAAGTTGGCTTGCAAAGGGATGATTCATAGGATTTTTCTGTTTTCATCAAAATCGTATCGATGGCTCGCCGTCCTGCCATTTCG
>JBKDVK010000198.1:0-3083 GCA_046338875.1 Cyanobacteriota bacterium | reverse complement strand
TGACCTGGAGGTGGTGATGCGGGTGTACTTCGAGAAGCCCCGCACCACCGTGGGCTGGAAGGGCCTGATCAATGACCCCCATCTCGATGGCAGTTACGACATCAACACCGGGCTGCGCCGGGCCCGGGGTCTGCTGTTGCACCTGGCCGAGCTGGGCCTGCCCGCCGCCACCGAGCTGCTCGACCCGGTGGTGCCCCAGTACATCGCCGACCTGATCAGCTGGACCGCCATCGGTGCCCGCACCACCGAAAGCCAGACCCACCGCGAAATGGCCTCGGGGCTATCGATGCCGATCGGCTTCAAGAACGGCACCGATGGCAGTGCCAGCACCGCCATCAATGCCATGGAGGCGGCGGCCAAACCGCACCATTTCCTGGGCATCAGCCAGCAGGGCAATGCCGCGATCGTCAGTACCACCGGCAATCCCGATGGGCATCTGGTTTTGCGCGGCGGCAAGGGCGGCCCCAACTACGGGCCTGAGGCCGTGGCCGCCGCCGCCGCCCAGCTGGCCGCCGAGGGCCTGCCCGCCCGCCTGATGGTCGATTGCAGCCATGGCAACTCCAACAAGGATTACCGCCGCCAGGGGGAGGTGTTGCGCCAGGTGGCAGAGCAGGTGGCTGGCGGCTCCCTGAATGTGATGGGCGTGATGTTGGAGAGCCACCTGGTGGAGGGCAGTCAGAAGATCCCCGCTGACCTCAGCCAGCTCACCTACGGCCAGAGCATCACCGATGCCTGCATCGCCCTCGACACCACCTTGGCCTTGCTCGACGAGCTGGCGGTCGCGGTGCGCAGGGCCCGCCAAGGGCACCTAGTCACCGCTTGATGGCCCTAAACCCCAACCGCCAGGCGGGGTCAACTATTTTTTGGCACTCCTAGATTGCAAGTGCCAGGTAGTGATGATGACGACGAGATGTTCTTGGTGAACATCTCTCTGGTTGACCATCCCTAAGGTATGCATCCACTCAAACCATGGGTCGGGGACATGGCCTACCTGCTTCAGTTCTGCGGACTTTCTGATCCGCTGCAGATCTTCTATCTCGAACAGAGGAATGCCACCCCCGCAGGGTTGGGTCCTGTCTATGCAGGCTTTCGGCCGTTTCAGCTCGATGCCCTGTTGGACTGGGCCTTGGAGTCAGCCCGTTGCCGTCGCTGGGATGGGGAGTTGATTCGCCATACCGTTGTCGATGTCTGGATGGAGCGGGCCGAGGTGATTCGCCAGTGGCAATTGCGCCTGCGGGACGAACCCGACGACCGCCTGTTGGTGGCCGGTCTTGGCAGCCAGCAGGACTGGATGCATCGCTGTGAGCAATCCCTGCAGGCTTGATTCTCAGCCCCCAGACCACCAGCGCCACAGGGCAGCCACCGCCAAAGGCACGCTGAGGTTATCCAATCCCAGCCAGGCCACCTGTTCCAGGGCGGTAGCCAGCAACGCCATCGTTGCCAGGGCGCCGAGCTCCGGCGATGTCAACCCCGCTGCCAGGGCCAGTTGACTCACCAAGACGAGGGCCGCCAGGCTGGCCAGGGCCATGGTTGCGGTGCCCAAAAGCGACCGTTTCTGCCCCCACACCTGCCAGCTTGGTGAAGGCCAGATCGGCCCGATCAGGCCGGCGAATCCATCTCCCCAGGCCATCACCAGCACCCCTGCTGCCACTGCAGCGGGCTGGGCCGGCCACCAAAGCAGCAGCAACAGCACGATGGTGGCCCCATAGGCGATGGTGCCGTAGCTGCGGCGATCCACATCTTCGATGGCCGGCAGCACCCGGATGCGGTGGTTGAGGGCCGCCAGCAAGGTGACGAGTCCCGCGACCGGAAGGGCGATCCGGCGATCGATGCCCAGCCCCCAGGCGATCAACAACACCGGGCCGCTGCCGATGTGGACCACCTTGCGGCTCCATTCGGGTTGGTCTGGCCAGCGGCGACGCACCAGCAGGGCCAGGCCGCACACCAAAGTCAGCCAGGCCACAACAGCGCCGACTCCAGGTAGCTGGCGCCGAATCCATTCCGGCTCCAGCGCCATTGCAAATTCCACCGCTATCTCAGGCTGCCTGTTGTCTGTCGCTAAGCATCCGCAGCTTCATGATTGCCTTGGCCTCCAGCTGGCGTACCCGCTCCCGGGAGACGTTGATGATCCGGCCGATTTCGGCCAGCGTTAACGGTTCGCTGCCTTCAAGGCCGAAGCGCAGCCGCAGGATTTTCTGCTCCCGTTCATTCAGTTGGGATAGCCAGGCCCCCAGATGTTCCTTCTGCAACAGGCGATCCATCGAGTCCAGATGCTCGTTGCTGCCGGGATCAGCGATCAGCTCGCCAAGGGTGCTGCGATCCTCTTCGCCGCGGGCATGGGCATCAAGGGAAGCGCAGGGGGTGCTTTGGGAGATCAATTCCTCCAATTCCTCGGGAGTCATGCCAACGGCATGGGCCACTTCGAGGCGGTTGGGCTGGCGACCGAGGCGGTGCGATAGCTCACGAGTTACCCGCCGCATGCGGGAGAGTTTTTCGCTGACGTGAATCGGTAGACGAATGGTGCGGGCGCTGTTATCAATGGCACGGGTCATGCCCTGGCGGATCCACCAATAGGCATAGGTGGAAAATTTGTAGCCCATGGCGGGGTCAAACTTGTCGACTGCCCGCTCAAGACCAATGGCCCCCTCCTGGATGAGATCGAGCAACTCCAGGCCTTGATTTTGATATTTTTTTGCCACGCTCACCACCAGGCGTAAATTGGCGGCCATCATGCGATCGCGGGCCCGTTGTCCCATGCGAATTTGGCGCTTCTGCAGGGGTGTGCGCTGATCGTTGGCGAGAAGTTGCAGTGGTTTGGCAGACTGAACGTGGTGGGCAAGCTCGATTTCCTCCGCTGGTGTCAGCAGCGGCACCCGGCCGATTGTCCCCAAATACCAGCCGATGGCATCCGGGCTACTGCGGCTGCTCGATCGCTGGGCTGCTGTCCGGTTTGCCGCCCTAGCACTGGATGGTTTGGTTTTGTCTTTTTGGTTTGGACTGCCGCTGTCACCAGCGCTCGCTTCGCCCCTTGCAGCGGTTTTGGCGCGCAGCAGAGCGAAAGCGGAATGCAGAGGTGTCCCCAT
>JBKDVK010000197.1:0-11769 GCA_046338875.1 Cyanobacteriota bacterium | reverse complement strand
GACCGTACTGCGGGAGCTGTCCCTGCTGCGCAGTGGCGAGCAATCCCCCAGCATCACCGTGCAGATTCCAGATGTGGTGCTCACCGGCCAGCGTTACGACGTCGATGTGATCTTTGACGAACCACTTGATGGAGCCCTGCTCGCCGGGGGGCTGACAGCGGTAAGCCCCGAGCAGATAGCAACCCAGTCCAGCCCCAACCTTGAGCTATCCACCCTCTGGGGCGGCGGCCTGTTCAAGTCGGTCCAGGCCCCCCTCAGCCCCGGCTCCCAGACGTGGGCCGTGCTGCTGGTCCATCCCAAGGGGGTGATCAGCGCCTCCAAGCTGGTGCGTGTCGTCTCGGATCGCCGCGCCCTGCAGCCCTAGTCGATGGCCGCTGCGCCACGGGTCTGGGTGGTGGATGACGATCCGGAACTGCGCCGCATGCTGGCCACCTACCTGGGGGATCTCGGCTACGAGGTGCGCACCCTCCAGGACGGGGCGCAATTAATGGCCCGTCTCCAGGGCCAACGGCCCGACCTGGTGGTGCTTGATCTGATGCTGCCCGGCGCAGACGGGCTCAGCCTGCTGCGGCGCCTGCGCGATGCCGGCGACAGCCTGCCGGTGTTGATGCTGACCGCCCGGGCCGATGGCGTCGATCGCATCATCGGGCTGGAGCAGGGCGCCGACGATTACCTCGCCAAACCCTTCCTGCCCCGCGAGCTCAGCGCCCGCATCGAGGCGGTGCTGCGACGCCGCAACCCCCTGCCCCCCGGCAGCCCGGAGGCCGCCGCCGCCCAACCACTTTGTTTTGGAGATTGCCGCCTAGATCTGGCCAGCCGCCAGCTCGAACGGGACGGCGTGCCGGTGCCGATCACCAGTGGCGAGTTCGCCCTGCTGGCCTGCTTCGTCCAGCACCCCCATCGCCCCCTCTCGCGGGAACGCTTGATCGAGCTGGCCCGCGGCCCCGGCAGCGAGACCGATAGCCGCAGCATGGATGTGCAGATTTCCCGGTTGCGCAAGTTGATCGAACCCGATCCGGCCCGCCCCCGCTTCGTGCAGACCGTCTGGGGGTATGGCTATGTCTTCGTGCCCGATGGCCAGCCCCGCTCCCTCTGATCTCCCCCCTGACCTCAGTCCTGAGCTCAGGCCTGAGCACCTGCCTGACGCGCCGCTGGCTGGCTGGCGGCGCCGGCTTGGCTATGGCGCCAGCACTGCAGGTTTCACGGCCCTGGCCCTGCTGCTGTTGCAACTGCTGCTGGCCCAGCGGCTGGAGCAGCAACAGCGCCGCCAGCTCGCCACCCAGGTGGCCGGCAGCGTTCTGCTGGCTGAACTGGGCCTCGAACGCTTCAGCCCGATCGTCCTCGCCGATCTCAGCGACATGCGCCTGGCGGTGGGCCCCCGCCCCCCAGCCGCCGCCAGCCCCGGCCAGCCGGCACCCCTCGCCCTGCGCCAGCAAGCCGAAGCACTCCGCAACGATCTCTGCCGCCGTTTGTCCCATTGCCCCCTAGTCTGGCCCATAGGGTCAGGACCCATCGGATCAGTACCCATAGGGTCAGGCGGCCCAGCACAGAGTCCCGGCCGCGGCGCCTGGGTCGAGCTCCAGTCGCCCCTGGAAACGGTCTGGCTCTTCGCCCCCATCGCCCCCCGCCATGGCTGGCCCCCCGATCCCCAGCTGGCCTCCCTGGCCCTGGTGGCCGGCGGCCTGGCCAGCCTGCTGCTGTTTTTGGCCCTGGAGGTGCAGCGTCCCCTGCGGCGCCTGGAGGGGGCTTTGGCCAAGGTGGGGCTTGATTCGGTTCTGCCCCAGCCCCCGTTGGTGGCCTCGGGTGGCACCGCAGCCGTGCGGCGCTTGACCCAGCGCTTCAACGCCATGCTGCACCGCATCGAAGCCACCGACCGTGAGCGCCGCACCATGCTCGCCGGCCTGGCCCACGACCTGCGCAGTCCCCTGACGCGCCTGCGGCTGCGCTTGGCCAGCAGCGGCCCCATTGCCGCCGACGAACGGCGCCGGGCCGAGGCCGATCTGGCGGCCCTGGAGCGCATCACCAGCCAGTTTCTGCAATTCATCGGGGCCGAATCCCAGGAAGAACCTGTGCTGGTGCCCCTGGAGGCCCTGGTCGCCGAGGCCGCCAATGGGGTGGCAACGGTGCAGCTTGAGCTCGAAGCGATGGAGCGTTGCGTGCAGCCGATTGCCCTGGCCCGCGCCATTGCCAACCTGCTCGATAACGCCGCAATCCATAGCCTGCCGCCGTTGCGCCTGGTGCTGCGATCGATCGGGCAGGAGGGCTTTGCCATCGAAGTCTGGGATGGGGGCCCAGGCATTGCGGCGGCCGACTGGGAGCGGGCCCTGCAGCCTTTCCAACGGCTCGATCCGGCCCGCTCGGGGGTGGGCCACAGCGGCCTGGGCATGGCGATCGCCGCGAGGGTCGCCCAGGCCCATGGCGGCAGCCTGGAACGCCTCGCTCCCGCCATGGGCGGCTTCGCTGTGGTGCTGAGGGGCCGCTCCCTGATGCGGCCTTGATGGGGCCAGTCACATCTGGTCACACCTTGGCGCTGGCCAGTTGCAACTCAGTCAGATCCGCTTCGCAGGATGGTGTTGTCACCCAGGGCTTAGCCCCTCTCCCATGACCCTCCCTTCGCTTTGCTTGCGGCGCACCGGTTCCTTGCAGGCCCTCAGCCTGGCCCTGGCCCTGGGCCTGGCCAGCGGCGCCGCCCCCGCCCTGGCCCAGCCCGTCGCCCAACCGCTCACCCAACCGACAACCCAGCCCGGCGGCGCCCCTGGCGGCCCGGGGACCCGCCAACAGCGGCCCCAACGCCTCACCCCCGAACAACGCCAGAAGATCTTCCCCGAGCAGCGCAGCCTCGCCGTTCAAGACCACCAGGCCCGCATCGCCATCCTCGAAAAGGGACGCCGCTGCCTGACTGCCGCCACCAATGCCGATGCCCTGAGCGATTGCATGCGTCAAGAACGGGAGGCGATGCAGAGCCAACGCACCCAGCACATGGCCAGCATGCGCGACCTGCTGCAGCGCAACGGCCTGCCCGTGCCCCAGTGGCGACCGATGCGCAGCAAGCCCGGCATGGGTGTGCCTGGCACGGGCACGCCCCAGGCCATTTGAGGTTCGGGCAGTTGGGCCCTGATGACCAATCTGGATGGCGGCCTCTTAGGCCGCTGGTCTGGAGGCAAACAGATTCAGGCCCAGGTGCTCGGAGAGAAATTGGGCGGTGAGCTGACCCCGCACGCTGTTGCCGGCCGCATCCAGGGGCGGTGAGTAGGTGGCCAAGCCGCCCTTGCCGGGGGCGACGGTGATCATGCCGCCGGAGACACCGCTCTTACCGGGCAGGCCGGTGTCATAAAGCCAGTCTCCGGAGGTTTCATACAAACCGGCGGTGACCATCACCGCCAAGACGTGCTGACAGATCAGCGGATCGACCACCTGAACGCCGCTAACGGGCTGGCGACCGCCATTGGCCAGGGTGGCGGCCATCAGGGCCAGGTCCCGCGTCGTGATGCTCAAGGAGCACTGGCGGGTATAGAGATCGGTGGAGATTTCGGGATCAAACCAGAGGCGCTCCTGGGCGCTCAGCAGGGTGGCGATACCAACATTGCTTTGGTTTGTGGCCCGTTCTGAGTCATAAACAATTTGATCAATCTCCAACTGCCGGCCGGCAAACCGGGAGAAGCCCGCCTCAATGAACGCCCACTTGGCAGCGGCGGAATCCCCCGGCGCCAGGCTGGTGGCGGCGATGGCCCCCGCATTCACCATCGGGTTGGAAAGCCCCTCGCCACTGCGCTCCACCGCCAACACCGAATTAAACGGCAGGCCGGTGCTGTTCACCCCCAGTTTTTGCTTGGCCGCGTCTTCGCCAATCGCCTGGCAGATCAAAGCGAACAGAAACGGTTTCGAGATGCTTTGGATACTGAACGGCTGCTCGGATTGCCCCGCTGCAACCAACTGGCCATCGCTGGCGGCGATGCAGATGCCGAAGTGATCCGGGTTGGCCGCCGCCAGGGCGGGGATGTAATCGGCGTCGTCACCCTCACCCACGGCCGAAAATGGTTGGTGGGCCCCATCGTCCAGGTGCTGCACCACGGACTGCGTGGGGAGTTGGCCGGTTGAACCCCAGTCGGTGTTTGCTGGGGGCGGCGGGGGGTACAGGGGTGTTTGGTGGCTGGAGCGGGGATGGGGGGGGGGCAACCCTATCGGCACGGCGGGGGCTGGCGGCTCTGGACCTGCTGGTCAAGGGTCTCAGCGCGGAGGGCTGCGACGGAGGGGTCGCCCTGGAGGAAGAGCAGCACGCGGGCCTGGACGTTCACTTGGACGTTTACAAGGGGGCTTGCGGTCTCAGCCTTGGTGTCTGGCCCCCGCCCCCGTGAGAGCAGCCGCGAAGGCCGCGGCGCGGAAGGCTTCATCGTTCCGCAGGCTGCGGGCCAGAGGGCTGAGCAGGAAGGTGGTGGCCTCGTCCTGGCAAGCGAGCAAACCGCGCCGCACCAGGTCGTAAAAGAGCGCTTTCGTCTCCCCAGGGTGTGGGCAAAGGGTTGGTCCATGGGTGGTGGCTGTCCGTACCGGGCGGTGGGTAAGGATCGGCGGACGATGCTTCCTATGGGGGTAGGAGAACGGTTGCGAGTGCAGCTACAGAAGGTGCTATGGCTGCACGAGAAAGACCTTGCGGAGGGGTACGGAAGTGTGCAACTACCCGGAGCGCTCCGACGTAAATACCGTAATGCGGACAAGCAGTGGAACTGGCAGTGGGTGTTCCCCCAGCACCAGCGCTGGCGCAATAACCAAACAGGAGAGCAGGGTCGGCATCAACTCGATCCGAGCCTGGTGCAACATGACATTCGCACGATACAGGAATTGCTCGGCCACAACGACATCCGAACCACCATGATCTACACCCATGTTCTGAACCGTGGCCCATTCGGCATCAGCAGCCCTGCCGACAACTTGTAATCCAGTGCACACTTTCTAGGTGGATCTGCCAAAGATGGTCGGCACTTTTTACCGGAGCCCTGCGGCTTAGCCGGACGGACAAAGGGCCCTGGGGCAGCTTGGACGGCTCCACCAAATCGGAGCTGGAAGGACCGCAGACGAGCCATGCTACCTATATTGACAGAGCTATTCTCGCGAGCTTTAAATATCACCTAAGGCGGAAACTGTCTGGCTCGCTTTATAAATAGGGTAAATCTTGCAAAAAACATTATTGCCATCTCACGGGCTCCAAGCACTTTTGTAACGCCAGGAACACATCATATGCGGATCCGCCTAAGATCCACCAGCCTTAGTCCTTGAGCTGTGAGATCCATTGTGGCACAGTGCTTCTGCAGACGGGCAGCCGGTCGAGAGCTGCTACTCAGCCGGACAGCTCGGGGCTTCTGTGCTATTTAGGCGGGTCCGCCCAAATAGCAGTTCAATGCCTTCTGATCAATGCCTTCTGATCACTGATCTAGCCAGGTTATAGTAAACCGAATCGCTCTACCACCGCCATGAGACTGATCAGACCAACGGATATTGCCAAGAAATTCTATCGTTTCTTCGCAAAGCCTAGGACTGATTATATATTGACCGAGATTCTTATGTCTATGAGTAATCATAAGCCGCTTCACATTCTTCAGGTCGGGGCAAATGATGGAGTCCTTTATGACCCAATTCATAATACTCTCCTGAGGCGTTCAAATGTCACGGCAACTAGAATCGAACCGGTTGTCGAGTACTTTGATGAACTAAGGAAAAACTGCGCTTCTTTTGCATCACGAGTAGAGCTTTTTAATGTATGCATTGGCGAAAAAGACGGATTTGTCGACTTCTTTTTGCCAAAACGAAGTCGAGCGCTTCAGCTAGGCGACAAGGGGCATGGCTCGATAAATCCCGAGGCTGCCGGTCGCTCAAGGGATGCCCTTGTGTCCCTCAAAATTCCTTGTAAGAGCTTCAAGAGTTTAATGAAAGAAATGCGTGTTCCCTTGGCCGATGTGTACATTTCAGATTGCGAGGGATATGATATTCAACTGCTGCGAAGCCTTCCGATAAGGGAGCTGGGCATAAAAGTCGTTTTCATTGAAATTTTGCAGCAGTCAGCAATCGGCAACGAAAAAACAGCCGCGACCCTAGCGGAAGCGGTCGATATCGTTTCCTCCAATGGTTTTAACCGCATTGTCTGGGATGGAAATGATTTTCTAAGTTGGATATCACCTCGCAACTCCAATAGTCAAAGAGTTGAGGTGGAAGGCTTCACGCGTACATGAGTGATGTCATCGAACAAGCCCCTTGAGTGGACAGGCCACCAGAGGTTCTCTGCTGTCGCCCATTACACTCCTTGCCTGCCACGCAGGGGCAGCGTTCGAAGGATCGAGAAGAGCGAGCACAAATTGTCTGCTTACGGTCCCATTTCACCTCTCATGAGCTGAGCCTGTAGCCCTTTTGCGTACGCGGTCGACTAACGCTCGCAGAAATACCCCGTCACGGCTGGTAAGAGGTAGCGTCACGACGGGATGTAGGCCATGGCACGTCGCTCGCCGGCGCAGCATCACCCGCTTCCCTCGTCTTTCCCGAGACGGATGAGAACTGCTTGGCGGGCTTCTACGGTCCCTGCTTCGCCGCGGTGCCGGCTCCCCTGCCCCTGGCGGGTGCCGCCACCGCGTTGAACTGGAGCCGCCGCCTGCGCGGCCGGCCGGGTGCGGCAGGGTTCTTAATCCAGCCCAGACGAACCCTGGTCTCGTCGCTATGGTCTGCGAAATGTGCGCTCATCGTCATGCTGTTGCCATCGATTGCGTTGCGGCTCGCGCGGCGGCTGGCCCGTGCCGGCCTGGCGGCAGCGGCGATGCTTTCGGTGGTCCAAGCGGGATATGCCCGTGCGGCTTTGGCCTCGACGCAAACGATGTTTGTGTTCGGCGACAGCCTCTCCGATGGTGGCAATAGTGGTGTGGTGTCGGGCAACACCTTCCCGCTACCACCTTATTCCAACTTCCGTTTCAGCAACGGCAAGGTGGCGGTGGAGTATCTGTGGGAATTGCTCCATCCAGGCAGTTCCTCGTTCACCGCTTCCCTGCTGGGAGGCACGAATTACGCCATTGGCGGTTCCTCCTCGGGCCTGGTGAACAGCGTGGAGCTGGCCCCGTACAACGACAAGGGCATGGCCTGGCAGCTCGCATCGTTCCAAACAGCCGATCCCGTCTACGATCCGAGTACGACATTATTTGTGGTTCGCGTCTTCCCGAATGATGTCTTTTATTACACCAATGCCGCCACCGCTGGGCTCAGTGTAGGCACCTACTTCGGTGGAGCTGGCGGCCCCGTCGCCTTCAACGATCTGCCCGCGATCGGTGTTAACAACATCGTTGGCACGATTCAGACACTAATAGCCGACGGGGCGCTGAATTTCCTGGTGGTGAACTCGCCTGATCTCAGCAAGACACCCGCCTACCGCAACACGCCCATTGCAGCGGAGATGGCGACTGTGAGCCTGTCGTTCAATACGTTATTGCAGCAGGAAATGGCAGGATTGGCGGCGGCCAATCCGCAGCTTTCCATCGCCACCTTTGACACCAACAGCCTGCTGAATAAGGTCCTCGCCAACCCCGGCGCCTATGGCTTCACCAACGTGGAGGAAGCGTGTTTTGCGAATGGCGTCGTGTGCGCCAATCCTTCGGAGTATCTCTATTGGGATCGCCTGCATCCCACCACGCACGGCCACGCCCTGTTCGCGCAAGGAATGGCCCAGGCGATAGCCGTTCCTGGCCCCCTGCCGATCGGTGGTGCGGTGGTTGTTTTCGGCTGGAGCCGCACCCTCCGCCAGCGCTGCCGTGCAGCGCGCCCTGATTCGGTCCCTCCATCCGCCGGCACTCCGGAGTAGCTACGCCTTGCACTCCAAGATGATGAGGCAAAGCTCTGGCTCAGCCCAAGCATTGACCTTGCTCGCAACATCGGGCAAAGCTCGTCAAAGATTCCTCCTCCTTGAATCCAACAAAGAGTCAATGTTGCAGCGATGGTCCGCACACGTTGCCTGTTGGACGCGACACTGCTAACAAGTCCCTCGCGTGGACAGACGGTTATGACCAGTGAATCTTTTGAGGAAATGCTTGCAGGAGGGCATCCCAACTCTCTTGGCAGAACAATTGAGGTGGTTGATATAGTATTATCCAATTCTACAAGGCTTTCAGATTTATACAATTGTTATTTCAGTGTCGATGAAATTGTTCGACTTCGCACATCTAATGCCATTAAGAGAATATCTTTAGAAAATCCTGAATGGCTTGCTCCGTATATCGATAAACTTATTTCTGAAATATCTATGATTAATCAACCTTCGGCGCAATGGACCTTGGCAAATTTATTTCAGACTCTTTCGATCTTTATGTCAGAGACGCAGAAAACCAGTGCAAACAAGATTCTTCGAGATAATCTTGAAAACTACACAGATTGGATCGTCTTAAATAATACAATGGATACTTTAAGCAAATGGGCATTAAATGACTCGGCATTGAAAGAGTGGTTGTTGCCGCATTTAGAGAGATTGGCTCGCGATCCCAGGAAATCGGTTGCAGGACGAGCTATGAAAATCAAAACGGCACTGATGTGAGCTTAAATCATAATCTTTTGATGAAAGTCTTATTAAATCTGCAAAACAACCCCAATGCGCTCAGTCCGCCGAGAGGTTGTCGGTTGGTTTTCGAGATTATCTGCGGCGGGCGATTGGCAGCGTTTGGCCCATGGCCAAGCCGAGGCCTTGACCTCCGATTGCCAGTAGGGCTAATCTAAAAAAAACCATATTCTGAGATTTGAACAATGAAACTCGGATACGCGATTCTCTACGTTGCCGATGTTGCTGCCTCTTTGAGTTTCTTTGAGCGTGCTTTTGGACTCAAGCGACGCTTCCTTCATGAATCAGGAACATATGGGGAACTTGAAACCGGAGAAACAACGCTTTCTTTTGCCGCACACGAACTTGGCGATGTAAATTTCCCTGGTGGCTATATTCGAGCAAGTGAATCAACAACACCCCTAGGTATGGAGATCGGTTTGGTGACACCTGACGTCCCGTCTGCCCATTCGCATGCCATAAAAGAAGGCGCCATTGAATTGAGCGCACCTGTCGAGAAACCCTGGGGACAGATCGTCTCTTATGTTCGAGCGCCGGATGGGTGTCTGATTGAACTCTGTACGCCAATCGGTGAGTGAAAGCACCGCCTAACATCAAGATCCAATGGAAAACAGACGATTCCATTGGTATGCCAGTGAGCTGTACGAGTTCTGCAGGAGATGCGAAAGTTCGCGCACGTTGTCTGTGGAGCAGCGATACTTCAAACAGGCTCCTCAAGTCAACAGACCACCACCAGCTTTACTCGCGTTGACGCAGCACCAGATCGATCAGCTGTAGCAAAGATGCCGACGCGGCCGCCACGTAGGTGAGGGCGGCGGCATCCAGCACCCGCTTGACACCATCGGCCTCCTGCTGGGTGGACACAATCCCCGTGCTCGCCAGCACCGCTTTCGCCCGGTTGGAGGCATTGAATTCCGTGGGCAAGGTGATGAGCTGAAACACCACCACGGCTGCGAACATGCCAATACCTGTCCAAATCAGCAGGGGTGAAAAGGAGAGCTGGCGGAGCAATAGACCAGCCATGAAGGGAAAGATCCAGATCATGCTGCCCACATTGCATAGGGGCACCAGGGCCGAGCGCCACACCAGGGGCAGGTAGCGCACCTGGTCCTGAATGGCATGGCCGGCCTCATGGGCCGCCACGGCAACCGAGGAGATCGACTGGCCGTCGTAGACGTGGGGCGAAAGGCGCAGCGCCTTGGCGAGGGGGTCGTAGTGGTCGCTGGCGTTGAACCCGAGGGGGCCGGCGGCGCTGGAGACAACACCCATGTTCTGCGGCCATCTGATCCAGGTCAATGATCGTCAGATGGAAGCAGGTGGAAGAGACTGGAAGCGGCCCCAGTGTGCCCCCATCCACCCCAGATCCCCTTGGCCTGATCGCCCTATTTTCGTCCTATGACGACATCACACTCCCCGGCCGCAGCATCCCACTCCAGCAGCAATGGGGAATATCTTTCTTCTTTATTCCCACCAATCGAGCCAGGCTCCAGTTCTTGCTGACGCTGCTGGATCAGACGTCGGTGCAGGATCCGGAAGTCTGAAGGTAACGTCCGACTTCCAAGAGCTGATCAATCGCGCCGTCACCGGTCTCGCATGCACCGACTTCGTGCTGAACACCGGCCCTTGGCTGGCACGGAAGGCGTCCTAATCAGCGGATCAAACACCCTGCAGTTGTTCCAGCTGTTGCTCCAGCCGCTGCTTGAGACGACGCTGCACCAAATTGCAGAGGTCCTCCACCAGGGGGTCGGCGACTGCATAGATCAGCCGCGTGCTGTCCCGCTCACAACTCACCAGGCCCGCCCGCTGCAGCTGGCCCAGCTGGCGGCTGATGTGGGACTGGCTGAAGCCGGTGGCCTCGATCAGGGAGGCCACATCCATGGCGCCGCCGTGCTTGAGCTGGCAGAGCAGCTGCAAGCGCGCCGGCTCACTCAGCAGGCGGAAGAAGGCGCTGAGTTCATCGAGCAGCTGGGGACTGGGCAGGGACTGGGGGGGGGTCCGGCGCATGGACGGGCTTATGTCTATAAACGCATTATGCACAAAGTGCGCAGGGCGTGGGCCTGAGGGGCGCAGCGGCCCGGACGGCCGATATCGTCTTGATGCCATAATGCGGTTACGCTCATAGCAATTGGCAATTGGTTGCCCATGGCCGTCGCACCCGCCCTATCGCTCTCGGCCGCCGCCGGTGGTGGCTGCCTACTCTTCCGCCAACTGTTCGACGGTGACACCGGCACCTTCACTTATCTGCTGGCCGACGTACCCAGCCGCAAGGGGGTGATCATCGACACCGTCTTCGAGCAGCACGGCCGCGATCTCGCCCTGATCCGCGAACTGGGCATCGAGCTGGTGGCCTCGATCGATACCCATGCCCATGCCGACCATGTAACCGGTAGCTGGCTGATGCACCAGGCCAGCGGTTGCGCCATCGGCCTGGCCGCCGCCGTGGGCGCTGAGAACGTCAGCCAGCCCCTGGCCCATGGGGATTCGATTGTCTTTGGGGGCCGATCCCTGGAGGTGCGGGCCACCCCCGGTCACACCAATGGCTGCCTCAGCTTCGTGCTCGACGACCAATCAATGGCCTTCAGCGGTGATGCCCTGCTGGTGCGTGGTTGCGGCCGCTGCGACTTTCAGCAGGGCAATGCCCACACCCTCTGGACCTCGATCACCGAGCAACTGCTGACGCTGCCAGATTCCTGCCTGCTCTACCCCGGCCACGATTACACCGGCCGCGGCGTCACCTCCGTGGCCGAGGAAAAGGCTTTTAACGCACGCCTCGGCGGCGACGCCCGCGAGCGGGATTTTGTCGGCCACATGGAGAACCTGAAGCTCCCCCATCCCCACAAGATCGCCGAGGCCCTGCCCGGCAACATGCGCTCCGGTAAGCCCCGCGAATTGGCCACCGCTCCCGCTTGGGCGCCCCTGGCCCGCAGCTATGCCGGCCTGCCCGAACTCACCCCCGCCTGGGTGGCGGCCCATCAGGGCCAGGTCACCGTCCTCGATGTGCGCTCAGCCGAGGAGTTCAACGGACCCGACGGCCGCGTGGCCGGCAGTCTGCTGATCCCCCTGCCGGAACTAGAAAGCCGCATCAGCGAGATCCCCGCCAATTGCCCGCTGGTAGTGGTCTGCCATTCAGGCAGCCGCTCGGCCCTGGCTACCCAGCAGCTGCTCAAAGCCGGCCGCACGCAGGTGGCCAACCT
>JBKDVK010000196.1:0-6600 GCA_046338875.1 Cyanobacteriota bacterium | reverse complement strand
TGTCCGGTTTGCCGCCCTAGCACTGGATGGTTTGGTTTTGTCTTTTTGGTTTGGACTGCCGCTGTCACCAGCGCTCGCTTCGCCCCTTGCAGCGGTTTTGGCGCGCAGCAGAGCGAAAGCGGAATGCAGAGGTGTCCCCATCACCCCAGGCCTCCGATTGAATTTGAGGGGAATATAGCACCAGTTGGAAAGTGCTTTTGTTCAGAATCAGAGGATTGTTGGCCCCAAGTGCTGCGCTTTTCTGTGTTTTGGCTCTGTTTTAGCCGTTACAATCCGCCCCGCCAGCGATCCATCAAGGTTGCTTGCACCTGCTGGCCCGTTCCTTCAAGCGGGTTTTGCTGAAAGCTGCCGTCGCTGTGCATGTGCCAGGCGCCACTGTCGTTGAGGTAAAGCTCCATCAAGCCTTCTAGATGGCCCTTCAATCGCGGATCCTCAACCGGGGCAACGGCTTCGACCCGGCGATCGAGATTGCGCGGCATCCAATCAGCACTGCCAATCAGGAGTTCGGATTCCCCACCGTTGGCAAACCAAAACAGACGGGAGTGTTCAAGAAAGCGTCCGATTATGCTGGAAACGCTGATCGATTCGCTAACGCCCGCCAACCCTGGCCGCAGGCAGCACATGCCGCGAATGATCAATTCGACCTTGACCCCAGCTTGCGAGGCTTCGTAGAGCAAGGCGATGATCGCCGGATCAACCAAGGAGTTCATTTTGGCCCGCAGGTGGCCACCGCGACCGCCTTTGGCGTGGTCGATCTCCCGGCGGATCCGATCTTCCATGCCGCGACGCAGGGTGACAGGGGCCACGAGCAATTTGCGGAAACTCTGCTGTTTGGAGAAACCGGTGAGATAATTGAACAATTCGACCAGATCCTGACCAAAGTCTTCGTTAACCGTGAGTAGGCCGATGTCGGTGTAGAGAGTTGAGGTTTTTGAATTGTAGTTACCGGTTCCCACGTGTACATAACTGCGCAATAACTCCTTCTCGCGGCGCACCACCAGCAGCACTTTGGTGTGGGTTTTCAGCCCGAGCACCCCATAAACCACGTGCACCCCGGAACGCTCCAATTCGCGGGCCCAGTGGATGTTGTTGTCTTCATCGAAACGGGCTTTGAGTTCGACCAAGGCCATCACTTGCTTGCCATTTTCGGCGGCGCGAATCAGGGCCGCCACCACCGGTGAATCCTTGGAGGTGCGATAGAGGGTCATCTTGATCGCCAGCACCGAGGAGTCGTCGGCGGCCTGGTTGAGAAATTCCTCCACCGAGGTGGTGAACAGGTCATAGGGGTGATGCAGCAACACATCACCCCGGCGGATCACGGAAAAAATGCTTTGGAATTCCTCCTGCTTGATCGAGCCGTCCTCCAATTGGCTGCGTTGGGCCCGCAGCAACGCCGGCACCGTCCGCCCTTGATAGGGCTCGTCCTTCAGCTGGGGCAGGGGGATTGCCAGCAGGCTCATCAGATCATCAAGGCCGAGGGGACCATTGATGCGATAGAGGTCCTCGCTCTCCACATCCAGACCTTCCATCAACAGCCGCACCATGTCGTCGGGCATTTCATTGGCCACCTCCAGACGCACCACCTCACCCCCCATGCGGCGCTTGCGCAGCCCCGCTTGCAGGGCCTCCATCAGGTCATCGGCCTCCAGATCCCGCAGTTCCAGGTCGGCGTCGCGGGTGATGCGAAAGAAGTAATGGCCTTCGATCGTCATCCCCGGGAACAGGTGCTGCAGGTTGAAGGCAACCAGCTGTTCCAGGGGCACCACCGTGAACAGGGCCTCAGGGCTGCGCGTGCAGATCTCGGTGGGGATCGGCACGAAGCGGGGCAGAATCTTCTGCGGCACCTTGACCCGCGCGAACTGCTGCTGGCCCGTGTCTGGATCACTGACCAGGGCCGCCACATTGAGACTGAGGTTGCTCATGAACGGGAAGGGATGCGCCGGATCGACGGCCAGGGGCGTCAAGACCGGAAAGATGGCGCGTTGGAAATAGTTGTCTACCCACTCTTTTTGTTTATCGTTAAGGCGGTTGTAATCGAACAGGTGGACGCCGTATTCGGACAGCGAGCGTTTGAGGTGCAGGCGGTAATGCTGCTGTTGTTGATCGAGCAGCGGTCTCAATTTGATTTGGATTGCTTCCAGTTGCTGCAGCGGGGTCAGTCCGTCGTCGCTGAGGGTGGTCAGGCCCGCCTCTTGTTGGGATTTGAGTGAGGCCACTCGCACCATGAAAAATTCGTCGAGATTGTTGCTGAAAATGGCGCTGAATTTGGCCTGCTCTAATAGGGGTGTGTGTTCGTCGAGGGCCTGGGCAAGGACGCGCTGATTAAAGTCAATCCAGCTGAGTTCCCGGTTGATGTATAGCTCGGGTGGCACGCTGGATTTCGTCATTGCTAAGGCTTTGGTTGGAGCTGATTAATGGAATGAACCTAGCAATCTCATGCCGTTGATTGGCGTGATGGGCTTGCTTGACCGGGCAGCCCGCCGACGAGTACCCCAACCACCAACATCAGCGCCAGTCCCCCCCAGAAAGGACTGCGTTGGCCGATGGTCTCGAAGGCCAGGCCCGCCAAGGGTGGCCCCAGTACCCCGGCCAGGCTCTGAAGGGCTTGCATGCTGCCCAGGGCCGCACCCTGGCCACCGTCCTCCAGGCGCCGGGATACCAGGCTGCGCAGGCAGGGGGTGACCAGTCCGGTGCCCAGGGCCAACAGGGCCACACCGCCAAACACCAAGGGCACCGCCGTTGTGCGCTGGGCCAGGGCGATCAGCAAAAAGCCCACACTGACGAACCCGACCCCCGTCAGGGACAGCCTGCGTTCACCAAAACGGGCCACCAGGGGCCCGATCAGGCCTCCCTGCACCACCGTGGCCACCACCCCTACCACCAAAAAGGCGAGGGCTGAAAGCTCGGGGCCCCAAGCGAAGGCCTGGCGCAGATACAGCACCAGCATGGCCGTAAAGCCATTGAACGAAAGGAAAAACAAGAAGAAAGCCAGGGCCAGCAATCGCACCTGGGATTGGCCCAGGATGCGACCTATTTGGTTGAAGGGTTGCAGTGCCCGACGTCTGGGCAAGGGCAGGCGCTGGGAAGGGGGCAGGGTTTCGGGCAGCAGCTTGAGCACCACCACCAGGTTGAGCAGCGCGAAAGCCGCCGCCAGTAGCAGGGGCAGGGTGAGGCTGAAACGGGACAACAGCCCTGCCAGCGCTGGCCCCAGGATGAAGGCCAGACCGAAGGCCACCCCCACCAGCCCGAAGGCCTTGGCCCGCTGTTCCGGTGGGGTGATGTCCGCGAGAACGGCGGTGGCGGTGGCGGCGGTGCCACCGCTGAGGCCATCAATGAAACGGGCCAGAAACAGCAAAGCTAGGGGCACGCCGGCCGCCAGGGCTTGGGGCCAGAGTTGGGCCCAAGGCAAGATAAAGGTGGCGGCAAACAGGGAAAGCCCTAATACCGAACCCGCCACGCAGACGGTGATCACCGGCTTGCGACCAAAGCGGTCGCTGAGGGCGCCGATCAAGGGGGTGCCGGCGAACTGGGCCAGGGCATAGGTGCCAGCCAGGGCCCCCAGGGTGCGGCCATCGCTGCTGAGCCCGGCCAGCAGGTAGGGCAGCAGGGGAAAGACCATGCTTTCCCCGAGCCTGTCGTTGAGCAGGGTGAGAAACACGCTCAGCAGGGTGGAGGGGCGCTGCCAGCGCAATAGGAGCCTGCGACGCCCTTCAGCATCCCATGGGACCGCGAATCGCTGATAGAACGGGTTTTGACGGAGGGGATTGAGCCGTGTTGCTGGCCGCCACCGGACTGCTCCTGGTGTTGTTTCTTGCGGTCCACCTGGCTGGTGTGGGGCTTGCCCTGGTCGATCAGCAGGTTTTCGAGGCTTGGAGCGCCAGCCTGCACACCTGGTGGCCCCTTCCTCTGCTGGAAGCGGCCTTGGCGGTTCTGTTCCTGCTCCATCCCCTCAAGGCGGCGGCCAAGGCATGGGCCAATGCCACAGCCGCCCCTCGGGTGCAGGCAGGGCGCCGTAGCCGCCGGGGCGGTGGCCTGGAAGCGCTGGCCGCCCTGGCCGCTCGCACCAGCCCCTGGAGTGGGGCGCTGTTGTTGCTGTTTCTGGTGGTGCACCTGGCCCAGTTGCGCTGGGTGCGCCCGCCCGCCGGTGGCGAACTGGCGGCCGTCAGGGGGGTGCTGGCCCAACCCCAAGGGTGGGCGCTTTATGGCGCTGCGGGGCTGGCGCTGGTCCTGCATCTGTTTCAGGGGGTTGAGAGTGCCCACCGCAGCCTGGGGCTGCTGGTTGGGGCCAACGCGGGCCTGCTGCGCTGGCTTGGGCGCCTGGTGGCGGTGCTGCTGGGGGGTGGTTTCTGCCTGGTGAGCCTGGTACTGGCCTGGGGCGCGCAGCCGTGAACGCAGCCATGAACGCAGGGGAGAGTGCAGGGGAGAGTACGCGGCACGATCCGCGAGTGCCGAGCGGTCCGTTGGCGGGCGCTTGGCAGCGCTACCGCCAGGATTTACCCCTGATCAGCGCAGCCCAAAAACGCCAGCTGCGGGTGTTGGTGGTGGGCAGCGGCCTGGCGGGGGCTTCAGCGGCGGCCTCCTTGGCGGAACAGGGTTACATGGTGAGCCTGATCACTTATCACGACAGTCCTCGGCGGGCCCACTCGGTGGCGGCCCAAGGAGGCATCAATGCCGCCAAGAATTACGCCAATGACGGCGACAGCGTCACCCGCCTGTTTCGCGACACCGTCAAGGGGGGTGATTTTCGGGCCCGGGAGGCCGGTTGTTTTCGTCTGGCCGAGCTGAGCACGGCGATCATCGACCAGTGCGTGGCCCAGGGGGTGCCCTTCGCTCGCGAGTACGGCGGCACCCTCGCCAACCGCAGTTTTGGCGGCACTTTGGTTAGTCGCACCTTTTATGCCCGGGGGCAGACGGGCCAGCAGTTGTTGTACGGCGCTGTGCAGGCCCTGTTGCGGCAGGTGCAAGCGGGCCGTATTGATTTGTTGCCCCGTCGCGACCTGGTGGAGTTGGTCCTGGTCGATGGCGTGGCGCGGGGGGTGGTTTGCCGGCACCTCGTCAGCGGCGAACTGGAGACGTACACCGCCAACGCCGTCGTGTTGGCGAGTGGTGGTTATTCCAACGTCTACTTTCTCTCCACCAATGCGGTGAAGAGCAATGTCAGCGCCCTCTGGCGGGCCTATCGCAAAGGGGCTGATTTCGCCAACCCCTGCTTCACCCAGATCCATCCCACCTGCATCCCCAGCGGCGACGCCTACCAGAGCAAGCTCACCTTGATGAGCGAGAGCCTGCGCAATGACGGCCGGGTGTGGCTGCCGGCGCGGCCGGCGGATGGTCGGGAGCCGCAGGCGATTCCGGAGCACGAGCGGGATTATTTCCTGGAGCGCCAATACCCCACCTACGGCAACATGGTGCCCAGGGATGTGGCCTCAAGGCGGTCCCGCGAACAGTGCCTGGCGGGCCATGGCGTCGGGCCCGGAGGCCGGTCGGTGTATCTCGACCTGGCCGACGCCATCGCCCGCGATGGCAAGGCAGCGATCGAGGCGCGCTACGGCAACCTGTTGCAGATGTATGAGCGCATCACCGGCCAGGATCCCCGTCTCACGCCAATGCGGATCTACCCCGCGCCCCACTACACGATGGGTGGTCTGTGGGTCGACTACCACCTGATGAGCACGGTGCCGGGACTGTTCGTGCTGGGGGAGGCCAATTTCTCCGAGCATGGCGCCAACCGCCTCGGGGCCAGCGCCCTGATGCAGGGTCTGGCCGATGGTTATTTCATCGCTCCCGCCACCATCACCGCCTGGCTTGCTGGCCAGCCCCAGCCCGAGGTGGGGCCGGACCATCCCGCCTGCCGCCAGGCGCGGGCCGAGGCCGGTGCCCGCATCGCGGCCTTGCTGTCGCCCCGGGGCGGTCCTCGGGCGCGGCGTCCGGTGGATGGCTGGCACCGGCAACTGGGCCAGCTGATGATTGATGCCTGCGGCATCAGTCGCCATGGGCCCCGCTTGCAGCAGGCGATCGCCCAGGTGGAGGACCTGCGCCAGGCCTTTGCCGAGGAGGGCGGCGTGGCTGATTTGGGGGCATCCGCTGAACCGGCCGCCGCCGGCGCTGGCCGCGGCATCAACACTGAGTTGGAGAAGGCATTGCGCCTGCAGGATTATTTCGGCCTGGCCGATTTGATGTTGCGCGATGCCCTGGCGCGGCAGGAATCCTGCGGCGCCCATTTCCGCCAGGAATACCAGAGCGCCGCTGGTGAAGCGCAGCGCGATGATGCCCGTTTTAGCCATATTGCCGCCTGGCAATGGCGTCCCCAGGGGGCGCCCCAGCGCCAGGTCGAGCCCCTGTCTTTCAACGAAATCACCCCCAACCAGCGCGACTACCGATGAGCGCCACCTTGAATCTCACCCTGCAAATCTGGCGGCAGGAGCAGCCCGGTGCGCCGGGACGGTTTGAAACCCACCGCTTGGAGCAACTGAGCGCCGATTTGTCGTTGTTGGAGGCCCTCGATTGGCTCAATGAAAGGCTGATCAGCGCCGGTGAACGGCCGGTGACCTTTGAGCACGATTGCCGCGAAGGCATCTGCGGCAGTTGCGGCTTTTTAAT
>JBKDVK010000195.1:0-20019 GCA_046338875.1 Cyanobacteriota bacterium | reverse complement strand
CCCAGGTGCCGTACGAGAAACGGGGCGCTCACAGGCGATCAATCAAGAGATTGGATCATAAAGAATTTCTAAGAAGGTTGGTATGTGCTCGGGTCGCCTCGCCAGCTGTAACGCATTGCCAGGCCATCAGTGGCCATCGACTTTGCCTTGGTATGTGGCGGCATCCATCAGGGTGTCGATTTCGCTGGCGTTGCTTGGAACCACCACCAACAACCAGCCTTCGCCGTAGGGGTCGTTCTGCAACTCTTCAGGATTGGCAAGCACGGCCTCGTTGCGCGCCTTCACGGTCCCCGTGATTGGCGCAACTAGCTCCTCCACGGCCTTGACCGACTCCACCGTGCCGAAACTTTGGCCTTGGGTCACGGCGGTCCCCACCTCTGGTAGCTCCACAAAGACAATGTCCCCGAGTTGATCGACGGCGAAGGCACTGATGCCCACCCGGGCCAGATCGCCTTCGGGACGCGTGTATTCGTGGCTATCGGCGTAGCGGCAGTCGGTGGGGAAGGAGAGCGCCATGGCCCGGGGCGGAAGCAGGGGAAGGGCCACTCTGGCAGGGGTCAGGTCTGAAGGGGCTGGTTAATCCCTACTGCCCACACCCTCCACCAGGGAGGGTAGGGCTCGCTCCAGGGCCAGGGCGGTGTGCGCATGGTGGCTGCCACCCTGGCTGAACAACACGAAGGGCTCCCTCAGGGGCGCGTCTGCTGAGAATTCGCTGGTGCTGCCGTCGATGAAGGTGCCCCCCGCCATCACCAGATCGCTGGCGTAGCCGGGCATGGGCGCGGGCACGGGGTCCAGATAGGAGCCCACCGGCGAGGCCGATTGGAAGGCCCGACACACTGCCTTGAGAGCCTCAGCACTGCCCAGCCGCACAGCCTGGATGACGTCGCTGCGCCCCTCTCCTGGCTTGGGACTGACGGCGTAGCCGAGATTGGCGAACACGGTGGCGACCAGTTCGGCGCCGATGAGGGCCTCAGCAACCATTTGGGGTGCCAGGAATAACCCTTGAAACAACAGGCGGTTGAGATCGAAGCTGCTGCCCCCTTCACTGCCGATGCCTGGCGCCGTCAGGCGACAACAGGCCTGTTCCACCAACTGGCGCTGGCCGGCCACATACCCACCGGCGGGGGCGATGGTGCCCCCCAGGTTCTTGATCAGGGAGCCGGCGATCAGATCGGCGCCCACGGCGGTGGGCTCCAGGTCTTGCACAAGCTCTCCGTAGCAGTTGTCCACAAAGCAAAGGCAGTCGGGCTGGACAGCCTTGACCCTTTTACAGAGCTGACCGATGGCCCGCACCCCGAGGGAGGGGCGCCAGCTGTAGCCGCAACTCCGCTGGATCAGCACCATGCGGGTGGGGACTGACAGGGCGGTGTCCAGCTTTGCTTCATCCACCAGGCCCGCCGGGGTTAGCGGCAATTCGTCGTAGACGATGCCGAAGTCCGCCAAAGAGCCCATGCCACTGCCTCGAAGCCCGATGACCTCCTCCAGGGTGTCGTAGGGACGACCGGTGAGGGCCAGAAGTCGGTCGCCTGGGCGCAGCACCCCGAAGAGGGCTGCTGTGATCGCATGGGTGCCACTGACGAATTGCAGTCTTACGGCAGCGGCTTCGGCTTGAAGCACTCGGGCAAAAACCCGATCCAGGGTTTCGCGGCCTTGGTCGCCATGGCCATAGCCGCTCACCGAAGCGAAGTGCTGGGTTCCGACCCGCTCGGCGGCCATGGCCGCCAACACCGCGGCCAGCCGAGGCTGAACGGCGGCTGTATGGGACCGGACCAGGGGGGCGATTTGTTCCAGGGCAGCGGCCACTTGATCACGGGCCCAACGGGTGGTCAAGGGCGGGAGGCGGGGGAGCTTATCTTGCCGCTGCAAGCAGCGAGCCCTTACCCCGCAGCCAGTTCGCGGCGGATAGCGCTGGCGAGATCACCCAATCCTTGAAGCTGGGTGTAAGCGGTATTTGCCTTGGAGTTGGCTCGATTGCGCAGGAGCTCCAAAAAGTGTTCCGGGCCAATTTCCGCTGTGCCCTTGCCTCCCAATTGGGACAGGGTGCGCCGCAGGTCAGGCAACTCCGCTTCAAGGTCGGTGGCGCCGTACTCCTGCTGGCCGGCCATTACTGCGGCAAAGCGCTCCCGCCGACCGCGCCGCCCTACCGGGTAGGCCGCCAGCAGCTCGTCTCGGCACTGGCGCCAGGGGCGCCCCGCCGTCAACAAGTCGGCCAAAGCCGCCGAAAGCGCGGCGGCCTCCTCCTCCTTGACGGAGAGGTTGAAGGCTGGGGGTGCCGGCCGCAAGCCCACAAACACCTCCAACAGGTCGCCCGCCCCGAGGACCCCTCCTTCGGGGTCCCGCACCGCATCGGCGCCCGTCGCCAGGGCGTCGATAAGTTCGGGGTGGCCGGCCAGGGTTGCCTGGAGCAGGGACGGGTCGAACTGGCCTGCAGGCGCTTGTTCTGACAGCCAACGGTTGATGCCCCCGAGGGCCAAAAACACCTCGGGCCCCGGGGATGCCAGTTTGCCGTTACGCAGCATCGAGAGCTGGGAAGTGTGGACGCGCCCCAGATCGAAGCGTTCGGATAGGGAGGGCAGCACTCTGTGGGACCAGCCGTTGCGGGCATGCCACATGCGAATCAGATGCGAAAAGGCGATGCGGCCTGATGCGATATCTGCTCGGTATCCCATCTGATATGAATCCGTACTGTTATCATTCTAGCTTGAATTTCGTTTCTGCCTTCATGCTCGCCACCAGTCCCCCTCGAGCTGCCACCAGGCGTCAGGCGCTCCATACCCGGCGAGCGGCCACCATCAGCTTGGATCCTGACCGCGCAAAGGCTTTGTACAGCGGGCCCGGTGAGGCACCCGGGGCACGCTGGGGAGTCATCCTTTTCATGGTGGCGGTCCATGGCCTGGCCCTGGTGGCCCTGCTGCCACGGTTCTGGAGCTGGCAGTCCCTGATCACCCTTTTGATCCTTTACTGGATCACCGCTTGCCTGGGGGTCACCCTGGGCTATCACCGTCTTCTCAGCCATCGCTCCTTCCGGGTGCCCCATTGGTTGGAGCGTGTCCTGGCCACCTGCGGAGCCCTGAGCTGCCAGCACGGCCCGATTGACTGGGTCGGTTTGCACCGGCACCACCACAAGTTTTCCGACACTGATGTCGACCACCACGACAGCAACCTGGGCTTTTGGTGGTCCCACATGGGCTGGATGTTCGTCGGGGTTCCGGCCCTCGCTGCCGTGCCCCGTCTGACGGGCGATCTCGCGGTCGATCCCTATTACCGCTGGTTGAACCGCTGGTTCCTCTCGTTGCAGCTGATTCTGGGGATTTTCCTCTACTGGGTTGGCAACGCCACGGGCGTCGGTGGCTGGTCCTTGGTGCTTTGGGGCATCCCCCTGCGCTTGGCGATTGTCTACCAGTGCACCTGGCTGGTGAATTCGGCCACCCATCGCTGGGGCCGGGTCAGCCACGACAGCGGGGACCACTCCAAAAACAATCCTTGGGTGGCTGCGCTCACCTTCGGTGAGGGCTGGCATAACAACCACCACGCCTTTCCCCACTCCGCCCGCCATGGCGTCGACAAAGGGCAGATCGACCTGACTTGGGAGCACATCAGGCTTTTGCAAATCCTGGGCCTGGCCAGTCATGTGCGCTTGCCCAGGTCCCTTGGGCGGAGCAGGCGCCCAAGGAGCCGCTCTGTGGCGTAGGGTGAACGATCGTCCAGTTCAGGTTTCCGGTTTCGTCGTCATGGCCAAGCGCGTACAGGTTGTTCTCAGTGAAGACGTACTTAGCCTTGGTAGGAATGGGGACCTTGTTGAAGTGGCCCCCGGTTACGCCCGTAATTTCCTGGTGCCCACCGGCAAGGCTGTCCCTGTGACGGCAGCCGTGCTGCGCCAGGTAGAGCACCGCCGGGCCAAGGAAGCCGAACGCCAAGCCGCACTCAAGGCAGAGGCGGAAGCCTTCAGGACCGCCCTGACCACCATTGGCCGTTTCGTCGTCAAGAAGCAGACCGGTGGCGATGACGTGCTGTTCGGCACCGTGACCAATGGCGATGTGGCCGATGCCATCGAGGCAGCCACCGAGAAGGCCGTTGAGCGGCGCGATATCTCAGTCCCCGACATTCACCGCACAGGCACTTACAAAGTAGTTGTTAAGCTGCATCCTGAAGTCACCGCAGAACTCAACCTCGAAGTAGTCAGTTTCTAAATTTTGGGACCTAGGGGCAGTTCAAAATTTTTGTAAGTTAAAATAAAATTTAAGTATATCTCCCTTTTGTTTACATGTGGTTTTGTTGTGTTGGCTTGGGGATTGCTGCTCTAATCATTTCCTGAGTCGACAAACTTTTTTTAAGGATGATTTATCTATAGGTAGCAGACTCGCCGTTGATCACGGCTTGTGACTTGGCGATAGCTAGCGTCAATGGCCAGAACTTCCAACCAAACCAAAACCTTCACCCGCAGCGCCATGCCGGTGGGTAGCGTCCATGCCTGTGGGTTCGCCGATCCCTGCGCGAGGATCAAACCCTTCTGCTTCACCCTCCGTCGTCGTCCGCGAGATTGGCCATGGTTACCGTTCCCTTGAGTGACTCTGGCGCCCCCGAGGTTCCCGCCCCCCGATCCAAGCGGGGCGGAGAATTTCGGGGCGAGGGTGGTGGATTTGAAGCCACTCCCGATGGCCTTCCCCCCCAGAACCTGGAGGCTGAAGAGGCGGTACTTGGGGGCATCCTGCTCGACCCTGATGCCATTGGCCGGGTGGCAGACGTCCTCCAGCCTGAGGCTTTTTACCTGGGCGCCCACCGGGAGATTTACCGCACCGCTTTGATGCTGCATAGCCAGGGCAAGCCCACGGATCTCACTGCCATGGCGGCTTGGCTCGCCGACACCGGGCACCTGGAAAAAGTGGGTGGCAGCGCCCGCTTGGTGGAACTGGTGGAGCGCACCCTCAGCACCGCCTCCATTGACCAGGTGGCCCGCTTGGTTATGGACAAATACCTCAGGCGCCAGCTGATTCGCTCCGGCAACGAAGTCATCCGCCTCGGTTTCGATCAGAGCAAGCCCATGGAGCAGGTGCTCGACGAGGCCGAGCAGAAGATTTTTGCCATCAGTCAGGAAAAGCCCAGTGTGGGCTTGGTTCCCACCGCCGAGATTCTCACAAGCACGTTCAATGAGATTGAGAGCCGCTCCCTCGGCACCGCCGTCGCCGGCATCCCGGTCAACTTCTACGACCTCGATGCCATCACCCAGGGCCTGCAGCGCAGCGATTTGATCATCGTGGCGGGTCGGCCCGCCATGGGTAAAACCTCGATCGTGCTGAATATCGCCAAAAACGTGGCCCAGTTGCACCAGTTGCCGGTGGCTGTGTTCAGTCTGGAAATGAGTAAGGAGCAACTCACCTATCGCTTGCTGTCGATGGAGGTGGGCATCGAAAGCGGCCGACTCCGCACCGGCCGGCTCCAACCCGAGGAATGGCCTTTGCTAGGCAATGCCATCAGCAGCCTCAGTCAGCTGCCGTTGTTCCTTGATGACAAACCCAATGCCGGTGTGTTGGAGATGCGCTCCCTTTGTCGGCGCCTGATGGCTGAAACGGGCAAGGAATTGGGACTGGTCATGATCGACTACCTCCAGCTGATGGAGGGCTCGACCCCAGATAACCGGGTGCAGGAGCTCTCGCGCATCACCCGGGGCCTCAAGGGCATGGCCCGCGAACTCAATGTGCCCGTGATGGCCTTGTCCCAGCTCAGCCGTGGCGTCGAGGCCCGCACCAACAAACGGCCCATGCTCAGTGATCTACGGGAATCGGGCTCGATTGAACAAGATGCCGATCTGGTGCTGATGATCTACCGCGATGAGTACTACAACCCAGAAACGGCCGACCGCGGCATCACCGAAGTGATCGTGACCAAGCACCGCAATGGCCCGGTGGGGACGGTCAAATTGCTGTTTGAGCCTCAGTTCACGCGCTTTCGCAACCTGGCCGCTTGAGGCAGTCAAAGGGTTACAGGCTTGTCATCTGCTATCTTTGATTCTTGTGCCGATGTTCTGTGCCCGTCCGCTAGCCGGGCCTCCAGTCGCGACACAAGGATCGTCCGTGGTGGCGGTCCTACAGACCAGCACGGCTAGGTGTTTCGACACCCAACCGTCGGGAAACTGCAAAGGGAAGACTTGGGTTACTCCCAAGCCTGCCTCCCGCAAGTCCCAGGTCACTGACTTCGCTCGCTAGCTCCCGGTTCCTGATTCCATCGGGGACTGTTCTGCGATTAACGAAATCAGACCCCTGCCATCCTGCGACAACTTTGGTTGTCTGTGGGCTAATTCGATATCGGATTGGCTTGGCTTCTCAGCTGGCTTAGTTCCCTGTCCCCATGTCCATCGGCATTCTCGGGAAGAAGTTGGGTATGTCCCAGTTCTTCGACGACGAAGGCAGATCTATCCCGGTCACCGTGATCGAGGCTGGTCCCTGCCGCATCACCCAGATCAAGCACGACGCCACCGACGGTTACTTGGCCGTTCAGGTCGGTTTTGGCGAAATTCGCGACAAGCTTGTCAACAAGCCTGCCAAGGGCCACTTGGCTCGCTCTGGAAACGACCCGCTGCGCCATTTGCGGGAGTACAGAGTGGCCAGTGTTGAAGGTCTTGAGTTGGGTGGGGCAATCACCGTGTCCGCATTCGAGCCTGGCCAGAAAATTGATGTCAGTGGTGACACGATTGGTCGTGGCTTTTCCGGTTATCAGAAGCGCCATGGTTTCAGCCGTGGCCCGATGAGCCACGGTTCAAAGAACCACCGCGAACCAGGTTCCACCGGCGCCGGCACCACCCCGGGTCGTGTCTATCCCGGCAAACGCATGGCCGGTCGCTACGGCGGCAAGCAGATCACCACCCGCGGACTCACCATCCTCAAGGTGGATACCGAGCACAATCTGCTCGTGGTCAAGGGCTCCGTTCCCGGCAAGCCGGGCGCCCTGCTCAACATCCGCCCGGCCAAGCGGGTGGGCTTCAACGCGGCGTCCTGAGGAGAATCACCATGGCTAACTGTTTAGTTCGTGATTGGCAGGGCAAGGAAAGTGGCCAGGCCTCCCTTGACCTCAAGGTCGCTCGGGAGACGTCCGCCGCTGACCTTCTGCATCGCGCCGTCGTGCGCCAGCTTGCCAACGCCCGCCAAGGCACGGCAAGCACTCTCACCCGTGCCGAGGTGGCAGGTGGTGGACGCAAGCCCTACAAGCAAAAAGGCACCGGTCGCGCCCGGCAGGGGTCCATTCGCACCCCACTTCGTCCAGGTGGTGGCATCGTTTTCGGTCCCAAACCCCGCTCCTACACCCTGGCGATGAATCGCAAGGAGCGTCGCCTGGCCCTGCGCACTGCCCTGATGAGCCGCGTTGCGGACATCACGGTGGTCAAGGGTTTCGCCCAGGGGCTGGAATCCCCCAAGACCCGCGAAATCACAGCGGCCCTGAAGCGATTCGGCATCGCCGCTGATGCCAAGGTCCTGTTGGTGATAGATGGAGCCTCTGAGGAAGTGCGCCTTTCAGTGCGCAACCTTGAGAAGGTCAAGTTGATCGCAGCCGACCAGCTCAACGTCTTCGATCTGCTCAACGCCTCCAAGCTGGTGTTGAACGAAGAAGCACTCGCCAAGATCCAGGAGGTTTACGGAGATGGCTGAACGTTTCACCGGTCGGTTGGCGGATGTGATCCGTCGCCCTCTGATCACAGAGAAGGCCACCAGGGCCCTCGACCTCAACCAATACACCTTTGAGGTGGATCATCGGGCGGCCAAGCCCGACATTAAAGCTGCGGTCGAGACTCTCTTTGACGTCAAGGTCATTGGGGTCAGCACCATGAATCCTCCCCGTCGTTCTCGGCGTGTGGGTCGCTTCGCCGGCAAACGTGCACAAGTCAAGAAGGCTGTAGTGCGTCTGGCCGAAGGCAGCTCCATCCAGTTGTTTCCTGAGTCCTGAGGGTCTGAATCGTCATGGCAATCCGTAACTACAGACCCACCAGTCCAGGCACCCGCACCTTGGTGGTCACTGATTTCAGCGAGATCACGGGTCGCGGTCGCGAGCGTGGCCTCGTTGTTTCCAAGCATCGCCGCAAAGGTCGGAACAATCGCGGCGTCATCACCTGCCGCCATCGTGGTGGTGGACACAAACGTCTCTATCGACTGGTCGATTTCCGGCGCGACAAGCATGGCGTTCAAGCCCGTGTCGCCGCCATTCATTACGACCCCCATCGCAACGCTCGCCTGGCCCTGCTCTATTACAGCGATGGCGAAAAGCGCTACATCCTGGCGCCCGCTCGCATTGCTGTAGGCCAGACAGTCATCTCCGGTCCCGAAAGCCCGATTGAGGTCGGCAACGCTCTCCCCCTCTCCGCCATTCCACTTGGCTCCAGCGTCCACAACGTTGAGCTTTACGCAGGCCGTGGTGGCCAAATGGTCCGCACGGCAGGGGCCAGTGCCCAGGTCGTGGCCAAGGAAGGGGACTACGTGGCTCTCAAGCTGCCTTCGACTGAAGTCCGTCTGATTCGTCGCGAGTGCTACGCCACCCTGGGTGAAGTCGGTAACGCCGAACAACGCAACACCAGCCTCGGCAAGGCTGGCCGCAAGCGCTGGCTCGGCCGTCGCCCCGAAGTGCGAGGCAGTGTCATGAACCCTTGCGACCACCCCCATGGCGGTGGCGAAGGTCGTGCTCCCATCGGACGTTCTGGTCCTGTGACCCCTTGGGGCAAACCTGCCCTTGGTCTCAAGACCCGTAAGCGGAACAAACCGAGTAACCGCTTTGTACTCCGCAAACGGCGCCGCACCTCCAAGCGGAGCCGTGGTGGGCGGGACGCTTGATGAATTACTTCGCTTCGTTGTACGCCTGATCCACCATGGGACGCTCACTAAAAAAAGGACCATTTGTCGCCGACAGCCTGCTTCGCAAGGTCGAGAAGCAGAACAGCGACGACGACAAATCCGTGATCAAAACCTGGTCACGGGCCTCCACAATCCTGCCGATGATGATCGGTCACACAATTGCCGTTCACAACGGCAAGGCCCACGTTCCGGTCTACGTGACCGAACAGATGGTGGGCCACAAACTGGGCGAATTCGCCCCGACCCGCACCTTCCGCGGTCACACCAAGGACAAGAAGGGAGGACGTTGATCCAATGGCCAACACCACAACTGCCCAAGCCCACGGCCGCTACATACGCGGTTCCGTATCCAAGGTCCGGCGCGTGCTCGACCAGATCAGAGGACGCAGCTATCGCGATGCCTTGATCATGCTCGAGTTCATGCCTTATCGCTCCACAGGACCAATCACCAAGGTTCTGCGGTCTGCGGTTGCCAATGCCGAGCACAACCTCGGTCTTGACCCTTCCACCTTGATCATCAGCCAGGCCATTGCCGACATGGGGCCTTCCCTGAAGCGCTTCCGCCCTCGCGCCCAGGGACGCGCCTACGCCATCAAGAAACAGACCTGCCACATCAGCATTGCTGTGGCGTCCCCTTCCGCCTGACCCCCGAGGACACCGACCGATGGGACACAAAATCCATCCAACCGGCCTGCGCCTGGGGATCACCCAGGAACACCGCTCCCGCTGGTACGCCCCAAGTAGCACCTATCCCACCCTCCTTCAAGAGGATGATCGGATTCGCAAGTTCATCCACAAAAAATATGCTGCTGCTGGCATCAGCGACGTGCTGATCGCCCGCAAGGCCGACCAGCTTGAGGTTGAACTCAAGACCGCAAGACCAGGAGTCCTAGTTGGACGCCAAGGTAGTGGTATCGAAGAACTGCGAACTGGCATTCAGGCCACCCTCAAAGATGCGTCCCGCCAGGTGCGCATCAATGTGGTTGAGGTTGAACGGGTTGACGCCGACGCCTACTTGCTCGCTGAGTACATCGCCCAGCAGTTGGAAAAGCGTGTTGCCTTCCGCCGTGTCATGCGCATGGCTGTGCAGCGTGCCCAACGTGCAGGGGTCTTGGGTCTCAAAATCCAGGTGGGCGGCCGTCTCAATGGCGCCGAAATCGCCCGGACCGAATGGACTCGCGAAGGTCGAGTGCCCTTGCACACCCTCCGTGCTGATATCGATTACGCCACCAAAGTGGCCACCACCACCTATGGCGTTCTCGGCATCAAGGTGTGGGTGTTCAAAGGAGAGGTCCTTCCCGGTCAGCAAGAACAGCTGCCCGCCGGCGGAGCCCCCAAGCGCCGCGCTAGTCGCCGGCCCCAACAATTTGAAGACCGCTCCAACGAGGAGTGAGGGAGGCTGAACCATGCTGAGTCCACGTCGCGTCAAATTCCGCAAACAACAGCGAGGCCGCATGCGCGGTATCGCGACCCGCGGGAACACCATCGCCTTCGGCGAATTTGCTCTCCAGGCCCAGGAATGTGGCTGGATTACTTCCCGCCAAATCGAAGCCAGTCGGCGAGCCATGACCCGTTATGTCAAACGGGGCGGCAAGATCTGGATTCGGATCTTTCCTGACAAGCCAGTCACCATGCGCGCCGCCGAAACCCGCATGGGTTCCGGTAAGGGCAACCCGGAATTCTGGGTTGCGGTGATCAAACCCGGTCGGATTCTCTTTGAGATGGGTGGTCCTGAAATCACCGAAGCAATTGCCAAGGAGGCCATGCGCCTAGCGCAGTACAAACTGCCCATCAAGACTAAGTTCCTCGCTCTTGCCGACCAGCCGGTCGAATTGGAAGGCGAGGAAAGCGACGACGTTGCGGACATCACCGCAGCTGATCTGTCCGAATCCCCTGCCCTCGCCCTGGAGTCCTGACCATGGCCCGCCCCACGATTGCCGAGGTTCGCAACCTCACTGATACCCAGATCAACGAAGGCATTGACGGTGTCCGTCGTCAACTCTTCGATCTTCGCTTCCAGCGGGCCACCCGCCGCCTGGAACATCCGCACCGCTTTAAGGAGGCCCGCATCAAGCTGGCTCACCTGCTCACGGTGCAGCAGGAGCGTCAGCGCTCCACCGCCTCTTGAACCCCTCCATTCCCATGGCACTTAAGGAAAGGGTCGGCACCGTCGTCAGCGACAAGATGGACAAAACGGTGGTTGTAGCGGTGGAAAACCGCTTCCCCCATCCCATCTATCTGAAAACGGTAAGCCGCACCACCCGCTACAAGGCCCACGACGAAGACAACAATTGCCGCGTCGGCGATCGGGTCCGCATCACTGAAACCAGGCCCCTGAGTCGCACTAAGCGCTGGAAGGTGGCTGAGGTGATCTCCACCACTGCTTCTTGAGGAGGACCTCCCGATGATTCAACAGGAAACCTTTCTCAACGTTGCTGATAACAGCGGCGCCAAACGGATCCAATGCATTCGCGTGCTGGGTACCAACCGTCGTTACGCCCACGTTGGTGACGTCATCGTCGCTGCAGTCAAGGATGCCATGCCCAACATGGGTGTGAAGAAGTCTGATGTCGTCAAGGCGGTGGTTGTCCGTACTCGAGCCACCCTGCGTCGCGACACCGGTAACTCGATTCGTTTTGACGACAACGCGGCGGTCATCCTGGCTAACGATAACAATCCCAAGGGCACCCGAGTTTTCGGACCTGTAGCCCGTGAACTGCGTGAGCGCAACTTCACAAAGATTGTGTCACTTGCTCCGGAGGTGATCTGAGATGGCTGCTACCACTCCTAGGGCCAAAGCGACAGTGCGCATAAAAATGCGTATCAAAAAAGGTGACACCGTCCAGGTCATCACCGGCAAGGACAAGGGAAAAACCGGTGAGGTTTTGCGTACCCTGCCCTACGAAAATCGCTTGATTGTGCAAGGGGTCAACCTGCGCACACGCCACGTTAAGCCAACCCAGGAAGGTGAGTCTGGTCGTATCCTCACAGAGGAAGCCTCTCTTCACGCCTCCAACGTTATGCTTTATTCCACCACGAAGAACGTGGCTAGCCGCGTCGAAATCGTTGTGGAAAAGGACGGTACTAAAAAACGCCGTCTTAAGAAGACAGGCGAACTTTTGGATTGAAGCCGGGTCCCATACCCCAGCCGGTTTTCCTCTCCAAACCAACTCTCCTGCCCCTCCTTTGCCTGTCCGCCTTCTGACCAAGTCCAGAAGCGCAACCCCTTCCCCCTATGTCACTGAAACAGCGCTACCGGGAGACGATCCAGCCCAAGTTGCTTAAGGATCTCAATCTCTCCAATGTTCACGAGGTCCCCAAGGTGCTTAAGGTCACCGTTAATCGGGGTCTTGGTGAGGCTGCCCAGAATGCCAAGTCTTTGGAAGCCTCCATTACTGAACTGGCCACAATTACAGGCCAGAAGGTTGTGGTGACTCGTGCCAAAAAGGCTATTGCCGGTTTCAAGATTCGCCAAGGTATGCCCATTGGCGTAACTGTTACCCTACGGGGAGAAAGGATGTATGCCTTCCTGGAGCGTCTGATCAACCTTGCTTTACCCCGTATTCGTGACTTTCGGGGTGTAAGTCCTAAGAGTTTCGATGGCCGTGGTAATTACACCTTGGGCATCCGCGAACAAATCATTTTTCCAGAGATTTCCTTTGACCAGATCGACGCCATCCGGGGCATGGACGTAACGATCGTGACCAGCGCCCGTAACGACGATGAGGGCCGGGCCCTCCTCCGCGAAATGGGGATGCCGTTCCGCAGCAACTGAGCCCTCTTCCGGACACGACCATGGCAAACCACGACCCGATTTCTGACATGCTCACCCGCATCCGCAATGCGAGTGAGAAGCGCCACGAGAACACCCGCGTTCCTTCTTCCAGACTCTGTCGCAGCATCGCCCAGGTGCTTCAGCAGGAAGGCTTTATTGCCAACATCTCTGAAGAAGGGGAGGGTGTGCGCAAAGAATTAGTTCTTGAACTCAAGTACAGCGGTAAGCATCGCCAGCCCACCATCCGCCGCATGCAGCGGGTGAGCAAGCCCGGCCTGCGCATTTACAAAAGCACTCGCCAGCTGCCCAAGGTTCTTGGCGGCCTTGGGGTTGCAATCATCTCCACATCGAGGGGGGTGATGAGTGACCGTGATGCCCGTAAGCAGGGTGTCGGCGGCGAAGTGCTTTGCTACGTCTTTTGATCTAGGGAGAACAGTTCCATGTCTCGTATCGGCAAAGCCCCCATCCCAATTCCCGACAAGGTTTCCGTTGGTATTGACGGTCTTGCCGTCACTGTCAAGGGCCCCAAGGGTGAACTACGTCGCATCCTTCCAGATGGCGTGATCGTTGTTCAGGAGGGTTCCACTGTCCAGGTCAATCCTTTGAATACCAGCCGTCGTTCCCGCGAACGGCACGGCCTCAGTCGTACCCTTGTCGCCAACATGGTCGAGGGTGTCAGCCAGGGTTACATCCGCAAACTTGAAATTGTTGGCGTGGGTTATCGCGCCCAGGTTCAGGGTCGCAAGTTGGTGGTGAGTGCTGGCTACAGCCATCCCGTGGAGATGGTGCCCCCTGAAGGCATCACCTTTGCTGTCGAGAACAACACCACTGTTCTGGTCTCCGGGGCGGATAAGGAACTCGTCGGCAACGAGGCGGCCAAGGTTCGCGCCATTCGTCCGCCGGAGCCCTACAAGGGCAAGGGCATCAAATACGAAGGTGAGCGAATCCTTCGCAAGGCGGGTAAGACCGGCAAGAAATGAGCTCGGCTCCAGCATTCATACCCTGAATCCCCATGTCCACCCTCTCCCGAAAACTGCAGACTCAGAAGCGCCATCGCCGTCTGCGTCGCCATCTCTCCGGCACCTCCGAGCGCCCCCGGCTTGCCGTTTTCCGCTCCAACAACCACATCTACGCCCAGGTCATCGACGACGATGCCCAGAGCACCCTTTGTTCGGCATCGAGCCTCGACAAGGATCTGCGTACGACCCTCGCCGTCGGTGCTACTTGTGAAGCCTCCGTGGCTGTGGGCCAGCTTGTTGCCAAGCGTGCCCTCGCCAAGGGTATTCAGCAGGTGGTCTTCGATCGCGGCGGCAACATCTACCACGGCAGGGTCAAGGCCCTTGCCGATGCCGCCCGGGAAGCGGGCCTTCAGTTCTGATTCCTCCGCTCACCATGACCGAAACCAACGACCAAATTCAGACCGGCGACATCCCTACCGCCGCAGATGTGCCTAGTGCCGAAGGCCAGGAACGCCGTGGCCAGGGACGGGGAGAGGGCAAAGGCGGCGGCGCCGATCGTCGTGGCCAGCGCCGCGGCGGTGATCGCCGTGGCGGCCAAGAGCGCGATTCCGAGTGGCAAGAGCGAGTTGTTCAGATCAGACGCGTCTCCAAAACCGTTAAGGGCGGCAAAAAGATGAGCTTCCGGGCCATCGTTGTCGTTGGTAATGAACGTGGTCAGGTGGGTGTTGGGGTCGGCAAGGCCGGCGATGTGATCGGTGCCGTTCGCAAGGGCGTCGCTGATGGCAAAAAGCACTTGGTTAAGGTGCCTCTAACGCGTACGAGTTCCGTGCCTACCGAAAGCCGCGGGCGTGATGGCGCAGCGAGTGTCCTGATTCGTCCGGCTGCGCCGGGTACGGGTGTGATTGCCGGCGGTTCGATCCGCACGGTTCTGGAACTAGCGGGCATCAAGAACGTACTGGCCAAGCGACTTGGATCCAAGACGCCCCTGAACAATGCCCGAGCTGCCATGGAAGCCCTTGGGGCGCTGCGTACCCATAAAGAGACGGCCAAAGAACGTGGCATCTCTCTAGAACAGATCTACTCCTGAGCCCCTTGCCGGAGCCCCCGATGACATCCTCCTTTTCCCTAAACACTCTCAAGCCCCAACCCGGTTCCCGCCGGCGCAAACTGCGCAAGGGTCGGGGCATCGCTGCTGGCCAGGGTGCCAGTTGTGGTTTTGGCATGAGAGGTCAGAAGTCCCGTTCTGGCCGTCCTGTTCGTCCAGGTTTTGAGGGTGGCCAAATGCCCCTCTATCGTCGAATCCCCAAGCTCAAGCATTTCGAGCTTGTGAATCCAGTTTATTATACCGTCATTAACGTCGGTAGCTTGGCCGATCTGCCTGCTGGATCCACAGTAACAATGGATTCTCTCGTCCAAGATGGTCTAGTCACTAGTCCTAAGTATCCTCTTAAAGTACTTGGCAGTGGAGACCTAGCGGTCAAGCTCAATGTTCAAGCCTCAGCTTTCACTGCTGGCGCTCGGGCCAAGATTGAGGCTGCTGGCGGCTCTTGTGAGGTAACTGTAGGCTAGTTCTAGCCAGAAACGTCTATCGTTTATCTTTCAGATCTGCTCACCCATCCCCTCACCACCATGGTTCTCAGTCGGGGTCGCAATCCAGGCGCAACTGAAATCTTTACCCAATTGATTCAGGCCAAAGGTCTGCGGGACAGAGTTCTGCTTACCCTTGGTCTGTTGCTTCTGGTGCGCTTGGGTGTCTACATTCCCGTGCCAGGGATTGATCGGGTCGCGTTTCAGCAATTTTTGGCCCGAGGTGGCCAACTTATAGGTTTTCTGGACATCTTTACAGGCGGTGGTATTTCAACAATAGGCATCTTTGGCCTGGGCATTCTCCCATTTATTAATGCTTCGATCATTATCCAACTGTTGACGGCCGCTATTCCAAGCCTCGAGGATCTGCAAAAGAATGAGGGTGAGGCTGGTCGCCGTCGGATTGCCCAGATCACCAGGTTTGTTGCTCTCGCCTGGGGCCTGATCCAGAGTCTTGTATTTGCACTTATTCTTCGCCAGTATGCCCTTCCGGGTTTACCTGAGTGGCTGTTCGTTTTGCAAACAACCCTGGCCCTTGTTACGGGGTCTATGGTTGTGATGTGGATTAGTGAAGTGATAACTGAGCGGGGAATTGGTCAGGGTGCTTCCTTGGTTATTTTTCTCAACATAGTTGCCACTCTACCAAGGGCCCTTGGTTCTACGGTTCAATTAGCTCAAAGTGGGGATAGAAGTACGGTGACTGGCATTATTATCTTGTTGCTTGTTTTCTTGCTTACCATAGTAGGAATTATTCTTGTTCAAGAAGGAAATAGAAGATTGCCAATAGTTAGTGCAAAACGACAAGTTGGTGGAGCTGGTGTTTTGACCGCAAGGCAAAGTTATTTACCCCTAAAGCTTAATGCTGGAGGTGTAATGCCGATTATCTTCGCCTCGGCCATGTTGTTCCTGCCCTTGACCATCGCAAATTTTACATCAAATCCCTTGTTAATTCGGGTTGCTGGCTACTTAAATCCCAATAGCAGTCTTCCCTGGATTTATGCAATTGTATACTTTGCTTTAATTCTAGGGTTCTCTTACTTCTATGCCTCTCTTACTGTAAACCCGCTTGATATAGCAACCAACCTTAAGCGAAACGGGGTTGCCATTCCTGGCGTGAGGCCAGGATCAGCAACAGCTACCTATCTGAGTGACGTAGGCAATCGCTTGACTCTGCTTGGTGGTCTTTTCCTTGGTGCTGTTGCGATTATCCCTTCTGCCGTTGAAGGTGCTATCCAAGTTCGAACCTTCCAAGGCATTGGAGCGACTTCACTTCTGATTTTGGTTGGTGTTGCCATCGACACTGCTAAGCAAGTTCAGACCTACGTGATATCGCAAAGATATGAAGGTATCGTACGAGGTTGAATTGTTTCTTTTTGCTAGTTCCTGCTTGAATTCGTAATTCAACGATGAAACAACGTTTGCTTTTTCTCGGTCCTCCAGGGGCTGGTAAAGGTACCCAGGCTCAGCGCTTGGCCTCTGAAGCTGATCTACTGCATCTTTCAACCGGCGATCTGCTTCGTGCCGAAGTTCTTGCTGGCACCGAACTCGGCCAGCAAGCAGAAGCGATCATGGCCCGTGGCGAGCTTGTCAGCGACGAACTTGTGCTTGCAATTGTTCGTCATCGCCTTGAGGGCCATTCCCAGGGTTGGTTGTTAGATGGATTTCCGCGCAATCTTGGCCAAGCCACCGCACTTGACGCCCTGCTCCTTCAGCTCAACCAGTCAATTGAACTGGTGATCCTAATGGCCCTACCTGATGAGACCCTGGTCCAGCGAATGCTTTCTCGTGGCCGTGCCGATGACACCGAGGCTGTGATACGCAACCGTCTTGAGGTATATCGTCAACAGACCGCGCCCCTTATTGACCATTACCAACAGCTTGGACTCCTGATCTCCGTGGATGCCGCAGGAACGGTCGACGACGTAGCAGGCGAGATCCGTCGCCAAGTAGGAGGCTGATGTGGTAGGATTTTTGTTTGTGAAATCGGAGTTTCGCGGGCCATGAAGGTGCGTGCCTCAGTCAAGCGGATGTGCGACAAATGTCGTGTGATCCGCCGTCACGGTAGGGTCATGGTGATCTGCACCAATCCCAAGCACAAGCAGCGTCAAGGTTGATCTGCTGCCAAACCTCCCGTCACCCCTAGGGCGTGACTTCAACTTTTCCAAATCCTTCGATTTCTTTAGCCAGTGGCACGGATAGCCGGTGTTGACATTCCCCGCGACAAGCGGATCGAGATTTCCCTGACCTACGTCTACGGGATCGGTCTGACTCGGGCGAAGAAAATTCTGGCCAAGGCCGGTGTCAGTCCCGATATTCGGGTCAAGGATCTCAGCGATGCTGATGTCCAAAAGCTTCGCGGAGCTGCTGAAACTTTCACATTAGAAGGTGATCTCCGTCGGGAAGAGGGCATGGCCCTCAAGCGACTCCAGGACATCGGCTGTTTGCGTGGCCGTCGCCATCGCATGGGTCTGCCTGTACGAGGCCAACGCACCCGTACCAACGCACGCACCCGCCGTGGTGCCCGCAAAACTGTGGCCGGCAAGAAGAAGTAGGTCCTTTAGGTCCCTCATCAGTCGCCCTTTACCTCAGCCTTTTCCCGATCCCTCACCTGCCTTGCAGGCCAAATGCCATGGCGAAGCCAGCCAAAAAAACAGGTCCCAAAAAGGCCAAGCGCAATGTTCCCAACGGTGTTGCCCACATTCAAAGCACCTTCAACAACACCATCGTGTCGATAACTGACACGGCTGGTGAGGTTATTAGCTGGTCTTCAGCCGGTGCCAGTGGATTCAAGGGTGCTCGTAAGGGCACTCCGTTTGCAGCTCAGACGGCTGCTGAGGCTGCTGGTCGTCGCGCCTTAGAGCAAGGTATGCGCCAGATTGAGGTTTTGGTTCGTGGGCCTGGTTCTGGCCGTGAAACTGCCATCCGTGCCCTTCAGGTTGCCGGCCTTGAAATCACCCTGATCCGCGACGTCACTCCCCTGCCCCACAATGGCTGCCGCCGTCCCAAGCGACGTCGCGTTTGACGCCTGATTCTGTCTTACCCCTGCCATACATACCGTGTTGCAATACCAGATCGATCGCGTTGACCATCAGGTTGCGGACGACCGTTCTCAAATCGGCGTTTTTCTGATCGGTCCTCTTGACAAAGGTCAGGCCACAACCCTTGGCACTTCACTACGGCGCATCTTGATCGGTGCCCTTGAAGGCAGTGCGATCACCGCAGTTCGTATCGCCGGTGTGAACCACGAATACGCCACTGTGCCAGGGGTTAGAGAAGATGTCCTTGACATTCTGCTCAACTGCAAGTCTGTCCCGGTCAATAGTCGCAGTCGCGAGGTAGAGATTGGTCGCTTGGTTGTCAATGGCCCTGCCACCGTGACTGCTTCCCATCTGCAGTTCTCTTCCCAAGTTCAAGTTATTGATGCCGATCGTCCGATCGCCACTGTGGCTGAGGGCCACAGTCTCGAGATGGAGGTCCATGTTGAACGTGGCATCGGCTATCGACCTGTCGATCGTCACAATGAAGAAACCAGTGCCATCGATCTCCTCCAGATCGATGCCGTTTTCATGCCCATTCGTCGGGTCAACTATAGTGTTGACGAAACTGCCGTCGGAGAAGGTGGTTCGGCGCGTGAACGGTTGAGGCTAGAGATCGAAACAAATGGCAGCATCACACCCGATGATGCCATGGCACAAGCTGCAAACCAGTTGATAAGCCTTTTTCAGCCCCTTGCTACTCTGACAACGTCTGAGGATCCAGGTCTCGAGCCTGAGACAACAGCTGAGGCCCAGATTCCCCTGGAAGAACTCAATCTTTCAGTGAGGGCTTACAACTGTCTCAAGCGTGCTCAGGTCAACTCGGTGTCTGACTTGATGGGCTTCAGTTATGAAGACCTGCTTGAGATAAAGAACTTCGGTTCCAAGTCTGCCGATGAGGTGATCGAAGCCCTTGAGCGTATCGGCATTTCACTTCCCCAGAGCCGCACAACGGCCTGAACGTTGTTTCCCTTTAACTCTTTTCATCATGCGCCACCAGTGCCGAGTCCCCCTGCTTGGACGCCCAGCCGATCAACGTAAAGCAATGTTACGGGGACTAACGACCCAGTTGATCCGTGAGGGTCGTGTAACCACCACAAAGGCCCGTGCCAAAGCCCTTCGCGATGAGGCAGAGCGCATGATCACTCTGGCTAAGGAAGGTAGTCTTGCTTCAAGACGCCGCGCGATTGGCTATATCTACGATAAGCAACTTGTCCATGCCCTTTTCGATAAAGCTTTGGATCGATACGGTGATCGAAGCGGCGGTTATACAAGGATTATTCGTACGGTGCCCCGTCGCGGCGACAACGCTGAGATGGCAATCATCGAGTTGGTCTGAATCCCATCCGTCGCATAGCACTCTGCCTTCAGTATGACGGCAGTCCATATTCAGGTTGGCAACGTCAAGCAAAGGCTTCTTCGGTGCAGTCCACCCTAGAAGAAGTTTTGTCTCAGTTAGAGCCTGGAGTATCTCATTCTGTAGTCGCGGCAGGCAGGACAGATGCTGGTGTTCATGCAGCTGGGCAGGTTGTTCATTTTGATTCTGCTGGTCCAATCCCTCCCCATCGATGGCCCGCAGCCCTAAACGGTCGCCTGCCCAAGTCGATTCGCATCAGAGCTGCAGCCGAAGTCGCCAGCACTTGGCATGCCTGTTACAACGCAGAATATCGTCGCTATCGGTATACAATTTATAATGGACGTCTTCCAAACCTTTTTTTGGCACCTTGGAGCTGGCACCGCCACAAGGTACGCCTCGACGAAAGCCTGATGGCAGCTGCCCTTGCCGATATTGTTGGCGAGCATGATTTTGCTGCTTTTCAACGGGCGGG
>JBKDVK010000194.1:0-5180 GCA_046338875.1 Cyanobacteriota bacterium | reverse complement strand
GGCACGCCTGAGATCGTCGTGGGCCTGGGCAACGGTTCGGTGCAGTACTACAACGGCAGCTCCTGGAACCAACTGCAGGGCATGGGCTGGGGTTCCAATGCCGGCCAACTGGCGGTGCAGTGGACATCAGCCGATCCGCAGGTGGTGGTGGGTCTAAACAGCGGTGCGGTGGAGTATTACAACGGCAATGGCTGGAGCCAGCTGCAGGGCACCGGCTGGGGCTGCTCTGTGACTGGCATGGAGGTGAACTGGCCGGCCAGTGGCGCTCCCCTGGTGGTGGTGGGTCTGAGTGATGGCTACGTGCAGTATTACAACGGCAGCAGCTGGAACCAGCTGCAGGGCAGCGCCTGGGGCTCCTCTGTGAGCTACTTGCAGGTGAATTGGCTCGGCCTTGAGAACCCCCAGATCATTGTTGGCCTGGTCGATGGTTCTGTTCAGTCCTTTAGCGGCTCGAACTGGAGTCAACTACAGGGCACGGGTTGGGGCTCGGCGATTGCATGCGGCAGTGCCCAGTGGTACGTGTCACCCGTGAATGGCAGTAGCACCACCAACACTCCAACCGGAAATAGCAGCACCACATCAACCCCCACCAACAACCCAGCCGGTAGTAGCAGCACGCAAGCTCCGACCAGCACCTCTTCATCAACAACCTCTTCTCCAACAACCTCTTCTACAACAACCTCTTCTACAAGCACCGTGACCCAAACTCCCAGCACCAGCACTTCGACCACTCCCACACCGCAAAACACCTGCTCCGTTACCAACAACCTCATCCTGCCCACAAGCCCAAATACGCCAGCCCAAACAGGCTGGGATGGGAGCATCGTGGTAATCAACGCAAACAATACCTCCAGCACAAGCACGGTCCAGTATTATCTCCAGACCGACCTGATTCTGCTCAATTTCCTCGATGAGGGCGCCACTGTTAAGAGCGAGACCAGTTCAACCTCAAGTGTTCTGCCAGTCAACCAAGTCGGTAAACTTAACCTGCTGCCCTATTACCAACCCGGCACCCAAACTCAACAGTTGAGTTACACCCTTCTGGTCTCCCAAGCTAATAACTACTTCCCAGTGGCGGTGGTAGGCGAGGACCAGAAGCTTATCAACTTCCCGGCCATATCCATACCCCAGTCAATTCCACCTGGATTAAATTCAAGCTCGGCGGCTAATGCCTACGTGTTTCTGCAAAACATCATGGCATATCCTTCATCTCCCTTGGCACAGCAGTTTATGACAGCACTAAATCAAGGTAATACTGCAAGCCCACCGACAAGTCCAATCGCAGCAGCGAATGCGTTTTTTGCTAGCACCACCGACTACACGAATGTAAATTTTGAAATCTATAGCTCGGTAAGCAGTTATGCTTCGGCTTATGCTTATATTTGGGCCAACTTTCAACAGTCATACACCTATCACTTCTACACGGTTACCCCAACAAGCGGTAACAGTTCCAGCGCCACCGACTCTACTAATGTAAAGGAGTCAGAGCAATTCTCCAGCCTGGGTACTGTTGTCCTCACCCAGACGGGGGGCACGCCGGCAGCAATTTCTGATGCCAATGCTGGCTACTCGATCACCTGGAATCCCAAGAGTGGCGCTGCCGTTGGTCTCAACTTCGTGGACGGACAGTTGGTGGCTAACAATAGTGATGGCTTCAGCAGCTTCTGCCTGCAAACCACATTCATGGATATGGGCCAACTCACGGGTAATACCGCAGATATGGGCACACCCATTCAAGCGTTGGTGGGCGTGATCAATGGCAGCAATGTCATCGGCTCATCAATCGACTTGAGCCTGACCGAAGCTGCCAAGTGGAGCAAGGGATACGATGATGTTGTGAATTCCAAGACTTGGAGAGTCCTCCAGACCGCAATGTCTCTCTACTTTATGATTGACATCGGCGTCCAGTTTGGCGAGTGGATTGCAAAAAAATGCAGCAAAGGGGAGTCACCATCGGCGGATGAGGCTGCCAAGGCGCAAAGCGACATCAAGGATCAAGCTCAGGAGAAATTAGAAAATAGTGGCAACGATGACCAGTTGAAGACGGGCGACGCCGTGGTTGAGGAGCAAATTGACGTTGAGCCAGTTGTCTGGAACACCGAGATTATAAAGTCTGAAGCAGAAGAAATTGATCATCAATTTGAAGAAGAAAACGTTCAGACGGAGCTTGGCGAAAACAGCGATATTATTAACGAAGAAATTAATCAATCAGACTTAGAGGCTAAAGAGCTGTCGGAAGTTAATCCTGAATCTGATGATGCCAATGAGAAACTTCAGGATATACAAGATCAGATATCATCGAATCAAGCAGAAATTAATAAATTGAACGTATCCTCCGATAACGCTACAGATAAAGAGGTCGAGCAGGATGAGGAGCAGGAATCGGAAGATGAGGATGAAGAAGAAAAGGATGAGGAGGAAGAGAATGAAGATGAAGATGGAGACTCTGACGATGGAAACGATGGAGACGGAGACGGAGACGACATCCCCGACATGGAAGTCTGATTCAGCATAGTTTTTCTTCCCCACTCCCTTGGGAGTGGGGGTTTTTCCATACACAATTGCGGCTCATTGTGATGACAGCATCAGGCAATTCCAGCACTACAGGCTCGACAAGCAGCGGCAACCCCTGCACGGTCACCAACCAGCTGGCAACTCCGCTGATTGTCTACGACACCTTCAGCACTGGCCAGCCCAGCTCACCGCCCAGTACTGATGCGGCTGACTATGCACCGACTTACACCCAGATTGCCGTGATTCCCGCCAACGGCAGTGGAACCTTCACGCCCCCCTCGCAAGCAAGTCGCCTGGTGCTGGCCCAGCAGGACAACCAATTCCCTGTATTGGTGTGGGTGCCTTCGCTGAAGAGTTCGCTGATTGGCATTAATCCTGCCAAAATCGTCACCGAGGCAGACCTGACAACAGCCCAAAGCTGTTGGAGTTTTTACCTGCAGACCATTGCCCAGCCCTATTCACCGGAGGCTCTGCAGTTCATCGAGATCTACTACACCTCCCCCAGCCCGGCTGAGCTGGAAACCAACGTAGCCGCCTTTTGTACGGCCAACGGTATGGCTGGCGGCACGGAACCGCAGATGGCAGCCCTGGCCTACTGGGCCACCAACACCCTCTTCCCCTGGAGTGGCACCTACTTCTGCTTTAAGCCAGATACCACCTCCACCAGCAATCTGGTGCTGCCCACCGTCAGCGTTGGCACCCTTACGATTGCCAATGGCGCCGCCAGCTATGCACCCGCCGATACCTCCAGCGCTCCCGCATTCACGCCACCCCTAAGCGTCAGCGGTGGGGTGTTGAGTTCAAGCGGGGGCAGCAGTACCGAAGGATTATGGCTGGCTGGTATCCCGCGCAGTTTGTCCTGGGAGGGCAGTCCTGATCAGATCGTGCTCTGTCTCAGCGGCACTTTGAATGGCACCAGCTTGATCGCCCAGCCCTATGCCAATCCCACCATTCCCTGGTGGGTGGCGGCCTACGACCTGGCCTACGTGTCTTTTCGCACCGTGCAGTTGCTGATGGTGCTAAACATGGCAGCATTTGTACTACAGGGTGTAGCCAATGGCATGGCTTTCCTCTACACCAACCTTGGCAAGCTGGTGGCCTCGATCAATGAACAGCTCTCCAGCCAAGCTGCCACAGCCGCTCCGATTGCGGAGCTGGGCGAAGAGATCGATCCGATCAATGTAGATGTTGATGTGGATGTCGATGTCGACACGGACATAGATACCGATATTGTCGAGGACACCGACACAGTGGTCGACACCGATGTTGACACGGATGTGGATATTGATGTAGATGTTGATATTGATGTAGATGTATTTGCCATCATTGATGTAGATGTTGATATTGACGTTGATATTGATAGTGACGTTGACGTTGTCACCGATACCGACAATGTCACGGATACCGATACAGACACCGACACCGATATAGATACGGATACCGATACGGACGTTGAGGTGCCCAAGGGCGGGGTCAACACCCTGCTCAATCAGCTTGGCGACTGGATCATGGATAAGGGTTTCCCAGCACTGGTGGAGAATTTGGAAGTTATGTTTTGCATGATTTCGGCCCAGAAATTGCTTGGCGTTTGGAAATCAGCTGCGGTAGACGATATGAATTCCATGGCACCCCAGCAGTCCACTGGCTTGGGTTTACTAGTGAATTACATGCTTAATCCCAATAACACCCCGCAGCAGTGCTGGACCACTTTTGCTGATTGGGTGCAACAGGCGCAGCCATCAATCACCAGCCAGCAAATGGTGCTCAGCTCCATTCTTTCCACCCCGAATAGCACAGCCCAAAGCGCCGCCGACAATTGGCAATGGACGCCTCTGGCCCAGTCAACGCTCGTAAGTCAAATGAGCGCCTTTACCAGCAGTAGCAATCAATACGAAGCCTACAATCTTTTGGCTAACTACACCTATATCAACGTTTCTCCCCCGATATTGGTCGGCTGCCAGACATCGCTTAACTATCTCTCTGCTATCACAACCCCCTACTCGCTGCTCCAGATCGTCGTGGGACTTGACGATGCTGCTGTGGAGTACTACGACGGCAGCAGCTGGATCCAATTACAAGCACAGGGATGGGATTCTAATGTCTCTTCGATGGCGGTTAATTGGAGCGTCTACGGCATTCCTGAAGTCGTCGTCGGTCTGGCGAATAGCTCTGTTCAATACTACAACGGCAGCAATTGGATCCAGCTGGTCGGTACCGGATGGCAATCAAACGCCAAACAGTTGGCGGTGCAGTGGACATCTGCCAATCCGTCGGTGGTGGTAGGGCTAGGCAGTGGTGCAGTGGAGTATTACAACGGCAGTGGCTGGAGCCAGCTACAGGGCACGGGCTGGGACAACTCTGTCAATTGCATGGAGGTTAATTGGCCGGCCAGTGGCAATCCCCAGGTGGTGGTGGGGCTGGGCAACAGCTCCGTGCAGTACTACAACGGCAGCAACTGGACTCAGTTGCAAGACACAGGCTGGAAGAACTCCATAGGTTCGATGGCGGTGAATTGGAACGGTGCCGGCACGCCTGAGATCGTCGTGGGCCTGGGCAACGGTTCGGTGCAGTACTACAACGGCAGCTCCTGGAACCAACTGCAGGGCATGGGCTGGGGTTCCAATGCCGGCCAACTGGCGGTGCAGTGGACATCAGCCGATCCGCAG
>JBKDVK010000193.1:0-17461 GCA_046338875.1 Cyanobacteriota bacterium | reverse complement strand
GCGGCAGTACTGCGGGTTAAACCAATCGCGCCTGCTTTGGCTGCACTGTAATTGGCTTGGCCTGGATTGCCCATCAAAGCCACAACAGAAGTGATGTTGATAATGCGGCCACTTCTGGCTTTGAGCATGGGCCGGCTAACGGCTCGGCTGCAAAGAAATACTCCGGTGAGGTTGAGGTCGATCACACTTTGCCAATCTGTGGTCTTCATGCGCATCAGAAGACCATCTTTGGTGATCCCAGCATTGTTGACAAGAATATCGATTCGATTTTCCCGCTCCATGATTTGTTTGACCATCGCTTCTACTTCATCTTCGTTGGCGACGTTGGCCTTCAGGCTCCAGGCCTTGCCACCGGCCGCTGCGATTGAGTTCACCAGGTCCGCTGCCGCTGTTTCGGAGTGGGCATAATTCACAACAACGTTTGCCCCTGCAGCCGCCAATTCCGCGGCGACCGCGGCACCGATACCCCGGCTGGCACCCGTTACCAGGGCGGTTTGGCCAGTCAGGGGTTGGGAATGGGACATTGAGGTGTCGAGTTTCGCCGCTGATCGTATGTCGGCCTGGCTGACTCTGTCTGCTGGGGGCATCAGGCCGGCATCACTGCCACATCCACCAAGGCCTCTCCAAGTAGATCCCTCAATCGGCTCAATTGCTCCTGGCTACCCATCACAACTAGGAGCTGTCCCGGTTCAAGCCGCACGTGACCACCGGGGTTGGCAATCAGGGAAGGGGCGGAATTCCCTTCTCTGCCATCCCCTCCGGGGTTGCGCACCGCGAGCACCAGGGCACCACTGCGACGGCGCAGATGCAGATTTTCCAGGCTGGCTCCCTGCAGTTCTCCGAGGCGCTTGGGATCGGCACTGAGCTGAAATTCCTCCACCTCGCACTCGGAGCCCGCTAGCAGCTCCATGAAACTGACGGCCAGGGGTCTGAGGGCTGTGGCGGCCATGGTGCGACCCCCAGCAACGTAGGGGCTTACCACCTGGTCAGCTCCGGCCAACCTCAGTTTGCGTGCGGCCTCATCGCTGTCGGCGCGTGCAATCAACCGGCAACCCGGTGCCAGGCCCCTGGCGCTGAGGACGACATAGAGATTGGCCGCGTTGCTGCTCAGGGCCGCCACCAGGCTGCGGCAGTGTTGGATGCCGGCTTCCAGCAGGGTTTCATCGAGAGTGGCATCCGCCAGCAACACCGGCAGCCCGCGCTCTTCGGCTGCCTCCTTGCTGGCCTGGTCGGTTTCAATCACCAGCAACCGCACCCCTTCACGGTTGAGTTGTTCGGCGATTTCGCGACCGATGCGGCCATAGCCGCAAAGAATGACGTGATTGTTCATGCGACTGATCCAACGGCGTAGGCGGCGATCCCGCAGGTGCCTGAAATACCCTGACTCAGCCAAACCCAGCAGGCTACGGACGGTGAGTTGCACGACCACCAGTCCACCGGCGATCAGAAAGGCCGTCACCACCCGGCCCGAGGCCGTCAGGACCTTGGTGTGGGAGTCACTGAAGCCGAGGGTGCTGAGGGTGATCAGCACCATCCAATAGCAGTCCCCCCAATCCCAGCCTTCCGTGAACTTGTAAAGACCGGCGGCCAGATTCACCAATCCCCCCAGGGACAGGATCGGCATTAGCCAGGACCGCCGCGATCGGCTTAATGGAGGGCGTCTCCAGCGCGTCTGCCAGCCCCGAGGCCAGTTCATCGCTGGGCCGGGGAGCTGGTGTTGTGGTCAGCCAAGGCCCAGGGCTCCGAGCACGTTATCCACACTCACCTGGGTCAGGGGCGTGCTTCCACCTAGCCCGGTCACCCCTTCCCTTACCGGCAAGTCTTCCGCCCTGGAACCAAGGGCCACCAAGGGCACGCCGCAGAGCAGGGCCAGCTCGATGCTGACAGGATCACTGGCCAGCACTACGTCGCTTGAGGCCACCTGGGCGGCCCTTTGGGACCAAGGGGCTTCTGGGGGGAGACTTTGTTGAACCCTGAGATCGTTAAGTCTTAGCTGGATTTGTTGTGTCACAGCCTCCCAGTTTGTCCCGGGCCAGTCTTGGGGGCCACCCCCTGGAGCCACCAACAGCACGGGGCCCTGGCCAGGGGGCAGGGATTTGGAGGCTTTTTCAAGACTCGATTTGGGTAGCAGTAGGCGAAAGGCCGGGGCGTCCAGTTGAACGCCGATGGGAGCCAGATAGGGAGCCAGTCTCTGGGAGGGCCAGCCCTGGTTAAGGGGGTTGACCTTTTCGGTGGCCGAGAAGCCTGAGGCGGCCAGCCGCTTGGGGATATGGCTCATCGACAGCATTAAATCCACCTGGCGTCCCTGGGCCAGGTTGATACAGGCCTGGAAATCGGGATCCCGAACGGATCCCATCAAGTTGGTCCAGTCGGCAAGAGTGGCATCTGTGTAGTTGAAGGGGATCACCTTCTCAACGGCGGGAACCAGTTCCCAGATACCGCCGACCGAAGCAGGACAGGCCACTTGGATCTGGAACTTCAGCTGCTGGGCTGTTGCTGCCACCGCCGGCAGGGCCTGGAGCTGCCGGACGGCATCTCCTGGAATCAAAAATAAAGCGCGCATCGGGCCTCGGCTGGGCGGTGGATGGGACCGCCGCCTGATTGTATGGAGAAGAATCCCACTGGTTTGCTACCGAGGTTGGAAATCCTGTGCATTTGCTGATTGCGGCAGCCGGCAGTGGCCGGCGTATGGGGGCGAATGGCAACAAATTGCTGCTTCCCCTTGCTGGCCGCCCCTTGCTGGCCTGGACGCTGGAAGCGGCCCTTGCCTGTGGGGCGATCCGCTGGATCGGTGTGGTGGGTCAGCCGGTCGATGCGGAAGCGATTGCGGCCCTGGTGGCGGATGTCCGCCAGGGTGCTACGGCCCGATCGCCCTTGGCACCAGTGGTCTGGATCGTGGGGGGCGACACGCGCCAGGACTCGGTACGTCTGGGCTTGGCGGCCCTGCCGGATGACGCCAAGCAGGTCTTGATTCACGATGGCGCCCGCTGTCTGGTCGAACCAGAGCTTTTGCAGCGTTGTTGCGAGGCCCTCGGCGCAGCGACCCTGGCCGGGGCCGGCATCATTGCCGCCACACCGGTCACCGACACCATCAAAGAGGTGGGGGAGGGCGGCCGCATCAAGGGCACCCCCGATCGCTCACTGTTGTGGGCGGCCCAGACGCCCCAGGGCTTTGCGGTGGATCGCCTGCGCCAGGCCCATGCCAAGGCCGAAGCCGGGGGCTGGACCGTGACCGACGATGCTGCCCTCTACGAGCGCCTGGGCTGGCCGGTGCAGGTGTTGGATGCCCCACCTTCCAACATCAAAGTCACCACCCCCTTTGATCTCACTGTGGCCGAGGCCATGCTCAAGAATCGTGGCAGCTAGGCTCCCCAACCGGGCCCTGGCCCAGGCGCCTGCCATTGAGGTTCTGGCAAGGGGCCTGCTAAGCAAGAACGGCCCAACGGTATTCGAGCGCGATGGGATCTATTTGGAGCCAATGGCAGATATGGGCTTTATTGGCGGCCATCACCGCTGCTTTGACATCCCTGTTGGCCAAGATAGGGGTGCAGGGGGTACCCAGCAATCTGGCTACCCTGCTGCGCACTGTGGTGGTTCTGTTGCTGCTTGTGGCAGTGGTGTTTGGCCGGGGTGAATGGCAATCACCCCTCGATTTGCCCCGTCGCAGTTTGTTGTTTTTGTTGTTTTCCGGTTTGGCCACCGGGGTGTCCTGGTTGTGTTGGTTCCGGGCGATTCAGCTGGGCCCTTTGGCACAGGTGGCCCCGATCGATAAGTTGAGCGTCGTGATCGTGGCGGTTTTTGGGGTGGTTTTGCTGGGGGAAAGCCTCAACCCCTGGCAGTGGCTCGGCGTGGCGCTGATGGGTGGGGGTGCGGTCTTGGTGGCCTGGCCCTGAGCCGGCCAGATTCCCAGGGGCCCGGCAAGCTGAGAGGGTGAACGCCGTTATCATGTTGAGCGCCCACCTTTTCCGCCTGGAACCGGTTTGGAGCCGGGTTTACCGCCTTCGCCGCCTTCGAGGCGGTTGGGGCCGGGCGGTTGGGGCCCTCTTGCTGTCCATATTTCTGGCCGTATTGCTGGGGCTGTGGGCTGCTCCCGCAATGGCTTTGGCGGCGGCACCGCCGCCGTCCCCGCCGCCGTCCCCGAAGTTGGCGCCTCAGGGGGCGGCGCCTGGAGCGAGCCCAGGGTCTAGCTCCTCCTCTCCCCAATGGGTCAGCTTGGATGGCCGGCGCATCCTCGAACTGCGTTCGGTGGCGGGTGCCCAGAGCTTGGCATCGGTGGCTAACCGCGGTTCGGCGTTGCTGCAGGAACTGGCCCGCAAGGGCACCGTTGCCCCGGAGCAGTTAGTGGTTCAGGAGGACCCTCCCTATTCGATGATTGGGGTGATCGACGCCAAGGGCCAGTTCAAGCCCTTCCTGGCGGTGGATGATCGGGCTGGCCGCGCCTTTGAAATTAGCCGCCAACAGCTGGCCGAGTTGTATCGGGACCAGTTGCGGGGCGCCATCCGCCAGTACCGCAGCACCCACAGTCTCACCTCCTGGTTAAGGGGTACTGCCCTGGCCTTGCTGGTACTCGGGGCCTATCTGCTCTGGCTACGGCTGCAAGGGGATTTTTATCAACGCCTGCGCGAAGGAATCCTGCGGGGCAACACCCCCTGGCTGAGGGGGGTGAGCTTGGCAGGCAGCCAAGTGCTGGACAGCGAACAGGAGCGTGGCGCCGTGCTGCTGCTGCTGAGGGTCCTGCACTGGGGAGTTTTGCTGCTGGCCAGCTACCTGATGATTCCGCTGTTACTCGGCTTTTTTCCGCCGACCCAGGGAATCGCCGAGGGGCTGAGGGGCCATATCCGTTTGGTTTTGGACGGGGTGCTGGAGGGGGTGGTCGCAGCCATCCCAAATCTCCTGGCAATTGCCCTGATTTTGCTGTTCACCCGCATGGCGATGCGGGCTTGCCGCACTTGGTTTGCGGCGATTGAGCGCGGCCGCTTGCAGTTTCCAGGTTTTTACAAGGAATGGGCCCGGCCCACGGGCCGCTTGGTGGCGGCGGCGATTCTGGTGGCCGGCCTGGTTTCTGCCTATCCCTACATTCCCGGCTCCGATAGCAAGGCCTTCCAGGGGGCGGGCCTTTTCGTTGGCGTTTTGGCGGCCCTGGGGTCCAGTGCGGTGGCCACCAATGTCATCAGTGGGCTGATGCTGATCTACACCCGTGCTTTTCGTGAAGGCGATCGGGTTGAAATAAATGATGTGATTGGGGTCGTACAGGATCGCGATTTATTGGTGACTCGTATCCAGACACCCCGTAACGAATTGGTCAGCATTCCCAACGCTACGGTGATCGGTGCTTCGATTGTCAATTTCAGTTTTTCGCGCCGGGAAATTGCCAAACCCGTGGCGCTGGCGACCACGATCACCATCGGCTACGACGTTCCTTGGCGCCAGGTGCATGCGCTGCTGTTGAAAGCCGCCTGGGCGGTGCCAGGCATAGCTGCCGATCCCCAACCGTTTGTGCTGCAGATTTCCCTCAACGATTTCAATATCAGTTATGAGCTCAATGCCAGCGTCAGGGATGTCATGACTTATCGGGAAACCCTTTCGGATTTGCTGGCATCGATTCAGGATGTATTCGCCGAGGCCGATGTGGAAATTCTCTCTCCGACCTATGAGTGCAACCGTGATGGCAGTGCCCGCACCGTGCCGCCACTGCCAAGCTTGGATGTCCTTAGGAATCGGCCAGGCTGAGACGGCCTGTCCGTCCGTCCAGCCTGGCCAGGCTTCCCAGGGGAAGGGCCCCATTGCCAGGCCAATGCCCTACCGGCAGTTGGGCTACTACAGGAATGCCCAGGTCGGCGGTGCGTTCGCGTAACACCTGTTCGGCCGTGAAATAGTGGTCGCTCGGTTGGTCGCTGCGATCGTGGTCGACGCAATCGCGGAAATTGCCGAAGCCGATTCCGGCCAGTTGTTGCAACGCTCCGCAGAGTCGCCAGTGGGTCAGCATCCGCTCCAGTCGGTAGGGCGCTTCTGCCACGTCTTCGAGCACCAGAATGGCTCCCCGCAGATCCGGCAGATGACGGGTCCCCAACAGGTGGGTGGCCACGGTGAGGTTGGCGGCCAGCAGGGGACCTGTCGCCACGCCGCTTTGCCAGCCTTCCCCCTCCAGATCCGGGAGTGGTTCACCGAATAGCAGGGCCCTTAAACGGTCCCGGCTCCAGGTGGGTTCGGCGGCAAGGGTGGTGAGCAGGGGGCCATGGATGGCGCCGCCTCGCCCCCGGGCCAGCCGTTCCCACAGTAGGGAGGTGACGTCCGAAAAGCCAAGCAACCAGGCGTTGTGGTCGGGCAGGTCCTGTTCGAGTAGCCGCGCCGCACCCCAGCCGCCCCGGACACAGGCCAACAATGAAGCCTCAGCCTGGCTGGGGGTGTCACCGGGATGGAGGTCGGCGGCCCGTTCGTGGTCTGCGCCGGCCAGGAATCCCCAGCGCCTTCCGACCAGTTCGGGCCGTTCTTCCACCTCCAGTCCCCAACTCCGCAGTACCTCCATGCCCAGCTGCAGCCGTTCGCCCGTTTCCAGGGCCGAACTCGCAGCCACCAGGCGTACGCGGTCTCCGGAGCGGAGCGGTTTGGGGTGGCTCAGGGGAGCAGCCATGGTCAACGGCAGGCGGAGGGGATCACTGCGGCACGATTAGCGCCAGCAGCAGGAGGGCCCCCAGCATGACCTGATGAGTGAAATGCACCCCATAGGCGGTCCGCGGCAGATCGGAGCGTCTCAGGACCGACGCCTCCCGTTGCATCCCCCAAGTGGCCGCGATCCAGAGAAGCCAGAATTCGGGCATGGCGATGCCCCGCAACCAGGCAGCCGTGGCCAGGGCTGCGGCGGTCAGGCCGTAGCAGCAGGCAACCACCAGGGGCGCATGGCGACCCAGGGTCAGGGCGCTGCTCCGCACTCCGACGCGTCGGTCGTCCTCCCGATCACTCATCGCATAGACGGTGTCGAAGCCGAAGGTCCAGCAAAGGGTGGCGAACCAGGTCAGGGCCAGGGCCGTTCCGGCGAGTTCGCCGCTGGCTGTGGCCCAGGGAATCAACACCGCAAAGCCCCAGCAACAGGCCAGGACCAGCTGGGGTAGGGGAAACCAGCGCTTGGCGGAGGGGTAAAGCAGCACAGGGGGCAGAGCTGCCAGGGCCAAGGGCAGGGCCAGATTGCGGCCCGGGGTAGGCAGGGCCAGGACCACCAGCAGGGCGACCACCAAGCAGACGACCAGCAGGGCGACGGCGGTCGCAACTCCGATCCTGCCGTCGGCGAGGGGCCGGTTGCGGGTGCGTTCCACCAGGTTGTCGATGCGGCGGTCCCAGAGGTCGTTGGCGACGCAGCCGGCCCCGCTTACCGCCAAGCCCCCTAGAACAATCAAGGCGAATAAGGGCAGCGACGGCGGTGATGCTGGGTTGAGCCAAAGGGCCCAGCCAGCCGGAATCAGCAAAATCAACCTGCCGCTGGGATGGTTCCAGCGCAGCAGTTCGAGGCAGTCGCGGATTCTTTGCAATGGCCCTGGAGCCGTCCTGGCCATGGCGGATGGTCTCCTGGCGATGCTGGGGGCACCCTAGTCCGGGTCATTTTGACCGCTTCGATGGCAAAGTGACGCCGCCAAACGGTGCCGATTCCGATGGCCTCCTCGCAGGCTCCCTTATCCGAGCCGCCCTTCCCTGCCAGCGGCGAGCGTCGGGTGGCGGCCATAGACATTGGCACCAACTCGATCCATCTGCTGATCGCTGCCATCAATCCGGCTTTGCACAGTTTCAGTGTGGTGGTGGCGGAGAAGTCCACTACGCGGCTGGGAGAGCGGGATCCCAACAACGGCGATCTCAGTGCCGCCGCCATCGAGCGGGCCTTCCTCACCTTGCGCCACTGCCGCGATCTGGCTGCCAGCCATGGGGTGGAGCAGATCGTCACGGCCGCTACCAGCGCTGTGCGCGAAGCCCCCAATGGTCGGGAGTTTGTGCAGGCGTTGCAGGATCAGCTTGGCCTGACGGTGGACCTGGTCAGCGGTCCCGAGGAGGCCCGCCTGATCTACCTGGGGGTGCTTTCCGGCATGACCTTTGGGGACAAGCCCCACTTGATTTTGGATATCGGCGGGGGGTCCACCGAATTGATCTTGGCCGATGGCGGCGATGCCCGGGTCCTGACAAGTACCCGCATTGGGGCGGTGAGGCTGCAGCGGGAGTTCTGCCATCAGGACCCCCTACCTGCCGGCCGTCGTAGTTTTCTGCAGGCCTACATCCAAGGCTCCCTGGATCCTGCCGTGGCCCAGGTGCGACAGGCCCTGCTACCCGGCGAAAAGCCCCTGTTGGTGGCTACGAGCGGTACGGCGATGGCCCTGGCCTCCCTGGCAGCAGCGGAGGATTCCAAGTCACCATTGAAATTACAGGGCTATCGCCTCAGCCGCGAGCGGATCGATCAATTGATCACCAAGCTCGTGGGCATGACGCCGGAACAGCGGCGCGCCCTCACGGCGATCAACGAGCGACGGGCCGAAATCATCGTGCCTGGGGCCCTGATTCTCCAAACCGCGATGCGGATGCTCCAGGCCAGGGAATTGGTGGTCTGTGATCGGGCCCTGCGGGAGGGTCTGATCGTGGACTGGATGCTGCGCAACGACCTGCTCGGCGATCGTTTTGCTTTTCAGAGCACGATTCGCGAGCGCACGGTGCGCTATTTGGCCCGCAACTATGGAGTGGATCAGGAGCGGGCTGACCGGGTGTCGGCCCAGGCCCTGTCGTTCTACGACCAAACCCGTGGTTGGTTGCACCATGACGAGGGTAAGGGGCGTTGGTTGCTCTGGGCGGCGGCCCAGCTACATGACTGCGGCAAATACGTGAATGTGGGGGCATACCACAAACACACTTGGTATCTGATTCGGCACGGTGAATTACTTGGTTACTCCGAGATCGAACACTTGATGGTTGCGGCGATTGCCCGCTACCACCGGCGAAGTCTGCCAAAGAAGCGGCATGAATCCTGGCAATTGATTGAGGGCCGTGAAGATCGCCGCACGGTGACGTCTCTGGCTTTGTTTTTGCGATTGGCAGTGGCGCTGGATCGGCGTCCTGAGGCGGCGATTGAACGCTTCACCGTCAGTCAGGAGGGCTCTGGTGCTTTGGTGGTCACCCTGGAGCCCCGGCTTGGGCCAGACGGCAACTTTGCCGACCTGAGCCTGGAACGCTGGAGCCTGCTCGCCTGCGCCCCTGTGGTGCTGGAGGTCACGGGGCTGCAGCTGCAGGTGCCGGGGGCTGAGGCTTAGGAGCTGGGCTTGGCGAGTCAGTCGTTGTTCCGGTTGGTGCCGTAATCGGGGCGGCCGTAGGTGAAGCACTGGGCGAAGCAGCAGCTGTTGGTTTGAAACGGTGCCAACTCAGGTCATCGACCGGGCCAAGCGGTCTGGCGCTTCCATCGCCGACGGAGGCCAGCACCGCATAGGGGCGACCAGCCAAAACCTCAAGCCCTTGGCCTAGGGAAAAGATTTGCTCTCCCGTCAAGGTGCCCTCAAAAATCACCTTTCCATCGATCTGGCGCACTTGGATCCAACTGGGCTCGGAGGCCTTCAGTCGCAACTTTGAAGGTGCTGCTGCTGCTGCTGGGGGCGCGGCGGCGCTGGCAGCGACGGGGGCCTTGGGGGGACTGGGGGGAGAGACCGCCCGGTTTGCATCGGCTGCGGCAGAGCCAGGGCGGGCTGCTCGGGAGTAATTCTGCCAGCCGTTGAAAGCCAAGGCTGTGGCTAGGCCTAGGGCGCCGAGTACCAGCGGCAGGCCCCAGAGCCAGGGGGATGGGCCTTGGCTGCTGCTGCTGTAATGGCCGGGACCTGACATCTCGCGACGGGGAGGCAGGGGACCAGGGGCGGAGGGTTTGCTGCGGCGTATTGGCGCCGGTGGCAGGGAGGGACGGGGCTGGGGCCGCACCATCAAGCGGCTGCCACGCAGAGCCTGTACGGCTTCATCGATATTCAGATCAAGGGCACTGGCCACTCTTCGTGCCAGGGCTATGACAAAGACGCCTTCGGGCAGATGGGTATGGTCGCCGGTTTCAAGGGCCCTGAGCTGGGAGGCGCCGATCCGCAACCGCTCAGCCAGAATTTCTAAGTCGATGCCCCGCTGGTGCCTTGCGGCCGCGAGTGTGTTGCCAAGCTTTTGCAGTTCCGGGATCGGTTCTGTCGGGGGCAGTAACCCTTCGCTTGTCGGGGTCGTTTGCTGGGGATCCGGAATGCCGCTCAAGGAAGCCACTCCATAACCGTGAGCTGGATGTGGTGATCAGTATGACTGGAGCCCGTTTGCCTGGGATCTGAGACCAAAATGAGATGGGCGATACTGGATTCGAACCAGTGACCCCTTCCGTGTGAAGGAAGTGCGCTACCGCTGTGCTAATCGCCCGACTGTCTTGATCTTTTATGATCCTAGCTTCTTGATCATAGTTCACGGCCTGCGCCCTGGCTCGGCCGGTTCCCCCAAGGGCCGATGCTGGGTGGAATAGGCCATATCTCCATTGAAACGCGACGCCTCCCCTCTTGCCGATTCGTCCAGCGCCGACGCCGTCACCGATGTGTTGATCGTGGGCGGCGGTGTCTGTGGCACAGCCCTGTTGTTCACCCTGGCCCGCTACACCGACCTGGCCCACATAACCCTGGTGGAGCGCTACGACCAGCTGGCCCAGGTCAATTCCAAGGCCACCAGCAATAGCCAGACCATCCATTGCGGCGACATCGAGACCAACTACACCCTGGAGAAGGCGCTGCGGGTTCAACGCACCGCCGAGATGATCGGCCGCTATGGCGATCTGCTCGATCCTGGGCGCCGCGATCGCTGCGTGTTCCGCACTCCCAAGATGGTCCTGGCCGTGGGCCCGAGGGAATGTGAGCTGCTCAGGGAGCGCTTCCAGCGGTTTTCACCGCACTTCCCGGCCATGGAGCTGCTTGAGAAGCCGCAGATAGCGGAATGGGAACCGGAGGTGGCCCTCGTGAACGGAGACCTGCGGCCGGAGGAGTTGCTAGCCATTGGTATCCGGCTGTCACCGACGGCCGTCGATTACGAGGCCCTCTCGGAGTCGTTTGTGGAGCAGGCCAACGAAGCCGTTGCAGGCCTGAAGCGCGTCGTCGACGTGCGACTTTGCACCCGCGTCATCCAGATCGAAGCCGAGGGTGACTTTTACCGTGTGGAGTTGGCTCCTGGCGCGGCGGAATCGCCTCGGACCCGGTTGCGGGCCCGCCATGTGGTCGTCAACGCAGGCGCCCACAGCTTGTTGTTGGCGCAGAAGATGGGATACGGGTTGGAGTATTCGTGCCTGCCGGTGGCGGGCAGCTTCTACTTCACCCCCGATTTGTTGCGTGGCAAAGTCTACACCATGCAAAACGACAAGCTGCCCTTCGCTGCTCTCCATGGCGATCCAGATGTGCGCAGCCCTGGCAAGACTCGTTTTGGCCCCACGGCCCTGCTGTTGCCATTGTTGGAGCGTTACCGTCCGGCGTCGTTCTGGGAATTTCTGCAGGTGCTGCGGTTCGATGGGGCGGTGTTGGCGGTGTTGTGGCAGCTGTTTGGCGATGCTGATATCCGCAGCTACATCCTGCGGAATTTGTTGTTCGAGGTGCCCTGGCTGCGGCGGCGCCTGTTCCTGGCTGATGCCCGCAAGATCGTGCCGGCCCTGCAACTCGACGACCTGCGTTTTGCGGAGGGCTATGGCGGGGTGAGGCCCCAACTTATCGATCGCAAAAACCGCCGGCTGATGCTTGGCGAAGTGTCAATCGCCGCCCGGCCCGGGCTCAGTTTCAACGTGACGCCCTCGCCGGGGGGCACCTGCTGTCTGGGCAATGCCGAGCGGGACGCTTTGGCGATCAGGGACCACCTCGGTTGTCACTTCGACCACGACCGCCTAGTGCGGGAGCTGGTGGGGGAAGAGGCCCGGTGCATCGAGGCACCATCGGCCGCCTAGGGAGGCCTGGACGCGTTTGAAATCCCTTATTAGCGTGGCTTCGTCTTTTCGCAATGATGTCTTCTGGCCCATTCCCCTGATGCCTCATCGGGTCCCCACCCCGCCGATGTCCTGATCCTGGCCCTCGATCGCGGTGATGCTGCCGAGGCTCTGGCCCTGGTGGCGGCGATTCCCGCCCTCCGGCGGGTCAAGGTGGGGCTGGAGTTGTTCACGGCGGCAGGTCCAGAAGTGGTGCGCCGGCTGAGGGAGCTAGGCCTGCGGGTCTTTCTTGACCTCAAGTTTCACGACATTCCGGCCACCATGGCGGGGGCTTGCCGCGCGGCCGCCCGTTCAGGGGCTGAGCTGATCACGGTCCATGCCGCAGCTGGCAGGGATGCCCTGCAGGCAGCCCAGGCGGCGGCGGTCCAGGGAGCCGCTGAGGCAGGCCTGGGGGACCCGCCGACGCTGTTGGCGGTCACGGTGCTCACCAGTTGGGATCCAGCGCGTTTCGAGGCAGAACTGGGCTTGAGCGAATCCCTGGGGGCCCATGCCAAGCGTTTGGCAGATCTGGCGGCTGCGGCTGGCCTGGGGGGTGCCGTCTGTTCTCCCCTAGAGGTGGCGGCCCTCCGGGGCTCCCATCCCCATCCTTTTGTTTTGGTGACCCCAGGGATCAGGCCCGGTGGCGGTGCCCTGGGAGATCAACGGCGGGTGATGACCCCGGCTGCGGCCCTGGCGGCTGGTGCCAGTGCCTTGGTGATTGGCCGGCCGATTCGGGAGGCAAAGGATCCGGCGGCCGCGTTTGAGGCCTGTTGCGGCGAATTGATGGCTTCATGGGCTGCGGCGGAGTCCTTCCCGTAATAAATGCGAGGGCTTTATGTGGTAATGCTGTTGAAAATCAAGGCTGAAAAGACTCATCGAGCGGTAGCCGCAGGCGAAGGCAATCTCTGAGACAGAGTCACGCGGCTGGGGATTTTGCAGACGATGGTGGGCCATCTCCAGCCGCTGCTTGCGGATCCACTGGGAGGGAGTGCAGCCAAAACGGTCGCGAAAAACGTACTGCAAGGTACGGCGCGAATAGTGGCTGTGATTTTCGAGATTGGTGAGGTTAAGGGGTTCGCCCAGGTTGGCGAGGATGTAATCAATTAGTTCGTCAAAGGCGTCGCGGCCATGTTCCTGGCGCTGCCGCAGCCGGTTGTGGGGAGATTCCTGCCGTAAATCCGGGATCAACATCGCCGCCACCAGTCGGTAGATCTGGTCTTCCAGATGCATCCGATCCAACAGGGTCTGACTGAAACCGAGCAGATCATTGCAGTTGGCCATTACCTGCCTCAGGAAAACTTGCATTGATTGGCCCGGAGCTTCCGTGGGGATCTGCCAGCCATGGGCCTGGTTCATCAGCTCCTGCCACTGGGGAGGCGCCTCCCGCCAACCGCCCATGGCCATGGCGCTGCGCTTGAGGGTTTCCACCTGAATTCGCACGACCACACAGCTCGTCAAGGTGTTTTCAAAGCTCCAGCTGGCCTTGGGTGCCAACAGCAGACAAGTGTTCTCCCTGCAGGTCCAAAGCACTCCCTTTTGGCGCACGCGTTGTTCACCGCCGTAGCCCAAGACCAGGGTGAGGTCATCGCTGGCCTGGATAAGGCCCTGGGCTGGTCCGCTGATGTGGGCAACTACTGGTAGTTCGCCGATGTGAATATGGGCACCTTGGTAAAGCCAGGGGGATCCCCCTTGTAAAACGGCTTCGAACTCAGCCACATCAAGGGCCCCCTCAAGAAGCTGGCGACTGGCTTCAGGGGTTTCAATGCGTTCAAGATGGTTCTGAAAGGGATTGCATAATCGGATTAGATCTTCTTGCTGGGGAGGATGTGCTTGCTCTTTGGTGTTGGTAGCTTTCTCTGCATTAGACCAGGACATTGGCTGTTTCCAATTAAATGGCTGGTTGGGTATTGGAGATTTGACGCTTGCGATTTGCTGGCTGTCGAGTGGCGGAAAAGCTGTAGAATTAGGCATAACATTTGGACCAGATAAGGTGATTTAGCTTTGAAGTTGCATCAACATGAATGTAGATAAATTAGGCTCCACCCCTTGAATTCCACTTATCGAACGTAATGCAAATCTAAATAATCCCTTGCAGAAGATACAAAAGTTCAGGTTTCAGGTGGCCAGGTTTTCGCTGGCATGTATCAAAGCATTTGCACGGCGCATCATAGTGGAGTTTGGGCACTTGCGTGGGCTCAGGTCGTCATCTTCATCGCTATGGCCTGTCAAGTTGCTGAGCATCAATCCTGTCCGGTCCGCCACCGGTTTTGCCTTGCCAAAGGATTTATGCCGCAAGGCAGCGGTGGAGCAATGCGCTGGTTGGGGGCAGGCTTTCGTTCTTTTGAATATGATTCAAAGGCGAAACTTTGTCGCACCTTGCGTGGTCTTAAACAATATTGCTGATTTGTGTTAGTTAAAAAATGAATTCAAGTTTATTGGTTATGATTATCACTCCTGATTCGGGTTCGGCCTCGCTTCGTGATCCTTCCCGCTGACAGCTTTTCCAGTGCATCCGAGCACTCCTCCAGCAAGTGGGCTGATGCGCGGCCCCTTAACCATGTGGTGGGGATCGGTGCTTCCGCCGGCGGCCTGGAGGCGCTCAAGGTGCTCCTGGGCCAACTCAAGCTCCAGGGGCTGATGGCCTATGTGGTGGCCCAACACCTTGCCCCTGACCATCCCAGCCTGATTGTCGAGCTGCTGCAGCGGGTCACCCGTTTGCAGGTGGTGACAGCCGTGGATGGGGATTTGCTGCGGCCCGGGGTCGTGGCTGTGGCGCCCTCCAACCGGGATGTGGCCGTAAGGGGCGACCGGCTTGTCGTCAGCGATCCACCGCCCCGCTTCGGTCCGAGCCCCAGCATCGATCGGTTGTTCGAATCGATAGCCCGGGAATGGCGCCAACAGGGGGTGGCGGTGGTTCTCTCTGGCACCGGTTCGGATGGGGCCAGGGGCTTGGCCCAGGTGCGGGCCGCCGGTGGACTCACCTTTGCCCAATTGCCAGAAACAGCCAGATTTGATGCCATGCCCCGGGCTGCCATTTCGCTGGGCGGGGCGGAGAATATACTAGAAACTGGCGCAATCGGCTTGAAGTTAAACTCAGTGGCAGAAAACACGCTTAGCTTAGACAGTGCCGGGGGGCAAGAAATGCAATCCCAGACCATCAGCGCCGTCTTGGGGCATCTCAAAAAAGGCACGGGTGTTGATTTCTCTCAGTATAAGGAATCCACCCTGCGCCGGCAGTTGCAACGCCGCATGGCTATTCGCCAGGTAGCCGATCTTGATGCTTATGTGCGCCTGCTCCGGGATGATGCTGAAGAAGCACCGGCCCTGCTGCACAACCTATTGGTCAATGTCACCGCTTTCTTCCGCGATCCGGAGGCCTTTGATGTCCTGGCCCAGTTGCTGAAAGATTATGGAGCCCCTCTGGCTCCCCAGGCCAAATTCCGGGTCTGGGTGCCCGGTTGTGCCACGGGCAAGGAGGTGTACACCCTGGCGATGGTGATCAGTCAGGTGCTTGGCCATCCGGCGGCGCTGGCCGATCGTCTCAAAATCTTCGGCACCGACCTTGATGAAGAAGCCTTGGCCGTGGCCCGTCGGGGTGTCTTTCCCCTGCCCGAGGCCCAGGCCATTCCCGCCGATTTGCGCTGCCGGTTCCTAGACGAGGATGCTGACCAATTCACGATCAAGGATCAACTGCGGGATTGTGTTGTCTTTGCACGCCATAACGTCAGCGAAGATCCCCCTTTCCCACGACTTGATCTGATCTCATGTCGCAACACGCTTATCTATTTCACCCCGCCGCTGCAAGAACGGGTGATCAGTCTTTTTCGGTTTGGTTTGCTGCCCGGCGGACTGCTGTTTTTGGGGGAATCCGAGTCCTTGGGCCACGGCCACCAGGGCTTTGCCGTGGCCAATGCCACCCACCGCATCTATCGGCGCAGCGGCGAGATGGCCCGCCGCACCGTGGCGCCCTTGGGCTCTAGTGGCAGCAGGGGGTCCGGGGCTCGGCCGTCTTTGGCCCGCAATGTAGTGCTGCGCGATTCCGTGCCGGAACAGCACATGATTTTGCTGGAGGCCCTCAGCCGCAGTTTCTGTGGGGACTGTCTGGTGCTGGATGACAGCCACAACCTGGTGCAGGTCATTGGCGATGTGACGCCCTACTGCGTCATGCCAGAAGGCTGGATCAGCGCCAACGCCAGTCTTTTCCTCAGGGCGGAGCTGAGGGACGAGGCCCGGGCCCTGTTATTGCTGGTGCGAGCCGATGAGGTGCCAGTTCTCAGCCCCAGCATTCGCCTGCCGGGCGAGGAGGGGAGCTTGCGCCTGGAGGTGCGACCCCTGCGGGTCGGTGCACGCCAATTCTGTGTGATTACGTTTCTGCGGCTTGCCGACACCAACCCGGACACCGCCCCCGACACTGATGCAGCCGTCTTGCCCTGGGCCGGATCTGAGGCTCGGCTGGTTGATTCCTCCTTTGCCAGCCAGATCCTGCGCCTGGAAGAGCAGTTGCTCGCCAGCCAGGATTCCCTGCGCCGTTCCATGGTCGAACTCGAGGAGGCCAACGAAGAGCTCGAAGCCTCCTCTGAAGAGCTGCAAGCCTCCTCGGAAGAATTGCAATCTTCGAATGAGGAACTCGAGGCCTCCAACGAAGAGTTGCAGGCCACCAATGAGGAACTGGGAACCCTTAATCAGCAGCTGCGTTCCCGTAGCGATGAACTACAGCTGCTCAACAACGATCTAGAAAATATCCAGAGTTCGTTGAGCCAGGGCATGGTGATTGTTGATTTGAAGATGTGTATCACTCGCTTCACTCCCCTGGCGGTGCGGGTGTTCGCCCTGGTGGATTCCGACATCGGTCAGCCCCTGCTATCGGTGCCCACCACCCTCAAGCTCAACGGGCTGCGGCAGGCGATTGTGGAGGTGCTTGCTGGCGTGCCAAGGCGGAATATTGAAGCAAGCAGTGAAGAAGTCGCCTATCTCCTCCAGGTAATGCCCTATCTGGACCGAGATAAGCGGCCCATGGGTGCCATCATCACCATGACTGACTTGGGCGAGCTTGTGGCCCTGCGGCGCACCGCCGAAGCGGCCCTCGCCGATTTCACCCGCCTCACCGACTCCCTGGAGCAAGCGGTGTGGAAACGCAATGGCAATTTCGATCGCTTGCTATATGTCAGCGCCCCCATCCAGACGCTCACGGGCTGGACTGCCGCCGAACTCTGCCGCCAGCCCTCCCTGCTGGAAGATGCGATTGATTCCGCCGATCGCCCTCGGGTCGCCGCCAGCCGTAACAAAGACGGCCCTGGCTGGTCGGTGACCTACCGGCTCAGCACCCGCGATGGCCGTCGCATCCAGGTTGTCGAGACTGCCTCTGTGATCAAAGATGAACATGAACATTGTGTAGTCGGCACGTTGACCGATGTCACGGAGACCACTGCCATTGCCGAGCAAGCTGCCAACCTCTCGACAATTTTTGCTTCGGTATTTGATTCCCAATGTTTT
>JBKDVK010000192.1:0-17069 GCA_046338875.1 Cyanobacteriota bacterium | reverse complement strand
GGCGCCGGCATCCAGCTGGGCGCCGCTGAGGTCGCTCTGGCGCAGATCGGTGCCCTCCAGCCGGGCGCCGCGTAGATCCGCCCCCCGCAACGAGGCCCCCACCAGGCTGGTGAAACTCAGGTCCGCCCCCTGCAGTTGGGCGCCATCGAGCAGGGCGCCACTGAGGTTGGCCCGTTTCAAGATCGCCGCTTGCAGGTCGGCATCACGCAGTTCCGCATGCACCAGATCCGCATCCTGCAGCCGGCAACCCGGGCAGCGGCGCTGCTCTAACAGGCGCATCAGGTCTTCATTGTTGGCTGCCCTGGCCGCTGCGCTCGTCAGCAGCACCAGCAGCCCCATCGCCAGGGGGGCTGCGCGGCGGCGGCCGGTGCGCGTTGAGTTGGCGTCCCTGTCGGCGTCCATGGCACGGGCCCCTGCGGTTGTGTTTGTTGTACTGCCGGTCCAGGCGCCCTGGCCAGGCTTTGGATCAGGACGGCGACCGGCGCAGTTGTTGCCGCAGGCTCTGGCCGCAACGCCTCAGGCGGGCGATCAGCTGCCGCTGGGAGCCTCCAGGCCGGCCGTAGCGCAACTGTTGCAGCAGGCCGACAAAATCTTCTAGCTCTGGACCCAGCAGGGGCCGGGCTTGCCGCAGGCGCCGGCCGAATTGGCTAACGGTTTCGCCAGGTTGGGGCACCAGGCCGCGGCGGGCGCAGCTGCGCAGCAGCTGGTTCAGCTCCTGCTGCAGCCGGTCCCCCTCGCCCCGGCGCCGCAGCCAGCCGTAGGCCGCCAGCCCCAACGCCAGGGTCAACGCCACAGCCCCAACCAGCAGGACCCCCGCCCAGTCGCGGTAGGGCCCCAGCAGGCGTTGCAACAGCAGCTCCTGGCTGCGTTGATCGAAGCCCAACCACCATTGCCCCCAGGCCAGATCCAGGCCCCACCACTGGCGGGCTATCCAGTCCAGGGGCCCCGCCCGGTCGACGGTGGCGGCGGCTGGAGCCGAGGGGACTGAAGCGTCGCTCTGGGTCGGTCCCCCCAGCACCCAGAGGGTTGGATCGAGAGTGCGCCATCCCTCCCCTTCGATCCACACCTCGCTCCAGGCATGGGCATCGCTTTGGCGCAGGTCGAGGAAGGGCGATCCCCCCAGGGGCACCACCCAGGTACCGCCGCGATAGCCGCTCACCACCCGCGCCGGCACCCCCGCCGCCCGCATCAGGGCCGAAAGGGCGCTGGCGTAGTGGCCGCAAAAGCCCTGCCGCCGCTCGAACAACAGCGCATCAAGGGGGGCGGTTTGGGGCAGCAGGGGGTTGTTGAGGCTGTAGCGGAAACCCTGTTGCCGGAACCAGGCCTCGGCGAGGGCCACCGCCTTGGCGCCGTTGGCGGCCTTGGCGCCGTCGGCCGCCTTGGCGTCGCCGACTGCCTGGGGGCTGTTGGGTGCGTTGACGCTGCTGGCTGCCTGGCGGCGCCAGCTGGACGCCAGGGATTCGAGCCTGGGGTTGGTGCCAGCGCTCATCTGCAGGTCTTGGGCGGTGGGGGACTGGCGCCGCCAGGCTGGTGTAGTGCTCTCGGCAGCAAGGCTGTAGAGCTTGCGCGCCCCCACGGCGCCGTCATACCGCAACTGACCTTGGCCATCGAGTTTGAGCTGGCGATCAAGGGGCAGTCCCGAGCCGCTCCAGGGCACCTCGGCAAAGTTGTTGGGTTCACTTAGCCACACCTGGGTGGCCCCCGGGGGTTGGGTGCCGCCGATGTTGGGGTCGGTGCCGCCGGCTGCGGCTATGCCGGTCCCGGCTATGCCGGTTTCGGCTGTGCCGGTCTCGGCTGTGCCAGCGTTGAGGCTGCGCCAGCTTTGGCCATCGAACTGGCCGTGTACCAAGACACGCCAGAGCCGTTTTGAGGCTGGTGGCGGGCCGCCACCGGGGAAGGCCACCCGGGCGGCGGGGCTGCGGTCCTGGGTCAAGGTGGCGATGGTGCCTGGTTCCAAGGTGGTGCTGAGTCCGGTAGTGGCGGCGGCGCCAAATTGACCGAAGCTGCTGATGTTGGAAAAAGGCCCCAGGCGGGGAAACAACAGAAACAACACCAACGCCATCGGCAGGGCCGCCAGCACCAGTTGGCCACTGCGGCGCAGCAGGGTACCGAGATTGCTTACCCCCCCCAGCTCCAGTTGCAGCAAGCCCGCCAGGGCCACCAGAACGGCCAGTCCTTGCAGCAGGCTCGATGCCAGTTCTGCCTGCTGGGCCCCGAGCAGGCCGGCGGTCACCAGTTGCAGCAGGCAAACCAGCCGGTGCTCGCGGCGTTGTTTGGCCTCCCGCAGTTTCAGTGCTGTCAGCAGCAGCATGAAAAGGCTGAGGCCGCCCAGCAGGCTGAAGGGGGCCACCCCCCAGGCCGCGGCGGTCAACAGGCCCACGGCCAGCCAGGCCAACCAACCGCCCGCCCCTTGCGGCGGTGCAGATTTAGGCAGCCCAGCTTTTTGCGGACCAGCTTTTAATCGCATAGCGCCAGGGCCTCCAGGCAACGATCGCGGTGGGTGCTGCCCTGATCCGGGGCGATTTGCAGGCCCGATAGCGCCAAGCCATAGCTCTGGCCCTGGCGGTGTAGTTGGCAAAGGCGATCACATACATGCTCCAGGGCCTGCTCCTGGGGCACGGCCGGGTCCGGTGCCAACAGGCTGGGTTCCGGCCGCTGGTCCTGAAACCGCTTGGTCTGGGCGCCCCGCCCCTGGGCCAATAGTTTCCAGGCCATGCGGCTGCTGCTGTCGCCGATGCGGTGGGGGCGCAGGTCCTGCCATTCCTCAGTGCCATCGCCCGCCAGGGCCCCGGCTGCTGCGGGGCGCTCGCGCCAATCGGCCATGGGCACCTGTTGCACCGGGCCCGGATTGCGGGCCGGATAGATCAGCTGTTGGGCGGGCAGTTGCCAGCGACTCCAGCAGACAAACAGTCCCAGGGGAGCGGTGGTCTGCAATCTCAGCTTGCCGGGCCGCTGCCAGCCGCGCCGGTGGGGGGTCCAGGCCAGTGCCACCAGGTGCTCTCCCGGGCCAAGGCTGCCGACACCATGGAAGGCACCGGATTCCAGGCGCCATTCCAGGCCTTCACAGGCGGATTTGACCCGCACAATCAGCGGATAGGCGGCGCTTTCCTCTGCGAAGGTCGGTTCCGGTTGGGCGCAGCGCACCTCAAGGCCCTCCAGTTGGCCATGGGTCAGATGCAGGCTCAACAGCAGTAAGGCCAGCATCACAAAGCTGAGCAGCAGTGGTCCGTTGCTCTGGGTCTGGATGCCCACCAGTTGCAACAGCAATGCCCCCCCAAGCCAGAGCAAGCCGAAACCGGTGGGCACGATGTATAGGTTGCGCAGGCCCAGCTTCAACACCTCCCCCTGCTGGGGCGCTGGCAGCCTGCGAGACAGGAACTGCCCAAGCCGGTGGGGAATGGTCCGCTGGCGTGGTGCTGCAGATTGCATTGGCTTCAGCGCAGGCCGCCTGCGGCGCCCAGCAGCCGGCTGCTCAGGGTTGCCTCGCCCCGGATCTGGCCGCCATCGAGGCGATGTTCGCAGACGGGGGTCAGTACCGCCTGCACATCCTCCGGCAGCACGTGGTCGCGGCCGGCGATCAGGCTCCAGGCCCGTGCCGCCGCCAGCAGGGCCAATCCGGCCCGCGGCGAAAGTGGCAGGCCCGGCCGGCCGCTGTCCCTGCTGCGGGCCAGCAGATCGAGCACATAATCGACCAGGGCTGGGCTGGCGTGCACCGTCTGGACCTGCTGTTGCAGCGCCTGCAGGTGGGCCGGGCTGAGCTCGCTGGCAAACTGAGTCGCCTTGAGCGCCTGGCCCTGCAGCAGGGCCCGCTCCGCTTCCCGGGCCGGAAAGCCCAGGTGCAAACGCATCAAGAAGCGATCCAGCTGGGATTCGGGCAGGGGCGCGGTGCCGCCCTGGTCAAGGCCGTTCTGGGTGGCGATCACCAGGAAGGGCTCGGGTAACGGGTGGCTGATGCCATCGACGCTCACCCTGCCGTTGGCCATGGCCTCCAACAGGGCGCTTTGGGTGCGGGGGCTGGCCCGGTTGATTTCATCGGCCAGCAACACCTGGCTGAACAGGGGACCGGGGTGAAAGTCGAAGCGGCTGCGCTGGCTGTCAAACACATTCAGCCCGGTCAGATCCGCCGGCAGCAGATCACTGGTGAAGCTCACCCGGCGAAAGTCGAGGCCAAAACCGCGGGCCAGGGCTTCGGCCAGGCTGGTTTTGCCGGTACCGGGCAGATCCTCCAACAGCAGATGGCCTCGGGCTAGCAAGCAAGCCAGGGCTAATTTCACCTGGTGCTCCTTGCCCAGCAACACCTGTCCGATCGCCGTAATCAGCGCTTGAACAGGGGAATCCATGGCGCTCATACCCCTGTTTTAGTTGCATTTAGCTTGGCGCTGTGCCCAAGCTTTGCAACTGATTGAATCACAGATCTTGCGAGGCCAGGGGCGTGAATAAGCGAATGGCCCCACACGGTGTCGATCCCCATGGGGGCAACCGGCTGGCCGTGGCCCGACGCCTTGGTTGCCGGCCCGAGCAGTTATTGGAAGCCAGTGCCTCCCTGGTGCCCTTCGGTCCGCCCGCCAGCGTGCGCCGCAGCCTGCGCCGGGCCCTGGCGGGTGCGGCGATCAGGGATTATCCCGACCGGGAACACCAGGCGCTGCGCCAGGCGATCGCCCAGCGCCATGGCCTGGAGGCGGCGATGGTGCTGCCCGGCAATGGCGCCGCCGAGCTGTTCACCTGGGTCGGCCGCGATGCGGCCCAGGCCGGCGTCAGCCTGCTGCCGGTGCCTGGTTTCGCTGATTACCAGCGGGCTCTGGCTTGCTGGCAGGGAGCCTGGCGGCCCCTGGCCTTGCCCTTGCGCTGGTCGGGCCCCTTTCCCCAGCCCTTTGCAGTGCCCATTGAGGCCGACCTGGCCGACCTGGACACCGCCACCACCACTGGAACCACCACTGCCACCGCCACCGCCGCCAACACTGCCGCCGCCGTGGTTTGGATCACCAATCCCCACAACCCGACTGGCCAGCTCTGGAGTCGAGAGTCCCTGGAGCCCCTGCTGGAGCGTTTCGAGTTGGTGATTGTGGATGAGGCTTTTTTGCCATTGGTGCCCGGCGGCGAGGCCCAATCGATGCTGCCCTGGGTGGGCCGCTGCCCCGGCCTGGTGGTGATCCGCAGCCTCACCAAACTGGCGGCGATTCCGGGGTTGCGGCTCGGCTATGCCCTGGCGGACCCCACTCGCCTGGCCCGCTGGGCCGCCTGGCGGGACCCCTGGCCCGTCAATGGTCTGGCGGCGGCGGCGGGGGTGGCCCTGATGGCTGATCGCGCCTGGGACCGGCGCGTGCAGGGCTGGCTGGCGCGGGAAGGCCCCTGGCTGGCTGCGGAGTTGGCGCGATTGCCGGGCCTGGTGCCGATGGTATCGGCGGCCAATTTTCTGCTGGTGCGCGGTGAGCGGGCTGGCCAGCCCTGCTCCCTCGACGGCCTGCGGCTGGCCCTGGAGCAGCGCCACCGGATTTTGGTGCGGGATTGCCGCTCGTTTACGGGGCTGGGTGAAAGCTGGCTGCGACTGGCGGTGCTCGATCGCCGCGGCAACCGGCGCCTGCTCGGCGCCCTGGCCCAGGAGCTGGGGGGCTGAAGGCAAGGGCCCCAGGCCCAAGGGCCCCAGACCCAAGGGCCTAGGCCCCAAGGGCCGCCTTCAGGTCGCTGCGGGCTTGCTGCAGAGCCCCATCGAGGGCCGCGCCGTCGCGGCCGCCGGCCTGGGCCAGGTTGGGGCGGCCGCCGCCGCCACCGCCGCAGGCCTTGGCCACACCGGCGATAAAGGCCCCCGCCTTGGGGCCGGCAGCGACCAACGCCGTACCGAAGGCCGCCGCCAGCACCACCTTGGTCCCATCGGCCGGATCGGGCAGGCCCCCCAGCACCACGGCGGCGTTGCTGCCCAGTTGCTCCTGCAGTTGCTGGGCCGCCGTCTGCAGGTCGCCGCCTTCAACCCCATCGAGACGGGCCACCAGCAGTTGGCAGGCGCCGCTGCTTTCGGCCTGGCTGATCAGGGCTGCCGCCTTGGCCGCCGCCAATTCGGCCTGGGCGGCGGCCAGGGCCTTGCCGGTGGCCTTGAGTTCGTCCTGCAGGGCCAGCACCCGTTCGACGATTTCACCTGGTTGGGCCTTGAAGCGGTCCCCAAGGGATTTGACCACCGCCTCCCGCTCGTTGAGGTAGCCGAGCACCGCCGGTCCGGCCACCGCTTCAATGCGGCGGATGCCGGCGGCCACCCCCGATTCGCTGACGATCTTGAACAGGCCGATCTCGGCGGTGCTGGCCACGTGGGTGCCGCCGCAGAGTTCCATCGATACCCCGGGCACATCCACCACCCGCACCACCTCGCCGTACTTTTCGCCAAACATGGCCACGGCGCCGGCGGCCCGGGCCTGGTCGATCGCCATTTCGGCCACCTGCAGGGCGTGGCCTTCGCTGATCCAGCCGTTGATCAAGGTTTCGATTGCAGCCTGCTCCTGGGCAGTTACGGCCCGGGGGCAGTGGAAATCAAAGCGCAGGCGGTCGAAATCCACCAAGGATCCGGCCTGGGCGATGGCCGGATCCACCACCTGCTTGAGGGCGGCCTGCAGCAGGTGGGTGGCCGTGTGGTTGGCCTGGGCGCGGCGGCGGCAGGCGGGATCGACGCGGGCCAGCACCACATCGCCGACGGCCAGGTGCCCCCGCTGCAGTTGGCCGCTGTGCACGAACACGCTGCGGTTGCGGCTGACGGCATCAATCGCCACCAGCAGGGCGTCGCTATCTCCGCCCTGGCCAATCAGCAGGCCCCGGTCCCCCACCTGGCCGCCGCCTTCGCCATAGAAAGGAGTTGTATCGAGGACAATCTGCAGCTCGTCTCCGGCAGTGGCCCGTTCGGCGGCAGATCCATTAACCACCAGGGCCAGCACGCAGCTGGCTTGTTGCAGCTGGGTGTAGCCGGCGAACTGGGTCGCTGCCAAGGCGCCGGCCACCTGCTCGATCGCCCCCTGCACGGTTAGATCGAGGCTGACGGCGGCGGCCTTGGCCCGCTGGCGCTGGGCCGCCATCGCCGCCTCAAAGCCGGCCAGGTCCACCGTCAGGCCATGTTCCTCGGCGATCTCCTCGGTGAGCTCCAGGGGGAAGCCATAGGTGTCGTAGAGCTCAAAGGCCTGCTCACCGCTGATCTGCGTCGGCTGAGCCGCCAGCACATCGGCCAGCAGTTTTTCGCCCCGCTCCAGGGTTTCCAGGAAGCGGGCCTCCTCCCGGTTCAGCTCCGCCAGGATGGCCTCGCGGCGCTCCAGCAGCAGGGGGAAGGCCTCGGCCATCAGGGCGATCGCCCCTTCGCCCATCGAGCCCAGAAAGGGCTGGTGGATGCCGAGCAAGCGGCCATGGCGCACCACCCGCCGCAACAGCCGCCGCAGGATGTAGCCCCGGCCCAGGTTGGAGGCGCTGACCCCATCGGCGATCAGCTGGGTGATGGCGCGGCTGTGGTCGCCGATCACCTTGAGGCTGGTGCGGCCGGTTGCATTGAGATTTTGATAATCGACCCCAGCTAATTGGGCGGCCTGCTCAATTAGGGGATAGATGAGATCGGTTTCGTAATTATTGCTAACCCCTTGCAAGATTTGGGCCATCCGCTCAAGCCCCATGCCGGTATCGATGCTGCGATTAGCCAGGGGCGTTAACTGGCCCTCGGCGTCCCGATTGTATTGCATGAAGACCAGATTATAGAATTCGATGAAGCGGCTGTCGTCTTCTAGATCGATGCTCTCAGCGCCGAGTTCTGGTTTGAAGTCGTAGTAAATTTCCGAGCAGGGGCCGCAGGGTCCCGTCGGCCCCGAAGCCCAGAAGTTATCGGCTTCATCCATGCGGATGATGCGCTTTGGATCCACACCTACTTGATCGCGCCAGATGGCAGCGGCCTCGTCATCTTCACGAAAGACGCTGACGACAAGATTGTTGGGTTTGAGGCCGAATACCTGGGTGCTTAGTTCCCAGGCCCAGGCGATGGCCTGGGCTTTGAAATAGTCGCCAAACGAAAAGTTGCCCAACATCTCGAAGTAGGTGTGGTGCCGCGCCGTGCGACCCACGTTCTCGATGTCATTGGTGCGGATGCATTTCTGGCTGCTGGTGGCCCGGGCCGCCGGCCGCTGCTGCTGCCCCAGAAACACCGGTTTGAAGGGCAGCATGCCGGCGATGGTCAGCAGCACCGTGGGGTCCTCCGGCACCAGGGAGGCGCTGGCGATGCGCCGGTGCTCCCGGGCTTCGTAGAAGCCCAGGAAGGCCTCGCGGATCTCGGCACCGGTGCGGGGGCGGGGGCCGGAGGGGGAGGCGGCGGTCATGGCGGCGGCAGGGGCCTGGGCGGCAGGCCCATGTTCCCACTGGGGCCGGCGCTGAACACTTCGATTTCCCCCAGCCCCTTGACCGCCTGCGGGCCGTGGCTGTGCAGGGCGAATTCCGGGTAGTCCGCCACCAGCTGGGCCGTGGCGCCATCCAGGCAGATCGGGTTCTCCAGCCGGCGGGTGAGCCCCTCCATGCGGCTCGCCCGGTTCACCGTGTCGCCGATCACCGTGAACTCCAGCCGCTGGGGGCTGCCGATCTGACCCGCCACCACCGGCCCGCTCGCCAGGCCGACGCCGCTGGCCAGCGGTTCTTCCCCTGCCGCCGCTCCCTCCTGGAGCTGCCACTCGTGATTGAGCTGGCGCAGCCGTTCCCCCATCGCCAGGGCGCAGCGCAGCGCCGCCGCCGCCTCGTACCGCGGCCCGCGCCCCAGCGGCGAGCCGAACACCGCCATCACCGCGTCGCCGATGAACTTGTCGATCGTGCCGCCATGGGCGCTGATCACCGCCACCATCGCCCCCAGGTAGGTGTTGAGCTGGCGCACATGGCGTTCACTCTCGCCGGCGGCGCTGCGGCGCCGCGTCAGCTCGGTGAAGCCTTTCAGATCGGAGAACAGCACCGTCACCTCCAGCACCCGGCCGCGCAGCATGCCCCGCGCCGATTCCGGGTCGGCCAGGATCTCCGCCACCACGCTGGGGGCCACGTAACGCTCGAAGGTTTGGCGCAGCCGCCGGCGCTCCCGACCCTCCAGCAGGTAGGCGTTGCCGCCATGGAGCAGGGCCAGCAGCACCAGGCCGCTGGCGGGGGCCAGCAGGGGAATCCAGCGATGGGCCAGCTGCAATGCCAGCACCGCGGCCAGCAACTGCAGCGCCAGGGCTGCTCCCACCACCGTGAGCCGCCAGACCAGGGGGCGGCGCACCAGGGCCAGGCCACCGGCCAGCAGCAGGGGCAGCATCGCCAGCAAGGCCCGGCGCAAGTCGGTTTCTGGCCAGGGCAGCAACCCGTCGCCCTGCAGGGAGTTGGCGCTGGCGGTGGCCAGCAGCTCCAGGCCGGAGAGCGGCCCGAAGGCGGTGGCGTGCCGCCCCCCCTCCAGCGGTCCAAGCACCACCACCGCATCTTGAAGCCGGGCTCGCAGGGGCTGGTTGCGCCAGCGCTGGGGATCGAGCACCTCCCAGGCGGGTAGGCGGGTGAAGCTGCCCTCCGGTCCGTAGACATTGAGGCCGGCGCGCCGATCCGGCTGGCGGGATGGCAACCCGGCCAGTCGCAGCAGGGTGGTGGACAGTCCCGGCGGGCTCTCCACCCCCTGGTCCCGCAACAGACCGCTGGCATAGGCCTCCGGATGGCGCAGGCGCTCGCCGGGCACCGGCGCCAGGCTGTTGCTGAGCCCCACCGCCGCCCGTCCGCCGATCGCCGCCAGGAACTGCTCTGGCAACACCAGGGTGAGGCCGCCGGCACCGCGGCTGTCCTCCGGCTCCAGCATCTCGGCGGCGAGGGCCACCCGACCCCGGGCGCCGGCCAGGAAACGGTTGAAGGCCGCGTCGTCCGCCGCTCCCTTGCCGCTGGGCCCCTCAAACACCACGTTGATGGCCACCGCCCGGGCGCCGGCCGCTAGCAGGTTTCGGCTCAGCTCGCCGTAGGCCGCCCGCGGCCAGGGCAGGGTGTCGGTGCCCCGGGTCCAGGCCGGTTGGTTGGGGCTGCGGGAGAACCAGGCCGCCTGCTGCAGGCTGGCGTCGTCGATGGGCACCACAATCACCGCCGGGGGAGGACGGCGCGGGCCGCGCCAAAGCAGCAGCTGCTGCTCCAGGTTGCGCTCCCAGATCCGCCAGCGCGGCCCCGGCCAAGCCGCCGTGCCGCCCATCCAGAGGCTGATGGCGGCGGTCAGCGCCGCCAGGACAACGGTGCGACCCGGGCGCGGGGAGGGGAGAGCCATTCAGGCAGGGGCAGCGGCTTAGAAGATGCCGAAGCGACGCAGACCGGGCAGCGAAGGCACCGATGGCACTGACGGCGCCGATGGCAGCGACACGCCGGGGACGAAGGAGCGGATGTGGCTTTCCAGCGCCGCGAAACCGGGCAGGGTGCTGCGGAAGCCGCTGAACAGCGGGCCGGACAGGATGGCGTTGTAGTCGCCGGAGCTGAGGCGCAGCAGGGTGAGGATGACGCCCTGGGCCGAGAGCTTCACCTTCTGGCCCGCCTGCACCGCCGTGGCGGGCTTGCCGGTGGATTCGCCGTCCTGGAGCTGCTCCACGTCCACGCTGCCCTCCAGCACCGAGAGCTCGGCGCTGCCGTCCTCCTGCACGTCGATCAGATAATTGGTGCCGCGCACGCTGAGGCGGGCGGAGCGGGTGCAGCCGTTCTGCTTGCCAGAAACCAGGATCTGGCCCTTTTCCACCAGGAAGCAACTGGAGCCGAGCTTGAGCAGGGAGAAGCGGTTGATGCGGCCGGCGGCGCCGGTGCTGAAGGCCAGCTGGCCGCGGCTGTTGCGGGTGCTCACCGTCTGGGGAGCCGAGGCCCGATCTTTGGGCGCCGCCTGTTTCTGATTGATGTATAGCTCTTGGCCATCGAGAATCTCCTGCACGGTGGCGGATTCAGCCGCCCAACCGCCCCGGCTGTCGCTGATCGCCAGGGCCAGCAGCAGCGCCGCCGTGAGGGGAACGGCAGGGATTCGCGCCATCACACCACCGAGAAAGATTGCGCCCATTGTGGTGCCAATTCACCCCACCGGTGTAACCCCATCGGCGTAACCCCACCGACGTAATGGTTCCGGGGAAGATGGGGATCCACCATTCGCTACTCACAGATGGAGCTGCTGCAGCGCCTCCTGATCGCCCTGCTGGCAACCGTCGCCCTTGTGGCCGTGGCCGAGCTCTGCCGGCGGCGGCGACTGGTCCTGCCCCCCGCCCTTCTGGTGCTGATCGCCCTGACCAGCTGGGTGGTGATCGGCGCCGAGACGCGAGCGCTGCTGGGGCCTACGGCCCATCGCTGGCTCGATCTGACTGGGCTGCTGCTGCTGTGTCTGGCCGCCGTGCGGCTGGTGCTGTGGCTGGCCCTGGAGATCCCCAGCAGCTTTGGCTGGTGGCGACGGCCCCCAAAGTTGTTAATGCAGCTGTTGATGCTGGGCTTCGGCGGTCTGATCGCCGTCGTGGTCGTGCGGCAGATCCTCAAGATCGAGCTGCTCGGGCTGATCACCACCTCCGCTGTGCTCACCGCCGTGATCGGTTTTGCCTCCCAGGGGCTGCTCAAGGACCTGATCGCCGGGTTGGAGCTGCAACTGGGCGATGACTTCGCTATCGGCGATCTGGTCGATCTGGGCGGCCACCAGGGCGTGGTGGAGAGTGTCAGCTGGCGGGACACCAGCCTGCGCACCATCGAGGGCACCCGCCTGGTGGTGCCGAACAGCAAGGTCACCGATGAGGTGATCGTCAACAAGGTGGCCTATGGCTACTGCGGCAACCGCTTGCAAATTGGTCTCGATTACGCGATTCCGCCCGGTCAGGTGCGGGCCATGCTGCTGACGCTGCTGGGCGATCACCCGCTGGTGCTCAGCGATCCCAAGCCGCTTGTGCGGGTCAAGGAGTTTGGCGACAGCGCCATCATCTACGAATTGCAGCTGTGGCACCCCAAGGGCGTTGAGCCGGGGCCGATTGAACTGCGCAGCGAGCTGCTCGAGCAGATCTGGTATGCGGTGCACCGCAACGGCTGGAGCATTCCGTTTCCGGTGCGTGAGTTGCGAGCCGCCCCGCCGGCGCCGGATCCGCAGCAGGAGCGCAAGCCCGCCCAGGCCACGGCGCTGGCCTGCCTCAGCCGCAACCAGCTGTTCAATGTGCTCACTTCCGAGCAGCAGGGCCAAATGGTTGCCTCCAGCAGTCGGGTCCGCTTTGGTGCTGGTGAAACGATCGTCCGGGAGGGGGATGGGGGCAACTCCCTGTTCCTGTTGATGGACGGCCGGGTGGCCGTGATCAAACATCGGGACGATGGCTCAGAGGTGCTGGTGTGCGAGCTGGCGGCGGGGGAGGTGTTCGGCGAGATGACCCTCTTCCTTGATGCTCCCCGCAGCACCACGGTGCGGGCCTTGCGGGAGTGCGAGCTGCTGCAGGTGGAGCGGGATTGCTTCAGCCGGCTGGTCGCCAGCAATCCCAACCTTTTGGACCAGCTGGCGGAGCAGGTGGAAGAGCGACTTGATGAGCTCAAGGCGATCGGCACCCGCAGCCAGAGGGCATCGCGGCCCGATCTGCTGGCGACGATGCGGCGGCTGCTGATGAACCTGCGCAACTGATGAACCTGCGCAACTGATCCAGCTCCCATCCCAATGGCGAGGGATCATGATCAGCGCCAGAACGCGCCCCGTTGTTCCGTTGCCTGACCCCCAGGTTGGCCAGTCCTCCCGTGCCCGGATGCGCCTCTTTTCCTTGAGCTGGGCGCTGCTCGCCGCCACTGGGGCCGCCCTGGCGGCGGCGGCGCTGGCCTGGCGATCGGCAGACCCGGCCCTCGATCCGCTGCTGCGGGCGGCGGGTTGCGGGCTCTTCTACGGCCTGCTGGCCTTTCACCTGCAGCGCGTCGACCCCGATGACGGCCACCTGCAGGCCGGCCTGGTGGGGGCGGTCTGTGGCATCCGCAGCCTGGCGGAACCCCTGACCTTGCCCCCGCTTGTGGCCGCTGATCCGCAGGGGCTGGCCGCATTCCTGGGCACGGCGGTGCTGGAGGCGCTGCGCGGCTGGTTGCCGCTGTGGCTGCCCCTGGTCGCCAGCGCAATGCTGCTGCGGCTTTTGGTGCGGGGGCTGCCCCTGCTTCGCCCTTGAGTACCCCTGATTTGTGTGGGAAGCAGGCCGGCTGGTACCCCTTAACCGATGATGGGGCGCGAATCCAGTCCCGCTGGGTTCGCATCCACCGGATTCCGGCGCCCCCGCGGCCATGAGCCTGCTGCACGCCACTTGGCTGTTTCCCCCTGAGGGGGCTGGCGGTCGTCTGTTGCTATGGGCCGACACCTGGCGGGTGGCGGCACCGGCCCAGCCCAAGGCGGGCGAGATTCCCGAGCACCCCCTCAGCCTCAATTGGGATGACCTGGCCACCTGGCTGGAGGACAACGGCCTTTGGTCGGAAGCCGTCAGGCCCGCCAATGCCACCCTCACCCTGCCGAGTCGCAGCCAGGCGGCCCGCGGCCGGCGTAAAAGCGAGGCCCAATGGAGTGGCTTGCCGCTGCAGGCGGGCGAACCGATCCCCAAGGAGGTGCAGTGGTGGCCGTGGCGGGTGGAGGGCTTGGCCTTGGATCCGGGTGCGGCCGGTGAATGGCTTAGCGCCCTGCCCCTGTCTGGCGTCCATCCGGGCCTGTCCGATGATCTGCGCTGGTGGAGCCACCTGCAGCGCTGGGCCCTGAGCCTGATTGCCCGCGGCCGCTGGCTGCCCCAGGTGGAGGGGGGCCGGGCCCGCTGGTTGCCGTTGCTGAACCGGGAGGGCGACCGGCGGCGGCTGGAGGAACTGGCGGCGGGCTTGCCCCAGGTGGCCACTTCAGCGATTGTGCATGAGGCCTTGGCCTGTCGCCGCCCCGGCAGCGGCCGGCTGCGGGTGGCGAGCCTGCTGGAGGCCCTGCTCGATGGCCAGCTGCGGGCCGGCTTCCAGAAGGATGCCCGGGGCCTGGATCCGCTGCTGAGTGCTTGGCAGCAAGCCCTGGGCCGCGGCGATGGCCAGCTGAAGCTGGATGCTGAGGACAGCGAGCGGCTTCAGATTGCGACCCACCACTGGCTGGAGGCGGTGGCGGGCCGGCTGGCACCGGCGCGGGCCTGCCTGGAGCTGGATGCGCCGCCGGAGGGGGAGGAGCTTTGGAATCTGCGATTCAGTCTCCAGGCCGAAGCCGAACCGAGCCTGCGGCTGCCGGCGGCGGCGGTTTGGTCGGCCGGGGCCGCCGTGCTGCAGCTCGGTGAGGTGGAGGTGCCCCAGCCGGGCGAGTTGCTGCTGGAGGGCCTGGGACGGGCGTTGACGGTATTTGAGCCGATCACCCGGGGGCTGGATGGGGCGGCGCCGGAGGGCATGGCCCTGACCCCCGCCGAGGCCTTTGTGTTGGTGCGCACTGCCGCCAGCCAATTGCGGGATGTGGGGGTGGGGGTGGTGCTGCCCGAATCCCTATCGGGCGGTTTGGCCAGCCGTTTGGGGCTGTCGATCGTGGCGGAGCTGCCCAAGCGCTCCAAGGGCTTCACATTGGGCGAAACGCTGGAGTGGCAATGGGAGTTGATGATCGGTGGTGTCACCCTCAGCCTCAAAGACCTCGAACGCCTGTCGGCCAAGCGCAGCCCGCTGGTGCAGCACAAGGGCGCCTGGATCGAGTTGCGGCCGGGGGATTTGCGCAATGCCGAGCGCTTCTGCGCCGCTGATCCACCGCTGACCCTCGATGAGGCCCTGCGGCTGACCGCCAGCGAGGGCGACACCTTGATGCGGCTGCCGGTGCATCAATTCACGCCCAAGCCCCGCTTGCAGGCGGTGCTGGAGCAGTACCACCAGCAGAAGGCCCCCGATCCGCTGCCAGCCCCGGAAGGCTTTGCCGGCCAGTTGCGGCCCTATCAGGAACGGGGCTTGGGCTGGCTGGCCTTTTTGCATCGCTTCGATCAGGGGGCCTGCCTGGCCGATGACATGGGCCTGGGCAAGACGATCCAGCTGCTGGCCTTTTTGCAGCACCTCAAGGCCGAAGAGGAGCTGAAGCGGCCGGTGCTGCTGGTGGCCCCCACCTCGGTGCTGACCAATTGGAAGCGGGAAGCCGCTGGTTTTACACCGGAGCTGGAGGTGCGCGAGCACTACGGGCCGCGGCGGGCTGGCAATGAAGCGGCGCTGAAAACGGCGCTCAAGGGGGTGGATCTGGTGTTGACCACCTACGGGCTGCTGCAACGGGATAGCGAGTTGCTGGAGTCGCTGGATTGGCAGGGGGTGGTGCTGGATGAGGCCCAGGCGATCAAGAATCCCGCCGCCAAGCAATCCCAGGCCGCCCGGGATTTGGGCCGGCCCGGCAAGCAGGGACGCTTCCGCATTGCCCTCACCGGCACCCCGGTCGAAAACCGGGTCAGCGAGCTGTGGGCGCTGATGGATTTCCTCAATCCCAATGTATTGGGGGAGGAGGCCTTCTTCCGCCAGCGCTATCGCTTGCCGATCGAAAGCTACGGCGACATGAGTTCACTGCGCGATCTCAAGGCCCGGGTGGGTCCGTTCATCTTGAGGCGCCTCAAAACCGACAAGGCGATTATTTCTGATCTGCCAGAGAAGGTGGAACTGCGCGAATGGGTGGGATTGGCCCCCGAGCAGGTGCAGCTCTATCGCCGCACGGTGGATGAAAGCCTGGATGCAATCGCCAGGGCGCCGTTGGGTCAACGCCACGGCCAGGTGCTGGCGCTGTTGACGCGGCTGAAACAAATCTGCAACCATCCCGCCCTGGCGCTCAAGGAGGCCCCCAGCAGTGTCGATGGCGGCTTTGCGGCCCGCAGCGCCAAGGTGCAGCGGCTGGAGGAAATCCTGGAGGAGGTGATGGCGGCGGGCGATCGGGCCCTGCTGTTCACCCAATTCGCCGAATGGGGCCAGCTGCTCAAGGTCTATCTGGAGCGGCGCTGGCGCCAGGAGGTGCCGTTTCTGTATGGCAGCACCAGCAAGAGCGAACGCCAGGCGATGGTCGATCGCTTCCAGGATGATCCCCGCGGCCCCCAGTTGTTTTTGCTGTCGCTGAAGGCCGGTGGGGTGGGCCTCAATCTCACCCGCGCCAGCCATGTGTTCCACATCGACCGCTGGTGGAACCCGGCTGTCGAAAACCAGGCAACGGACCGGGCTTACCGCATCGGCCAGCAGAAGCGGGTGATGGTGCACAAGTTCATCACCAGCGGCTCGGTCGAAGAAAAAATCGACATCATGATCCGCGAGAAATCAGTGCTGGCCGAGGAGATTGTCGGCTCGGGCGAAGAATGGCTGGGGGGAGCCCTCGTCAATTGGGATACTAGTCCGGAAACACTGCCCCAACTTAATGGTGTTGGCGCGTTTGCTCTTGTTGACGCCATTGATCCTCTGACACCACTTGATGTTGAGTGGTGGGACTATCATGTTGTCGGGGTCTACAGTTTTGACTTTGATGTCAGGTCTATGGAAATCACTGACTCAAACAAGGATGACCTTGGAGCAGAATATATAGATGGGATTGCTGTACACGCAGTAGGAGGAAACATTCTTAAGGGTGCAGGAGTACTGAATTCTCTTACTTGGCAACAAAATGGAATTTTAGCCAATGCTAATGGCAACGGGATGGATGATGAGAGATTAATATCACTTCGTGTTCTGTATTTACAAGAAGTTCCAGGCCCACTTCCTGTTGCTGGAGCTGCTATGGCATTCGGCTGGGCACGTAAGGCGCGTAAGCTTAGCAGACGATTACATGATAGAAAGTAGCACCTAACGCTCGCCATCACCCGGCCACAGACAGTGAGCGCAGTACGTTAGGGTCATTTGGTGGCGGTTCAGGTGTATGGCGATGTTAGGGAGTATGCGTTACTACTGGCGAAGAGTCTTGTCACCGATAGCGAGAATATCTTGGGCAACTTTGAGTAGGATAAAGTAAGGCAAAGGCAAGCCTCCGACTTTGTACTTGAGGAGGTGATGAACTGGAGCGTCAAAAGCATTATCGACCTCGCCACCGCCTGCGGCAGAGGCGTGTGAACCATCTAGAGTATTAGCTACCCTCTTGATAATCATCTCCCGAGAGATGGCGACAGTTTCTAGTGGTCCTC
>JBKDVK010000191.1:0-7141 GCA_046338875.1 Cyanobacteriota bacterium | reverse complement strand
GAGCGATAGATGCCGCAGCGCCAGCCCGCCGCCAGCAGGATGCAATGGAGTTGGGTGGCGATTGAACCTTTGCCATTGGTGCCTGCCACCTGAACGGCGGCAAAACGCCGTTCGGGATGGCCACCGTCGGCCAGGGCGGCTTGCATCCGATCCAAACCCAGCTTGATGCCACGGCCGGCGAAGGGTTGCAGCAGGTCATCCAGGTCAACCGGGGGTGGTAGCAAACCCGGGGACAGGGGTCGCTCAGCCAAACGGAACGCTTGCGGTTGGGGTCTTCAGGCTTACCAGGGCCAGCTCCAGCCTGTTGACCATCTCATGGAGATGGGTCGATTCGATCACCAGGGGTGGCACGAAGCGCACGACGCGAGGCCCGGCGGGCACGAGCAACAGCCCCTGGGCGATAGCGGCCTTGACGAGATCTGGTGCCGTGACGGTTCCCTCGCGCAGGACCAGACCCTGCAGCAGGCCCCAGCCACGGCTGCTTTCCAGCAGGGTGGGGTGCCGCTCCGTCAGGGCCCCAAGCAGGGCGCTGAGTTCGGCGCCCCGCGCTTGCACATGGGCCAGCAGGCCCCGGCGCCCAATCTCAGCGAGAACCGTGAGCCCAGCGCGGCAGGAGAAGGGATTGCCACCAAAGGTGCTGGCATGGTCACCGGGTTGGAAATGGTCGAAGCGGGCCTTGACCGCCAAGGCGCCGATGGGAATGCCGCCCCCTAGACCCTTGGCCATGGTGAAGCAATCGGGTTCGACACCCAGGGTTTCGTAACCCCACCAGCGACCGCTGCGGCCGACGCCGATCTGCACTTCATCGAAGATCAGCAAAATGTTGTGGGCATCACACAACTGGCGCAGCCGCTGGAAGAAGGCCGGATCGCCGGGGTTGACGCCCCCCTCACCCTGCAGCGGTTCGATCAGTACGGCCGCCACGCGGGGCCCTTCGGCTTCGCAGGCTGAAAGCAGGCTCTCAAAACTGGCGATGTCGTTGTATTTGAAATAGCGGAATCCCTGCACCATGGGCTCAAAGCCGGCGTGGTAGCGGGGTTGGCCCGTGGCTGTCACCGCCGCCAGGGTGCGGCCGTGGAAGCTGGCTTCGGCCGTGAGGATGAGGGGCTCGGCAATGCCGCGCACGCGGTGACCGTGTTTGCGGGCCAGCTTGATTGCCGCCTCATTGGCCTCGGCGCCTGAATTACAGAAAAAGAACCGATCGGCGCAGCTGATCTGCCGCAGGACAGCCGCTAGCTGCTCCTGTTCCGGAATGCGATAAAGGTTGGAGACGTGTTGGAGCTTGTCGAGTTGCTCGACAAGGGCCTGGCGCAGCACCGGATCGCTGTGACCCAAGGTGCAAACGGCGATGCCGGCGACCGCATCCAGATACTGGTTGCCGTTGCTGTCCCAGACCCAAACCCCCTGACCTCGCACCAGTTCGAGGGGGTATCGGGCATAGGTGTCCATCACCGCAGAGGAGATGGCAGGGATGGGAGCGGTGGGACTCGAACCCACATGCCCGAGGGCGCTCGATTTTGAGTCGAGTCCGTCTACCAATTCCGGCACGCTCCCTGTGGCCCCACTGTACGGGCTCGTCAGTGGGGGTCGACGACGCGGCGGATCGAAGCGCCGACACCGTTGAGCCGCTCTTCAAGGGCGGCGTAGCCGCGGTCCAGAAACTCCAGACCCATCACCGAGGTGATGCCGTCGGCCGCCAGTCCAGCCAGCACCATGGCGGCCGAAGCCCGCAGGTCGGTGCCCTGGACGGGGGCGCCGCTGAGGCGGGCGACACCCTCGATGCAGGCGGTATTGCCCTGCAGCCGAATCGCAGCCCCCATCCGTTGCAGTTCGGCAACGTGTTGGAGACGGTTTTCGAAGATGTTTTCGACCACCATGCTGGTGCCCTGGGCGGTGGCCAACAGGCTCATGAAGGGGGCTTGCAGGTCGGTGGGGAAACCAGGGAAGGGCTGGGTGCGCAGGTCGACCGCCTGGACCGCTTCGGTGCGGATCCGCAGGCCCTTGCCCTCAACCTCAAGCTTGCAGCCGGCTTCTTCCAGTTTGGTGAGCACCGCTTTGAGGTGTTCGGGAATCACGGGGGTCACCAGCAGATCTGAGCGGGTGATGGCGCCTGCCAGCAGCAAGGTGCCCGCTTCGATGCGGTCGGGAATAACCGCGTAATCGGCACCATGGAGCTTATCGACGCCATCGATGACGATCGAAGGAGTGCCGGCGCCCCGAATGCGACCGCCCATGGCGATCAGCAGGTTGGCCAGATCCACGACTTCTGGTTCTTGGGCGGCATTTTCGATGGTGGTTTCGCCTTCGGCGAGCACCGCAGCCATCATCAGGGTTTCGGTGGCACCGACGCTGGGGCAATCGAGGTGGATCTGGCCGCCGGTGAGGCGACGGCGACGGCCCGGCACCACAGCTGTTACGACACCGTGTTCGATGGTCACCTGGGCGCCGAGGGCCTTGAGGCCCTTCACATGCTCAACAACCGGGCGGGAGCCGATCTGGCAGCCGCCGGGCAGGGGCACCTGGGCCATCCCCATGCGGGCCAGCAGGGGGCCGATGCAGAAAAAGCTGGCCCTCAGGGTGTTGACCAGTTCGTAGGGGGGGGCGGCTTGGGTGATGTTGTCGCCGTCGAGGTCGATGATTTCGCCACCCCGCACCACCCGCACCCCAAGGGCGGCCAGGATTTCGCCCATGGCCGCAATGTCGGTGAGACGGGGGACATTGCGCAGCCGCAGGGTGTCCTGGGTCAGGAGGCAGGCGGCCATCAGCACCAGGGCCGAATTCTTGGCACCATTGACCTTGATCTCGCCGCTCAAGGGTTGACCGCCGGTGATCTCGAGCCTTGGTTGAACCAGGGTCTTGGCGGGAGCGGCGAGGAGGGTCATGGAGGGGGGGATTACCGACAGGTTTTTTCTAGAAGCGAATCTTGACAATGATCCAGGCCAACGTCTAGGGGGTCGCCGTTGGAACTGTCTGGTGATTCTGGCTCCATGCAGGCCATTGGCAAGGACCGCGATGGCGTAAAGTTTTCAAATCGGTGCGTTTAACGCGCTGAGTCGCCCGCGGATGTGGCGGAATCGGTAGACGCGCTAGTTTCAGGTACTAGTGACAGCGATGTCGTGGGAGTTCAAGTCTCCCCATCCGCATGATTTTCCCTCAATGATTGTTATTAAAATCTCAAACGCTTCCGATGTGGTAGCCGCCAAGATGGGTCGTTTCCTCGAAAGCCTTACCCCCGACCAATTTGATCGCGAAAAGGTCGAGGATGTTTTGATCACCAAGTTGATTGAGCAACTTGCCCAGGAAGGAATCAGTGGTGAGGTGGCAGCGGTGCGGGGCATGACCATGGAGGCCAAGCAGCTCCTGATTGAGGAGCGTCTCAATGTCCGGCACCACGAGTTTTTCTGAGAACAGTTCTGAGGGCAGTGCTGAGTCCCTGGTACTGACCAGCCGCCGCAATCCCCTGGTCGGCCGGCTGCGAGACCTCCATAGCTCTGCCGGCCGTAGCCGTCAGGGTTTGTTGTTATTGGAAGGCACCCATCTGGTCCAGGAGGTGCTGCGGCTGCGGCTGCAACCGGAGTTGCTGCTGGCCACGCCGGCCTGGTGCGAAGGCCATCGCGATCTGCTGGCAAGCCTGCCTGCCGGGACCCAGCGGAGACAGGCCACCGCCGCAGTGCTGGAGGCGGCCGCCAGCACCCGCCATCCCGATGGGGTTTTGCTCACCCTGGCGCCTCCCCTGCCCGCAACGCCCCACGCCTGCAACGAGGCGCCCGCCTTGGTGCTGGCCCTCGATCGCCTGCAGGATCCGGGCAACCTCGGCACCCTGCTGCGCACGGCCCTGGCGGCGGGCGTGCAACAGGTTTGGTTGGGGGAGGGGGCCGATCCCCACTCGCCCAAGGTGTTGCGGGCTTCAGCGGGGGCGGCCTTGGAGCTGCCGCTGCTGCGTCTCAGCTCAGAAGCATTGGTGAGCCGTGTGGAGCGGGCCCGCCAGGACGGGTGGCAGATCGTGGCGACGGCGGCAACGGCCCCGAAGCCCTACTGGCAGCTCGATTGGTGCCAATCCACCCTGTTACTGCTGGGCAACGAAGGGGCTGGACTGGCCGCCCCCCTGCTGGCCCTGGCCGATCAACGGGTCAGCATTCCCCATAGCGCAGCGGTGGAATCCTTGAACGTGGCGGTGGCGGCGGCGCCGCTGCTGCTGGAGCGCCTGCGTCAGACCCTCTGCGCCGAATCGAGAGCACCAGGGGGGACAATGCCTGCATCGTTCGCGACGTCCCGGTGACGGCCACTCCCCCAACCCCTGCCGCTGCCCCTGCCGATGGCGCTGCCGCAGGCGACCTGGCCTTTGATGTGATCGTGATCGGCGCGGGTTATGGGGGCTTTGATGCGGCCAAGCATGGGGCCGATCACGGGCTCAAGGTGGCCATTGTCGAATCCCGCGATATGGGGGGCACCTGCGTCAATCGGGGCTGTGTGCCTTCCAAGGCGTTGCTGGCGGCCAGTGGCCGGGTGCGGGAGTTGGCGGATGCGGACCATCTGGCCGGCTTTGGCATCCATGCGGCGCCGGTGCGCTTCGAGCGCCAGAAGATCGCCGACCACGCCGCCCAGCTGGTGGCGACGATCCGGGCCAACCTCACCAAGACCCTGGAGCGGGCCGGCGTCACGATTTTGCGGGGCAAGGGCCGGCTGCAGGGGCCCCAGCAGGTGGTGGTGCGCGAGAGCGGCAGCGGCATCGAAAGGGTCTATTCGGCCCGGGAGGTGATCGTGGCCACCGGTTCGGATCCCTTTGTTCCCCCCGGCATCACCACGGACGGCCGCACGGTGTTCACCAGCGATGAAGCCATCAACCTGGAGTGGCTGCCGCGCTGGATCACGATCATCGGCAGCGGCTACATCGGCCTCGAATTTGCCGACGTTTACACCGCCCTTGGCTGTGAAGTCACGATGATCGAAGCCCTCGATCGCGTCATGCCGACGTTTGATCCGGACATCACCAAGATCGCCGCCCGGCACCTGATCGAGGCCCGTGACATCGATGCCCGCACCGGCGTGCTGGCCAAAACGATCACCCCCGGTTGCCCCGTGCGCATCGAGTTGGTGGACATGGCCAGCAAGGAACCGGTGGAAACCCTGGAGGTGGATGCGGTGCTGGTGGCCACCGGCCGGGTGCCGGTGAGCAAGGACCTCAATCTGGCCTCGGTAGGTGTGCAAACCAGCCGGGGTTTCATCCAGGTGGATGAAACGATGCGGGTGCTCGCCAGCCACGAGGCGGGCGCCGCCGTGGTTCCCCACCTTTGGGCCGTTGGCGATGTCACCGGCAAGATGATGCTGGCCCACACGGCCGCCGCCCAGGGGAGCGTGGCCATTGACAACATTCTTGGCCACGAGCGCCGCATCGACTACCGCTCGATTCCGGCCGCCACCTTCACCCATCCGGAAATCAGTTCGGTGGGCCTCAGTGAGGCCGACGCCAAGACCCTGGCGGCCAAAGAGGGTTTTGAGCTGGGCACGGTGCGCAGCTATTTCAAGGCCAACTCCAAGGCCCTGGCCGAACTCGAAAGTGATGGGCTGATGAAATTGCTGTTCCGCAAGGACAGCGGCGAAGTGCTGGGCGCCCACTTGTATGGCTTGCATGCCGCCGATTTAATCCAGGAAATCGCCAATGCCATCGCCCGCCGCCAAAGCGTGCGCCAACTGGCCCATGAGGTGCATACCCATCCCACCCTCAGCGAGGTCGTCGAGGTGGCGTACAAACAGGCCGCCATGGCGGTGGGGTCCTGAGATGGAAATCCGTCGCCGTCCCCCCAATCCGAGTGTGCGGGTCTCCTATCTGGAATTCGGCATTCCCCATCCCGAGGAGAAGCCCCGCCACATCCTCGAAGAAATCGTTTGGGAAAAGGACCGGGAGGTGGAGGTGGCCCGCCAGCGGGTCAGCCTGGACCAGCTCAAGGCCCAGGTGGCTGACTTGCCGGCCCCCCGGGATTTTGTGGCGGCCCTCAAGGCCAGCTGCCGCAAGCCGGCGGTGATCGCCGAGATCAAGAAGGCCAGTCCCAGCAAGGGGGTGATTCGGGAGGATTTCGATCCGGTGGCCATCGCCAAGGCCTACGGCGCCGGTGGCGCCAGCTGCCTGTCGGTGCTGACGGACAAGAAATTTTTTCAGGGCGGCTTCGAGGTGCTCGTCGATGTGCGCAGCGCCGTTGAGTTGCCATTGCTGTGCAAGGACTTCATTCTCTGGCCCTACCAGCTGTATCAGGCCCGCGCCGCCGGCGCCGATGCGGCCCTGCTGATCGCCGCCATCCTCAGCGACAAGGACCTGCATTACCTGCTCAAGGTGGCCCACAGCCTGGGGTTGGCCGTGCTGGTGGAAGTGCATGACGGCGCCGAAATGGAGCGGGTGCTGGCCCTGGAGGGGGTGAAATTGATTGGCATCAACAACCGCGACCTCAGCAGCTTTGCGGTGGATCTGGCCACCACAGAAGCGCTAATGGCCAGCTATGGAGCCCAAGTAAGGGCCAAGGGGGCGCTGCTGGTGAGCGAATCGGGGTTGTTCAACCGCGATGATCTCGATCGGGTGGTGAGTGCTGGCGCCGATGCGGTGCTGGTGGGCGAGGCGTTGATGCGTCAAGCCGATGTGACGACGGCCCTCGAGACCCTGATCAGCGGCTGAGGGGCAAGGGAGCGACGCTGCCGAGCCCCCTTGGCGATGACGAGGCTCGGCGACCGCTTCAGCCATCGTTGCCATGCCGCCCTGGGCTCCGTGGCGCTCAGGTGGCCGCCAGCGGCGCGGTGCTGGCAATCAGCACGAATGGCCAGCAAGCTGCCGCGCTGGATCTCTGCCGGCAGGTCAATGATTCCAGCGGATTGGCACTCGATCATGGCGCGGGGTCAAAGGTGATCTGCCGGCAGCGATCGCCTGGCGTCGGACTGCCCTGGCGTTATCGATTTGGACACTATTGTGCACTTTTAACTGGATCGGGAGGATCAAGTCCGAGCGCCCAGCGGCCATGAGCTGACTCCTGCGATCCGGAGCTCAGGCGTATAGCGTTATCACGGCCGGGGCAATGGCGTGGGATGTCGGCGACAAGAAAGTTCATCGCCTGCGGTCGGGCGCCTGGCAGCGACTGGTAAGCGATTTCGCCTTGCA
>JBKDVK010000190.1:0-11057 GCA_046338875.1 Cyanobacteriota bacterium | reverse complement strand
TGGTGGATTTCCTTGATTTGGCAACTGAGGTCCAGTTGAACCAGGAGTTGTAGGTGGAGTAGCTGGATTCGAACCCGTACTTATAGCGCCTCGCGGAATCACTGTCTCACCTGGCAAAGGATCCGTTCGTTGGGATTGTGCTGGCTGACCGACAAAGCTAGTCAAAACAGAAAGTACAAACAAGGATGCCAGTAGTTTTTTTTTCGAGCGCATGGTGATGATCCATGTGAGTTTTGATCAACCCAATCATTCTGTTTGCCCCCCCGGTAGTCAAGCCAATAGAAAAGAAAGTACATACGAAAGACGCGTGAGAAAGTGCACGTTTGCCCTGGCAGAGAGCCTTGAGTACTCCTGGAGACGGAGCTGGCTGGCTGGATTAAGGAGGGCTTCTGGACTGGTGGAATGCATGACGTTGGTGGGTGCCGCCCCGGACCAACGGGTACTGACGCTCCCAGCCAACCCTGAGCCACCGGCTTCATGTTCCTAAGCCAAGGCTCCGCTTTGAGCCCCTCAGGAATCGCCACAGAAACGCTATGGTCCCCAGCTACAATTCCCTATCCAAGCAGCAGCAAAGGACAAGGATCAGACCGGGATGCTCTGCAGTTCTTGCAGCCGCTCTGATGGGAGGCGCTCAGCGGAAGTCCCACGCCGTTGCTTCCATGGCGATCCCCTCAGATTCCTGCTGCCAGATCCGTAATCTGTTGATACTTGTCTATTCCGACGGCATCAAGGCCTAAGGCCATGAGCGCCATACGGTGCACCTTGGCCGCCGCGGTAAGCCCGTTAAAAAGGTGCGCTTCAACCCCCGCCGAGCAGGCTCATGCACTCCGGTCGCCAGCTGCCGCAGCGGTTTGGCACCACCGTGTCGGTTCTTTGAGGCCTTAGGTCACGGCCGTCGGAGGTTCCCCGCCGATATCCTCTTGGCTTCCTCGGACTTGACAAAAACAGAACCCACAAGAACCCCAGGGAAATCGATCAATGGCCTCACCCTCCCGGAACAAAGGATTGCTTGGCTCATCTCCGTTGTCCGAAACCACGTTTTGGACATGGCCCCAATGGCCATCACTCGAAAAGTCAATCGGGGCGACAGGATTCGAACCTGCGACCTAGTGCTCCCAAAGCACCCGCGCTACCAAGCTGCGCCACGCCCCGTCTGCTGAAGTGTAGCGGGTGATGGGAGGTGCATCGCAGCGCTTGATTTTCAGGTGCTTTTCGCAGCGGTTGCGAGGGCAATGGGTAGCGGCAGTCAAGTGCCTTGGACCAGGGCAGGGACCCAGGCCGATGGGCACAGCACAAGGGCCTAAATCCATGGGCCGGGGCCCAGGAAATGGCGGCCAAGCCAAAGAGTTGGGTCTTTGCACTTCGGCGGCTGGCTGCGTTGCAGGGTTGGGTAGGCAATCAGCAAGAGACGGCGGCGCCGGAGCGGCAACTAAGGCGACATAGCTCAGCCCATGGCTACTTGGCAGTAGCTGATCCAACAACCCTTGGTCGGGGTCCCCCGCCAAGGTGTGTTCCTTAACCCCTACCAGCCCCTGGCCCCGTTATCAACGCTGCCGAAACCAAAAAAAATCCCCTTGCTCTTGGTGACATAGAGCAAGGGGATGGCAGTGCCGTTGACGGCTCCGGGCCGCTCAGACCAGGGCAGGCTTGACGTTCTTCAACGATCGACGTTCTTCAGAGGTCGTCTTCGACACTGGCCTTGATGGTGCAGTCGCTGGTGGGGTAGCTGACGCAGAGCAGGGCGAAACCGTCCTTGATCTGGTCGTCATCGAGAAAACTTTGATCGGATTGATCGACCGAACCCGTCAGAATTTTGCCGGCGCAGGTGCTGCAAGCGCCGGCCCTACAGGAATAGGGCAGGTCGACGCCCTGTTCTTCGGCGGCATCGAGGATGTAAGTCTCAGAATCGCAGGGGAAGGTGGCGCCACCTTCGATTTTGATGGTGTAGGAGGCCATGACCAAGTCATTTGGGCAACTACAGGCTATGGGCAAAGCACTGCCTGGTCAGTGATTGTCATCACCAGCCCACCAGCCTTCATGGCCGTTCGGCTTGGCCCCAGGCGGTGGCATGTTCGATCGACACCAGGGCCGGGGCAAACAGAAACACCGTTTCCCCCAGCCGCTCGGATTGGCCATCGATGGCAAAAACACCACCGGAGACAAAATCAATCACCCGCTGGGCCTCCACTGGATCCATCGATCCCAGGTGCAACACCACGGTCTTGAGTTCCTGCACCGCCTGCAGCGCCAGCGGTGCATCCTCAAAGCGGGCGGGGGTCATCACCAACACCTCTGGCAACCGCAAACCGAACGGGGTCTCCATGGACGGGCTGGCAAGGGTCTCTGCGAACGGGCGTCCTGGTGACATCCGGCGGCTGGAAGTCACCGTAGGCGAGATTTCTGCAGGGGCCAAAGGCCTCTTCTTGACCACTCTCTTCCCTATGGCTCCCTGTGGTTGACCCCTTCCTGGCAGCCGCCTCCCCCAGGTTCATCCAGCAGAGCGGTCTGGCCCTGCGGCACTGGCCCCAATGGCTGCAGCAGCAGACCAATCCGGCGCTGCAACCGGAGCGGCTGCTGGCCCACCTGCGCCTGGAGATCCCCTGGCAACAACCCAGGATCCGCGTCTACGGCCGCATTCACCCGATCCCGCGCCAAAGCTGCTGGATCGGAGACACCGGCTGCCAATACCGCTACAGCGGCTTGCTGCAGACCCCTGAACCCTGGAGCTCTGCGCTGCTGGCCCTCAAGCAACTGCTCGACTCAACCCTGGCCTGTGGCTTCAACAGCCTGTTGCTGAATCGCTATCGAGATGGACTCGATCGCATGGGCTGGCATGCCGATGATGAACCAGAGCTGGCGGCCGATCACCCGATCGCCTCGCTCAGCCTGGGGGTGAGCCGCAGCCTGCGTTTTCGGCCCAAACCTGCCCCCGCCGGCCCCGGTGATACCCCCCCCTTCTCCCTGGAATTGGCCGACGGCGACCTGTTGGTGATGGATGCCCCCACCCAAAAGCATTGGCTCCATGCCCTGCCCGAGCGTCGCCGGGTGGTGGGCGAACGCATCAACCTCACGTTTCGGCGGATCGAGACTGGCTAGGTTGATCCGCCTGCCCGATGGGGGCCAGGGTTCAGACGAGAACGGCGATGGCGTCGATCTCGACGCGGGCGCCCTTGGGTAAGGCCGCCACCTGGACACAGGCCCTTGCCGGCGATACCCCCGACCCAAAAACCTCGGCATAAAGGCCATTGACCGTGGCGAAATCGGCCAGATCCGCCAGAAACACCGTGGTGCGCACCACCTGGCTGGGCCGGGCCCCGGCGGCGTCCAGCACCGCCACCAGATTCGCCAGCACCTGACGGGTCTCGCGGGCTACATCGCCTTCCCCCACCAGGCTGCCGCTGGCCGGATCCAGGGCGATCTGGCCGGAGCAGAACAGCAGATTGCCGGCCCTGACGGCCTGGTTGTAGGGCCCGACCGGAGCCGGGGCCTGGGTGGTTTCGATGGCCTCCAAGGCGGCAAGGGGAAGGGAACCCATGGCGGGAGATGGCATTGCGGAGGCTGGGGTGCGAGCTTATGGCGCCCGGCCCACCAAGAGCTCAGCCCTTCCAGTGATTGCGGCTGGCGCGCAGGTCGGCCAGTTCGGCCACCGAACCGCTGCGCACAAACAGATTGGTGGCACGCTCCAGCCCAATGCTGCTGGGCACGGTGGGCCGGCCGGCCGCCCGCTGCTGCGCCACCGCCGCCAGCCGCTCGACGATCGGTCGGTCCTCGGGAAGGCAGCTATGGGCCCAGCGCAGGTTGGTTTCGGTGTATTCGTGGGCGCACCACACCCGGGTGTCGGCGGGCAGGGCCGCCAGCCGCTGCAGCGAATCATGCATCTGGGCGGGCGTGCCCTCGAACAGCCGGCCGCAGCCGCCGCCAAACAAAGTGTCGCCACAGAACAACTCAGGGTGGCAGCCTGAGCCGCCGGGCAGGTAGTAGGCCAGATGGGCCCTGGTGTGGCCCGGCACCGCCAGCACCTCCACGCTGCGCCCCAACAGCGTGAATTGGTCGCCATCGCCCACAGAATCGCTCTGGAAGGGAATGCGTTGCAGATCGGCGGCGGCGGCGTAAACCCGGGCATTGGGCCAGCGGCGCAGCAGCTCAACCGTGCCACCGATGTGGTCGCTGTGGTGGTGGGTCTGGAGCACGGCCACCAGCTCCAGTTGCCGGGCATCCAGCCAGGCGGCCACCGGCGCCGCCACGGCGGGGTCGACCACGACCGCCTGGTGATCGTCGTGCAGCACCATCACATAGTTGTCGCTCAGCACAGGCAGCAGGGCTACGGCCCGGGCGGCAAGCGACCCGGGAAGCGACCCGGCAAGAGACATCGTTAAAGTCCATGGGCGGCACTCCCATGATGACCGCTCCGCGGGAGCCCCCCATGATCACCGTCGCCCTGGCCAAAGGCGCCCTGCTCAAGGATTCAGTGCGTCGCTTCGCCAAGGCGGGCCTTGATTTCTCAACCCTGCTCGACCCGGACAACCGCCTGTTGATGGTGCCCAGTACCTGCGGCAGCGCCCGGGCCCTGTTGGTGCGCAATGCCGATGTACCCGTTTATGTGGCCTACGGCCAGGCCCAGTTGGGGGTGGTTGGCTACGACGTACTGCGCGAACACCAGCAGCCGGTGGCCCAGTTGCTGGACCTGGGCTTCGGCGGCTGTCGCATGGCCGTGGCGGTGAAGGCCAGCAGTGGCTATCGCCGCGCCCTCGACCTGCCGGCCCATTGCCGCGTCGCCAGCAAATTCACCCGCTGCGCCGAGGCCTTTTTCAGCTCCCTTGACCTGCCCGTTGATCTGATCCACCTCACCGGTTCGGTCGAATTAGGCCCCCTGACCGGGGTATCCGAAGCGATTGTCGATCTGGTAGCCACCGGTCGCACCCTGCAGGACAACGGCCTGGTGGCGATCGAAGACCTGTTCCACAGCACCGCCCGTCTGATCGGCCACCCCCTGGCCCTGCGCCTGGATGACGGGAAACTGCAATCTCTGGTGGAAAAACTCAAGGCGGTGGGCCCTGCAGCCACCCCAGCGGCCACCAGCCCCGTTGGCGCCCCTGCCGCCGGGGCACTGGCCGCCGGGGTACTGGCCGCTGGGGCCTCCGCTTGATGGCCTCCCTAGACCTGCAACGCCTCAGGCGCCTGGGGCCCTACCTGGCCCAAGATCGCCGGCGACTGCTGTTGGCCCTGATCCTGTTGGTGCCCCTGGCCTTTGCCAGCTCCATTCAGCCCCTGCTGGTGGGCCAGGCCATCAGCGTCCTGCGCGGCGAACCGGTGCTGCCCTGGCTGCGGGGCCTGGCGGTGCCCGAAGCCCTGCGGCTGCTGGTGGGCCTGTTGTTGCTGGCGGTGCTGGTGCGATTGGGCCTGCAGGGCACCCAGCTCTACAACGTTCAGGTGGTGGGCCAGCGGCTCACCGCCCGCATCCGCGACGACCTGTTCCGCCATGCCCTGGCCCTGTCGCTGCGGTTTCACGACCGCACCACGGTGGGGCGCCTGCTGACCCGCCTCACCAGCGATGTCGACGCCCTGGCGGAGGTCTTCGGCAGCGGCGCCGTGGGGGTGCTGGCCGACCTGGTCAGCCTTGTGGTGGTGGGTGTCACGATGATCTCGATCGAGTGGCGGCTGGGCCTGCTGCTGATGGCCAGCCAGATTCCCGTGACCCTCGCCATCCTCTGGTTGCAGGGGCGCTACCGCAAGGTGAATTACCGCGTGCGCGAAGAATTGGGCGGCCTCAATGCCGAGCTGCAGGAAAACCTGCAGGGGTTGGAGGTGGTGCAGATGTTTCGGCGCGAGCAGGAAAACAGCCGTCGCTTTGCCCGGGGCAATGACACCTATCGCCGGGCTGTCACCGGAACCATCCTTTATGACAGCGCCATTTCCGCCTTCATCGAATGGGTCTCCCTGGTGGCGGTGGCGGTGGTCCTGGCCCTGGGGGGCTGGATGGTTACTGCCGGCAGCATGGGATTGGGAACCCTGACCACCTTCATCTTGTTCTCCCAGCGGCTGTTTGATCCCCTCAGGCAACTGGCCGAACGCTTCACCCAGATCCAGGGAGGGCTGACCGCCGTTGAGCGCATCGGCGAACTGCTGGACGAGCCGCTGGACATCGTCGAACTGGCGGATTCCAGCCGCAGTGACGCCGCCCGACGCAGCGGCCTGCAGGGGCGCAGCCCGGGGGAGGTGGTGTTCGAATCGGTGAGTTTTGCCTACCGCAGCGACGATCCCATCCTCGACAACCTCAGCTTCCGCATCGCCGCCGGCGAACACGTGGCGATCGTGGGGCCCACCGGATCGGGCAAATCAACGGTGATCCGCCTGCTTTGCCGCCTCTATGAGCCCCAGGCCGGAAGGATCCTGCTCGATGGCGTCGATATCCGCGAGCTACCCATCGCCACCCTGCGGCAAAGGCTCGGCGTGGTGCTTCAAGACACCTTTCTGTTCAGCGGCAACGTGGCCGACAACCTGCGCCTGGATGCTGCGATCAGCGACCAGGAACTGGAGCGCCTCTGCGGCGAATTGGGCTTGAAGCCCATGCTCGACCGCCTCGACCAGGGCCTGGCCAGTGAACTGCGGGAACGGGGCGCCAACCTCTCCTCGGGCGAACGCCAACTGCTGGCTGTGGCGCGGGTGGCGATCCGGGACCCCTCAGTCCTGGTGATGGACGAAGCCACCGCCTTCCTGGACCCCTCCACCGAAGCCACGTTGCAATCCGACCTGGACCGCTTGTTGCGCGATCGCACCGCCATCGTCATCGCCCACCGTCTGGCCACGGTGGAAGCGGCGGATCGCATCTTGGTGCTGCGCCAAGGACGCCTGATCGAACAGGGCAACCACCTTGAACTACGCCGTGCTGGTGGCCTTTACGCCCAGCTGGCAGACCTGCAGGAAAAAGGCTTGGCGGCCCTCTAGGCCCCTCGTGCAGCCCCCGCCAAAGCCAAGGGTTCCACCCCAGGTCCGGCGCTCAGACCGATCGCAGCGAACCAGCCCAGCAACACCTCGGCCAGGAGTTCAGGCTGCTGGCACATGGGCAAATGGCCGCCCTTGGCGATCAGCTCCAGCTGGTGATCGGGCGCAAAGCTGGCCAGGTGGCGCACATAGCGGGGCTCCATCACCCGATCCCGCTCACCGACTATCCACAGACTTGGCACCGTCAGCCCTGCGGTGAGCATGGGCAGCTGCCGCACCGCCTCCCGACGGGTACTGGTGGCCAACAGCCCCCGGGCGGCCCGGGTTTCCGCCATCAGGGGGCCCCGCCAGGGTGATTCAGCCGCCCAGGGCCCCAGCCAGCTGGGCCGCAGCTGCAGCAACACCGCACCACCGCGCCGCAGCCGAGCGAAGGGACGCGGTTGATAGACGCCGCCCCCAGAACCGATCTGCACCATGGCCGCCAGCTGCGATCCCAGCAGGGGCGCCGCATGCAGGGCCACACTGCCCCCGAGGGAATGGCCCATCAGCACAATCGCTCGCCCCTGGGCCTGGCGCCGGGCGGCAGCGGCCAGCCAACGCCCATAGCTGGCCAGGCTGGGCTGCAGCTGCCTGGGGCGGGGGCACTCCCCAAAGCCCGGCAGGTCCGGGCACCAAAGGCTCCAGGGGGGAGAAAGGCAGGTGCGCAGGGGATCCCAGAGGCGACCCGACAGCATCCAGCCATGGACCGCCACCAAAAGGGGAGCATCGGGCGCGTTGGCGCCCTGGGAGCCGGAGCTGGCGCGCATGGGGGCCAGAGGAGGTCTACGGCCATCAAAAAGCGGCCAGCCAGCCAAGCGTGAGTCAGGGCGTATCTTGTATCAAAACAATGGTTTCGGCCCCCAGAGTCCAGGCCCAGCCCCTGCCCATTTCCCCTTGAATTCTCCGGAAGCTGCCGGTTCCGAAGAGCTTTACACCAAGCTCTACGGCCACCAATTCCGCCTCTGTCCGGTGACCAACTCCCCCGTGACCCTGGTGCTCAGCCTCGAAAGGGAGATTGACCTGCAGGAACTCGAATGGTTGTGTGAGGCCGTTGGCTGGAGCCGCCGGCCCCTGCGCCGGGTGCGGCGGGCCCTGCGCCACAGTCTGCTGACGGTGGGGTTGTGGCGTCATGATTGCCGGTTGCCGCGGCTGGTCGGGTTTGCCCGCTGCACTGGCGATGGCGTGGTCGCAGCCACGGTCTGGGATGTGGCTGTCCATCCCCACTACCAGGGCAGCGGCTTGGGCAAACAAATGATGGATTACATCCTCGCGGAGTTGCGGCGCCGCGGCGTCGGGCAGGTTTGCCTGTTCGCCGACCCCGGTGTGGTGGGCTTCTATTCCGCCCAGGGCTGGGAACTGGAGCCCCTGGAGCGTCGCTGCGCCTTCTGGTATTCCCCCTGACATCACGGGCCGCCGCGATAGAGCTCCGCCAGGATCGGGGTGGGCACCCCCCGGCGCCAGGCCCGCCGCAAGCGCCAGTTGCTCCAGCTGGTGCGCCACACCCCCAGCCGGCGCCAGCGCCGACCATCGACCCGCAGGGCAAGGGGCAGCAGCCGAATCGGCACCTGCCGCCGCAGGCGCTGCACCAAGTCCAAGTCTTCCATCAAGGGCAAGGGCCGGATGCCACCCACGGCCACCAATTGCCGGCGGCTGAGCAACAGGCCCTGGTCGCCGTAGGGCAACTGCCAGCAAAGGCTGCGCAGCCACACGGCCCCTTCCACCAACCGCAGGGCCGGATCGCCCCCGTCAATCGCCAGCCGAAAGGCCCAGGCCTGCCGATCGCCGGTGGCCAAGGCTGCGACCACGGCCGGGGCCCAGCCCGCCGGCAGGCGGGCATCGGCATGGAGCAGCAGCAGCCAGGGGGCCGAGCTGGCCGCCACCCCCAAGGCCAGTTGCTGGCCCCGGTTGGCATCGCTGCACAGCACCCTCGCCCCCGCCAAGCTGGCCACAAGGGCCGTGGCGTCGTCGCTGCCAGCGTCGACCACCACCACCTCCCCCACTAATTGCGGCGCCTGGGCCAGTTGGGCCAACAGGCCCGGCAACCGCCCAGCCTCCTGGCGGGCGGGGATGACGACGGCCAGGGGCGGGCCCGTCATCGGCCCCAGGCTGGGCCGGATCTCACCGCCACCGCCTCAAGTCCTCTGGTCGATCCAGGTCGTGGCGAATCGGCAGCAGGGTCACCACCAAACCCAGTTGATCGGCGACGGCCAGGGTCTGGGCCAACACCTGCTTTCCGCCCCAAGCAATGGCCTGTGGGCCACCGGCAAAAAGGCGAGGCCAGCTGCCCGCCAGGCCGATCAACCAGTAACCGCCATCGGCAGCGGGGCCCAGCACGAGATCGCAGCGGGCCAGGGCATTGAAGGCGGCCGCCAGGTCCGCCGCCGCCAACTCCGGCAGGTCGCTGCCGATCAGCACCACTCGCTGGGCCCCATGGCGGCGCGCCAGCAACAGTTGGCGCTGCAAGCGCCAACCCAAGCGGCCTTCCCCCTGAAGCCCCACCCAATCGGCCCCCAGGCCTTCCGCCCAACGGCGGCTGCCCTTGGGCCCCAGGCCGCTCACCGCCAGCACCAAGGCCAGGCCGGGTCTGAGGGCGGCTGCGCGGCGGGCCTCGGCCAGGCCATGGCCGCTAAGGGCCCGCTGGATGGCTGCCGCCCGCCGCGACCCCAGTGCTACCGCCAGCCGGCTCTTGCAGCGGCCTGGGGCAGGCCAACGCCCCATCACAACCAACCATTCCTTGGGCCGGGCCTGGCCAACACCGCCAGACCCCAAGAGCCCCCTGGAACGTCTCAACCCTTGCGGGGCAGTTCGGCGGGTCGCAAAGTTAGGACCTGCTGGCCATTTTCACGGCGGATGGTAATCGCCAGGGGCTGGCCGATGCGGGCCCGGTCAATGGCCATTTGCACCTCCGAGGAGTTGTTCACTGGCTGTCCATCTACCTTCTCAATCAGGTCGCAGGGCCTGAGGCCGCCTGTCGCCGCAGGGCTGCCAGTCATCACATCCACCACCAACACCCCATTGACCTCCGGTACGCGGCATTCGCTGGTGGTGGCATTGATCTCCCGAGCCAGCTGGGGGGTCAGGGCCTGGAGGCGCACGCCGATATAGGGGTGGCTTGCATAGCCCCGCTCCAGGATCTGGGCGGCGATCTGGCGGGCGGTATTGATCGGTATCGCGAAACTCAATCCAGCCCCGGGCGCCTGGCGGATGGCGGTGTTAATGCCGATCACTTGGCCCCGGTCATTAATGAGCGGACCGCCGCTGTTGCCGGGATTCACCGCCGCATCGGTCTGCAGATAGGGCACCCGCTGACCTTCGCCGACCGCATTGGTGCGCTGGATGGCGCTGATGATGCCTGCGGTGACGGTGTTGTTCAGACCAAGGGGGTTGCCAATGGCAATCGCCGTTTCGCCGGGGCGCACCTTGTCAGAATTTCCCAGCGGCGCCACCGGCAGCCGGCTGGCGACCACCTTGACGACCGCCACATCGGTAAGCGGATCGGCCCCAATCACTTTGCCAGTAAAACTGCGCCCATCTGTGAGGCTGACAGTTACCTCGTTAGCACCGTCCACCACGTGGGCGTTGGTAAGCAAGACTCCGTCCGAGCGGGTGATGAAACCAGAGCCCTGGCCCTGCTGTTGCCGAATCCCAGGTCCCTGGCCGAAGGGGCCACCGAAGGGACTGATGGTGCGCTTGACAGTGTCGATCCGAACGACAGCAGGTCCGGCTTTCTCGACGGCCGCCACAATCAAGTTGCCGCTGGCTTGAAGCGGCGCCGGGGAGGGGGCGTCGCTGAGACGAACCAGCTCCCGGCGAGGGGCGCTGCCTGGCAAGGGCAGAGCGCCGCTACAGCCCACCAGAGCCGCAACCACGGTCAACAGGGAGGCCGTGGTGGCCAGGAAACGGGGGCCGGCCATGGACAACCGATGCTAGGTAGCTGTCTGTCCATTAAAGACCAACGCTTCCAGGGGACCTGCGTATATTCGCTTCCATTGCGGTGAGCAGGCGGTGCAGCAGGGGGATGAGCTGTGGCACCAGATCCAGCAGGCCCTGCAGGCCAACCTCAGTAAACCCACCTT
>JBKDVK010000189.1:0-7333 GCA_046338875.1 Cyanobacteriota bacterium | reverse complement strand
CCCCCCAGGGCCAGATAGGCCGTGGGGAAAAGCAGCAGACCGGACCACCCCACGAAAACGAAGCGGTCGCGCTTTAACCAGTCATCGAGGACGTCGAACCATCCCCGGGCCGATGGCGCCCGCCCTACAGCAATCGTCATGGGAAGAACGGTGCGGGAAACCCGCTGGGCTGTGGGATACCCGGCGATCGTAACAACCCTGCCTGGAGCGACGCGGGCGCTCGACATCGGCTGAAGTTAGAAGGGGTGCGGTGGCCTTTGCCGACTCTGCCCAGGCCGACTCGGCCCGGGCATTTTGCTGGCCCAGGCCCGACCGGATCGCCCCCACGGCAGGATGGACCCACGTTTGCCGTATTCCTTGTTTATGGCCTCCAGCAGCGTCCCCCCTGCGACGGTTACCGGTTTGGCTGATCCTGCCCAGGTTTTGGAGCAGCCAGTGCTGGGCTCCAGGCGACTTTCCAATCTGTTGGTGGCCACCGCGGTCAGCATTGGCGGACTTGGTTTCCTGCTGACCAGTGCCTCCAGTCGTTTTCAGCGCAATTTCCTGCCGATCGGCCATCCGGCAGAGCTCGTTTGGGTGCCCCAGGGGTTGGTGATGGGTCTTTACGGACTGGCGGCCCTGGCGCTCGCGACCTATCTATGGTCCGTGATCGTGATTGACGTTGGTTCAGGAAGCAACCGCTTCGATCGCACGGCAGGTCAAGCGCGCATCACCCGTCGGGGCTTTCGTCGTCGCATCGAACTGGATATTCCTCTGAGGGATATCCAGGCCGTCAAGGTCGATGTGCGTGAGGGGATTAGTCCCCGGCGCCGGCTGGCACTGCGGCTCCAGGGGCGGCGCGATTTGCCCCTGACCCAGGTGGGTGAGCCCCAGCCCTTGGCCGATCTTGAACTCTCTGGAGCCCAATTGGCCCGTTTCCTTGGTGTCCCCCTGGAGGGCCTTTGATTCCGATGGCGATCAATTTCCGCCCCCCGCTTCAGTCGCCCTGGCGGCTCAAGCTGGCTCTTTTCCTGCTCAGCTTGGTTCTTCCTTTGACTCTGTCGGCCTGTGCTGCCGAACGGCCCCCAACCCCCCTGGGTTGTGCCGTGGCCACGACCCCATGTCTGAGTGGCTCCGCCAAAGTGGCCCTGCAGACCAGTCGGGGCGAAGTCATCCTGGGCCTAGACGGCAAGGCCGCCCCTTTGACCGCAGGCAATTTCGTGGATCTTGTCAAACGCGGGGTCTACGACGGCACCGTTTTCCACCGTGTCGTAAGGGAACCGATGCCGTTTGTGGTGCAGGGTGGCGATCCGATCAGCGCCGATCCCAAGGTGGCTGCCAGTGAATACGGAACCGGCAGTTATATCGACCCCACGAGCCGCGAAGCCCGTTTGATACCCCTTGAAGTAGGCCTTAAGTCCGAGGTTCGGCCCCGCTATGGCCAGCCCCTGACCACCCCGGGCATCACCCGGGAGTTGCGCCTCAGCCATGAGCGGGGTGCCCTGGCCATGGCCCGTTCAGGGGATGCCAATTCCGCCAGTGCCCAGTTTTATGTGGCCTTGGAGGCCTTGCCCGAGCTGGATGGCCGCTACGCCGTTTTTGGCAGGGTGACCAAGGGCATGGATATCATTGACCAGATACAGCAAGGCGACAAGATCTTGCGGGCGACCGTCATTGAAGGCGGCACTTTGGTGAAAGGTGAACCGTGAACCGGATGTGGTTCTCGCTTCCGATTGGGGCGTGGATTGGGGCGATCACGGCCTCTGGCACTGGCAGGGTCACGGCTGTCACTGGCGCCGCATCGGCGATCCAGCCCATCCCCCCCTCGTCCTGATCCATGGATTTGGGGCCGGCAGTGGCCATTGGCGCCACAATGCTGGCGCCTTCGCTGCGGCAGGTTGGCAGGTCTACGCCATGGATCTGCTGGGATTTGGAGATTCAAGCCAGCCCTGGCTGCGGCTCGATAATCGTCTTTGGGCTCGGCAGCTTGGGGCTTTTCTTGATGAGGTGGTTCAAGGGCCGGCGGTGCTGGTGGGCCACTCCCTCGGTGGACTGGTTGCGCTCACTTGCGCCGTGAATTTCCCCGATCGGGTGCAGGCCGTGGCTGCGGTCCCATTACCGGATCCGGCCCTGTTGATGGCGAGGATGGGTGGCCATGGGGGCTCGCCGCGCCAAGCCCCGTGGCGCCGCAGGTTGAAGCGCCTGATTGTGAATCTGCTTTGTCGGTTGCTGCCCTTGGAGGTGATTGTGCCACTCCTGGTTCATTCTCCCCTTCTGGACCTGGGTCTTCAGTCGGCTTACGACAACCCGATCATGGGTGATCGGGAGTTGCGACGGGTGATCTCCAGACCGGCCCGGCGTCCAGGGGCGGTCAGGGCCCTGCGGGCCATGAGCATTGCCATGCCGTTGCGCCCCCATCACGCCACGGCCCCTGCGTTGCTGACCCGCCTGAACCAGCCCCTGCTGCTGATCTGGGGTCGTCAAGATGGTCTGGTACCCCTGGAGGTGGCCCTGCAATGCAGGCGCTGGCGGCCCCATACACCCCTGGTGGTGCTGGATCAGGCCGGCCATTGCCCCCATGACGAGCGGCCCCCCATCTTTAATCAAACCCTGCTGGAATGGCTCGCATCCCTTCCCCCAGCTCACGCCTGAGCCGCTGTAGCGGGATCGATTTCGGAGCAGGGTCCCCAACACCACCTAGGTTTGGATCGGGCGACTCAGTCTTGGAGCGATGAAGCACACCCTTTCGGTGCTGGTGGAAGATGAATCCGGGGCCCTGAGCCGCATTTCGGGTCTGTTTGCCCGGCGTGGGTTCAATATCGAGAGTCTGGCGGTCGGGCCGGCGGAAAACCGCGGTGTTTCGCGATTGACCATGGTGGTTGAGGGAGATGACGGCACCCTGGAGCAGATGAGCAAACAACTCAACAAGCTCGTCAACGTGCTGGGTGTCATCGATCTCTCCACCATTCCGGCGGTGGAGCGTGAACTGATGTTGTTGAAGGTGTCAGCTCCGCCCCAAAACCGCAGTGCGATTTTTGATCTGGTGCAGGTTTTTCGCGCCAAGGTGGTGGATGTGGCCGACGATGCCATGACCTTGGAGGTCGTCGGTGATCCGGGCAAGCTAGTCGCCTTGGAGCGCCTGCTTGAGACCTATGGCATCCTCGAAATTGCCCGTACCGGCAAAGTGGCCCTGGAGCGGGCCTCTGGGGTGAATACGGAATGGCTCAAGGCGGTCACCTTGGAGAAGCGGGTGCCGGCCTGATCTCGCTCAGTCCTGTAGATAGGTGGTCTGACCAAGGCTGGTGCGCAGGTGGGCCATGAGCCTGCGGGCATCGCTGATGACAAGTTGGCCCCTGCTGATGGCCTCCTCGCTGGCTACCCTCAGCCGTTCGAGCAGGAGATCGGGGTCGTGCTCCATGGCCTTGAGCACCTCTGCATTGGTGTCGCCTCGAACCACATGATCAATCCGATAGCCGCCACCATCAGAGAGGCGAATGTGGACCGCATTGGTGCTGCCGAAGAGGTTGTGCAGATTGCCCATTACTTCTTGGTAGGCGCCGCCCAAAAAGAGGCCAATCCAATAGGGTTCACCAGGTTTAAGAGTGTGGAGTTCGAGCAGGGATTTGACTTGGCCGCGATCGATGAAGCGGGCAATTTTGCCATCTGAATCGCAAGTTAGGTCGGCGAAACTACCCAAGCGTGTGGGAAGTTCATCCAAGCGATGCAGGGGCATCACCGGGAACAACTGATCGATCGCCCAGGTGTCGGGGGCAGAACGAAAGACAGACAGATTGGCGTAGTAGGTGCCGGCGAGAGCCGCTGGCAGCCCCTGTAATTCTTCTGGGATGAGTGTTTCATTTGCCATGGCCTCCAGTCGCTCGGCAATGGCCTGACAGCAGGCCCAGGTCAGTTGTTCGGCCTTGGCCCGATCGGGCAAGCTCAAGTAGCCAAGCCGGAAGGCGGCAAGGGCGTCGTCTTTGAATTTGAGGGCATCGTTCCAAGCTTCCTGGAGGCGCTCGGGACCGGCGGCGATATGCCCGGGGCCATCGGGGTTCACCGCTGATCGGACACGCTCGCTTTCCTCTCTGATGCCGTTGTAGGTGTCGCGCAGATTGCGCAGCACCAGGGGCTCTCCCTCCTCGGCATCCGGCACATCCCCCGGCACGGAACCCGCTCCCAGCACATCAAACACCAGCACGCTGAAGTGACTGGCGATGGCTCGGCCGCTTTCACTCACCAAGGTGGGCACCGGCACGTCATGGGGTTCGCAGCATTCGCGCACAGTGGCGACAACGTCGTTGGCGTAGTTCTGCAGGGAGTAGTTGGTGGACGCGGCCGTGGCGGTGCGGCTGCCGTCGTAGTCGATGCCCAGGCCCCCGCCGACATCGAGAAAGCCCATGGGCGCCCCGAGCCGCGTCAGTTCGACATAGATCTGCCCCGCTTCCTGCAGCGCGTCTTTGAGAACAGCGATGTCGTTGATCTGGCTGCCGATATGGAAGTGCAACAGGCGCAGATCGGCCAGCAGGCCGGCCTGGCGCAGGGTGGCAACGGTGCTCAGGACATCGGGAATCGAGAGGCCGAACTTGGCCCGTTCGCCCACCGAACTGCCCCAACGGCCGGTGCTGCGGGTTGAGAGTTTGGCGCGAATGCCCAGGAAAGGGGCGGCGCCTAGGTCTTGGCTGGCCGCGATGATGCGCTCCACTTCATCGGCTTGCTCGATGACTACCACCGGCTGGCGTCCCAAGCGGCGCGCCAGGATTGCGGTTTCGATGTAGCGCCGATCTTTGTAGCCATTGCAGATCAGCAGCGCTTCTGGATCTTCCAGGAGCGAAAGGGCGATCAGCAGTTCGGCTTTGCTGCCAGCCTCGAGGCCGAAGTGCCAGCGCCGTCCTGTTTCCACCAGCTGTTCAACGACATGGCGCTGCTGGTTGCATTTGACCGGAAACACCCCTTGGTAGCGGCCGCTATAGCCGTATTGGGCGATTGCCCGCTCAAAGGCGGCATGCAGGCGTTCGAGCCGATCTTCGAGGATGTCATCGAAGCGAATTAACAGGGGCAAGGAGAGATCGCGGCCCTGCAGCTCCTGCACCAGGTCGACTAGATCCAGCGAGCCGCCCCGATCGCCACGGGGCTGGACCATCACATGGCCGCGGCCGCTGACGGAGAAGTAGGGGTCCCCCCAGCGGTCGAGACCATAGAGGGCGGCCCCATCGGCGGCGCTCCAGCCGGGAGCGGCGGGGGGAGCGGCCGGGGTGCCGTTGGCGTTGGCGAGCACCATCAGGCCCTGGGATGGGTGGAATTTCGGTGCGCCGAATCTAGTCAGTGGTGGTCCAGGGACGGGCGTGGCGGCTGGGCGGGCGCGAGGCGGCACTTCCCAGCGACTGCCCCCATCGATTGGCTCGCCTCGGTTTCGACAAGCTGGACCAGGTGCTTGAGATTTTGGGGCAGATCCTGGGGTTTTACCGAAGCCGCGGGGCTATGCATTCACTACTGGCATGGGTGCATTCAGCTGGGCAGCAAGGGCACGCCCTCCGTTCGGGCCGCCGCCTGCAGGGCCTGGTCGCGACTGGCCAAGGGCAGGCCGCGGCGCAGCGCCAGCTCCAGATAGGCGGCGTCATAACTGGTGAGGCGGTGGCTGCGGGCCAGGGCCAGGGTGTCGTGCCAGGCGCTGGTTGTGGTGGGTTGGTCCACGCTGATCGGCAGACCCTCCAGCAGGCCGAGGAAGGTGCGGCTGGCGGCAGGACTGATGCGGCCGCGCCGTTCGGCCTGCAACAGCACGTTGGCCGTTTCCCATAGCCAGAGGGCCGGCACCTGGGCCCGATTCGTCTGCAGCCGCTCCAGGATCGCCCAGGCCCCTTCGCTGGCCTCATCGGCAAAGCACCAGGCACAGCTCAGCGAGACATCGAGCACCAGATCGCCGGCCGTTGCCTCAGCGTTTGGGGACGAATCCAGGGGGCTCATCTGCGCCCTTGATCACGTAGCTCGGCGATGCTGATGCCGCCGAGGCTCTGCCCCTGGTTGAACTGGCGCAGGCGCGCGATGGTCTCTGCCACGGCGCCGGGGGGCTGGGCAGCGTGAGGTACCAACCGCGCCACGGGATGGCCGTGGCGGGTGATCGTGATCTGTTCGCCAGCGCTGACGGCATCGAGCAGGGCCGCCAGATGGGTTTTGGCCTCGAAAGCACCGACGCTGCGCATGGGGACAATTTCAACTAGTTGTCAACCAGTTTAAGGGGTCTCCGTCTTTCCCGGCCGCCTGACTTCGGCCGCCGCACCCTTTTCTTCGAGCCGCCCTGGCCAAGCGTGCGGAAAAACGGCGCCTGCGCGACCAGCAGAACGCACCACGCCTGATCAACGAACAACGGCAACTCCAGCAGCAGTGCGATGCCGAGGCAGATCTGGAGCGGGATTTACTACGCATCCAGCCCGCACCAGCCCGACACCCCCCCCGCCCAACGGCCCAGGGCACCGTCTGGATCCTGCCTGCAGCAGCAGCACCGGCCCCAGACCATGGTTGCGGCCAAAACGTGCCTGCCGATACCGACAAGCAGGGGGGGGGCTTAATGATTTCTTCGGTTTTATTAAAAACTTAAAATGATTCGTTTTTCTACCTCTTTCCGCAAGCTGGCCCTCGGCGCAACTGGGGCTTTGGCGGCCATAAGCCTCAGCCCAGGCTCGGCCCAGGCCATTGTGGTGACGGTGGGAGGTGCTCAATACGACGTGACCACTTTCACTGGGTCAGCCGACGCCAACGCGGTGAAATTCAACACGCCGGCTAACGGCGGAATGATGCCCTGGTAAGGGAATCAAAGCCTTGCGATTGATTTCGCTCTTGCAGTTCAAGGTTTTTTTGGTAATCGGACTGTTTACGCCACCGATTATATCTTTAATCCGGATCCTCTTGACAATACCAATATAGCTGGAATCTTTTGGGACACCCAATACGGCACCCAACCCACCCCCGTCCCTTGCCCCGACTGCTTTACAGGGGGGGGCACTGGTGGCGCTTATAATGAAATGTATGCTGTTGCAACAGAAGTTCCCCTAGCCGTCCCCGCCCCGCTGCCGCTGTTCGGCGCCGCAGCCGCTTTCGGCTTCAGCCGCAAGCTGAGAAAGCGGATCAAACTGGCGCCGGGTGCCCGTGGCTCCGCCCTGCCCCAGGCCTGAAGGCGGGCGGTGGCAAGGTTCCCTGCCTGAGGGCGAGCGCCATTGGTTGGCGGCGCTCACCGCCGCCACGCCCAATGGCTTCCTCGCCCTGCTGGCGGTGCTGCTGCAGTTGGCGGTGGTGCTCAATCCCGAAAGCAGCCGCCTGGGCCGCGTGCGCGATCGCCACTCAAGGCTGGCCCTGGTGGCAG
>JBKDVK010000188.1:0-3272 GCA_046338875.1 Cyanobacteriota bacterium | reverse complement strand
GCTGAGGTGACGTGCTCGGTGAGGCAGGGAGGCTTGTGGATCACGGGTGAACGACAAACGGCTTTGTGGATCACGGATCGGGGTTTCATGATCCACAAGCTAGGGGTCATGGTCGCCCCTCCGCAACGGCCAGCAGCTGCTCCAGGCAGAGGACCCGGGGGCGCCGGCCGCTGGCTTCCCTGATCACGGCAAGGATCTCGGCGTTCTCCAGGCAGCGGAGGATGCGCTTGGCAGTGGGTACGGGGATGCCGGCGTGCTTCTCGAAATCGGTGGCCCGGAAGGTGGGGGTGGAAAAGATCCAGTCCAGGGCCGCCACGGCGTACTGGGAGTGGGTGGCCTCCTGGGCGGCGGGCTTGAGGGTTTCGTACAGGGCCAGTATCTGGCTGGCTCTTTCCTGGTTCTGGATGGCCTGGGCTTGTACGGCTTCTAGGAAGTAGCGGCACCAGCCGGTCCAGTCCCCATCACGGGAGATGGCAAGGAGCCGCTCCACATAGCTGTCCTTATTGGCTTCGAAATAGGCGCTCAGATAGAAGTACGGCATGCGCAGGATGCCGGCCTGCCAGAGGAAGAGCGGCAGGACCATCCGGCCGATGCGGCCGTTGCCATCGAGGAATGGATGGAGCGACTCGAACTCGGCGTGGATGATGGCGAGCTGCACGAGCCGATCCGGGAACTCGGCATGGATGAAGGATTCCCAGCTGCCCATCGCTGCATCGAGCTTGTCGGCGCTGATGGGCACGAAGCGGGCGTCTTCGATGGTGCAACCACGGGGCCCGATCCAGTTGGGGATCTTGCGGAACTCTCCAGGCCCTTTGTTGTCACCGCGCACACCTGAAAGCAAGGTGGCGTGCAGATGTTTGATGACCCGCAGTGACAGCGGCAGGGTAACGAGCGACTCCTGCGCCTGCCGCATGGCCTGGCGGTAGTTCTGCACCTCGCGGATGTCGTCGCGGCGCTCCTGAGGGAGCGTGCTCGCTTCTGCGTCGGCTTCGTACTCCAGGACTTCAGCCAGGGTGGCCTGGGTGCCTTCGATCCGAGAGGACAGCACCGCTTCCTGGCTGGAGAGGGGGCTGAGCAGAACGGCGGGGTTGGGGATCCCCTCAAGGAGGCCGTCGTAGCGGGCCAGGCTGGCGTTGGCAGGGCCCAGCAGTGGGATCAGCTGCTGCCAATCGAGCTCTGGCGGGGGGAACCCACCAAGGTGGTAGGGAACAGTTGCCATCAGCCGATCAGATCCACTGGCAGATCAGGGCTGCGGTGCAGCACAAGATCGGTGGCGGCGTCGCGCAGCTCCGGGTAGTGCTTCTTGCCGCTCCAGTCCAGCGGGATTAGCAGGCCGATGGAGGCGGCCTGGCCGGGGTTGAGGGTGAGGTCGAGCTCGCGCTGCATGTCGGTGCGCACGTTGGCGAGGTTGTCGTCGGTGTCGCTGTTCTGCGCTGATGAGCCGCAAGGACCCGACCATCCAGAAGGAGCAGCACCGCTACCGCTCGCTGCGGGGGTTTCAGCACTGGGCCAATCACCAGGCCTGTGCCGCCCTGACCGAGGCGGGGGCCCAACAGATCGGCGAGCACAATCCCACTGTGGAGGACCTGAGCCATCCGGCCTGGCAGAGGGGGACACTTGAGGACATGGAATCAGAGGACTATGAGTCAAACCAAGGTAGTTTCAGGCCAAAAGCATCGATTTGATCCATCACGATTTTGTTGAGAACACGGCCTAGAACGACCTGTGGTTCATCAGCACGAATTGGGACGACCGCATGTTGGATGGTCTTCGATTGATTCGACCCCTTGACGATTTTGCGCCTGATCAGGGAGTTTCCTGCTTCCAGTCCACAAACATAGGCTCTTTCCTGACAAAGACCTTTGGCACCATGCTCTTTGTCACCCATCCGCACCCAGTCACCAGCGCAGACGATCGTCTCTACTGAGGTTTCCAAGGGTGGACGCTTGCTAAAACTGCCGGGAGAGAAGTGAGACACAGAACCGGGATAACGCCTTACCTCGGAATCAACTGCCTTTGCGTTCCTGAATTCAGGGTGAGCGATTGGAAGCAAGTCATGCATGAGTCGATCAATAATCTCTTGATCATTCAGCTCTGCGATGACAGATGCGTTGTAAAAGTCGCTTGCAATCACGGAACCCTGCGGCTGGTCATGGCCCCATAGCGCCCGCTCCGATTCTTTTTGCAGTTGGTCAAGCATGAAAAAGGTGCCTCCAGCGCCCTTCAGCGATTCGAAGCGAGAGAAAACATTGGCTGGGTAAGCGATTGGAACATAGCGATCCAGCCACAAACGTGTTGAAACGACATCGATCGAACCGAGAGAAGCAGCGGCAACAAGCTCTGGCGCTGCTTTGCTGCATTCTGGAGATTGAGACATCAGGGATTTAAGTCCTTTAGCACCCACCGCTAAAACCACAGCATCGACGTCATCAATCACCTTGACTTCTTTTGTTTGTACACTCTGAATTTCAACCGAGCTTAGGCGTTGCGTCTCAGATGAAACATTCAACCGTGTCACGAAGGTTCCCCCAAGGACGCGCAGATGATGGCTAGACATCAGCCTTCGAGCGAGAGGCTCAAATAGTTGTTCGGCAACACTCTTTGAATTCATCCAACGAACATCAAACGAATCTTGATGTGCCAGGGCATAGTAATAGAGGAGCTCCATGGTGACAGCGGCCGAGACTTCTTCGGGAGGCTTGAACAAGCCAACCAGCAAGATCGGTCGCAAGAATTCATTAATGAGTCGATCGCTGATGCCAAGCTTTTTAAACAGTGATTGTGCACTAAGATTGTCGTATTTCTGGAAAACCTTGTCACTGCGATAGAGGTCCAGCATGGCATAGAGAAGTCCTGCGATGCTGAGTCGATCTTGAATCGGAAGTCGCTTGAAGTTATTGATTGTTGCAATCGCTTGGCCTAGGGGGCTTGGCCATTGGGGTGATTCTCCAAAAACAGGAGCTGTCGCTTCCAATCCAGCGGGCGACCAAAACGCACTGGTTGTGAATTCAGTGAAGATATTGCCTATTTCGAGCTCTTCTGTGAGGGCATTGATGTTGGGATAGTCCCTCCAAAAGCCCCTGGTTCCAGCTTCAAAGGGTTTACCGCTTTTGGTTGTGATTGGTTGACTCCCGGTTGGATCGAGCATCCCATCGATCAAGGTCACGTCAACGCCGGCTTCGCAGAGTGACTTTGCGGCACCCCAGCCAGCCCATCCGCCTCCGATGACGACCACATGAGATTGTTTTCTGTCGGGCATGGTGTCTTCAGGC
>JBKDVK010000187.1:0-7068 GCA_046338875.1 Cyanobacteriota bacterium | reverse complement strand
GTCTAGCGGAGGCGAAAAGAGGGGCGATCGCACGCTGACGAACCCTCCACCAGTTTCAACGACCTCAGCATCCAGTGACAGGCCTTTGCTATCGACCCTGGTTGTGCCCTGGCTACGCCCTCCCATGATTGTGTCATTGAGGGCATGCCAGCCACTGAATCCGTTGCCTTCAACGATCACCATGGCGTACTTTCTCCGGCGGCAGCTTGATCGGCCAGCACGATTACCTCCGTATCGGGCTGAACAAGCCGCGCAGGAGTGCGTTGGGGAGATTCTTCAGGATCCAACAAACGCCGCAGCGCCTCAGTTTTGGTGGAGCCACTGACAAGAAAAACCACCTTTCGGGCGGCGGAAAGCAAAGGGGCCGTCATCGTGATGCGGGCCATGCCCTTGCCCTCACTCACCGTCACCCACTCATGGGTCACCGTGGTGGCAGTGGTACCAGGAAACAAGGAGGCTGTATGGCCATCATCGCCCAAACCCAGGAGGACCAAATCCAGACGGGGTGGCGATCCGACGCAAAGATGCATGATCTCTTTGCCATAGGCGGCGGCAGCCAGCTCGGGCGAGGCAAGGTCCGTTGGAACTGGATGAAGATTGACCCCAGCCGCTAGCGGACTGGCCAGCAGGCTGGTCTTGAGCAGGCCGAGATTGCTGGCCGGATCGTCCGCAGCGACCCAACGCTCATCACCCAACCACACATCGACTCGCTCCCAGGGGAGATGCTCCTCACCAAGTAACCGGTAGGTGGCCGCAGGGGTGGTGCCACCGGCAAGGGCGATATGGGCGCGATCGCGGCTGCCCAAGACCAGATCGATCTGGGCGGCGAGCACCTGGGCTGCCTGCTGGGCCAGCTTCTCTGGCGATTCGACGATAGTTAACTTGTAGCTAGTCATTCAGCCTCAAGGGTGGGAAAACAACTCAATCCAACCATTCGGTGTGAAAACTACCGGGTTGATCCGTGCGTTCGTAAGTGTGGGAGCCGAAGCAGTCCCGCATCGCCTGGATCAGATTCTGAGGTAGGCGTCCGGTGCGATAGCTGTCGATGTAATCGAGACTGCTACTCAAACAAGGAACCGGAATTCCCGCTAAGGCCGCCTCCGCAACCACTTGGCGCAGGCCTGGCAGACGTCTGTTGATCTGCTCGGCAAACCAGGGGTCAACCATCAGATTGGGCAGGGTAGGCTGAGCTACATAGGCGTTCTGAATACGCTGCAACAAGCGAGCGCGGATAATGCAACCACCCTTCCAGATCTGAGCGATCGCGGCAAAATCAAGGTTGTAATCATGCAGTCGAGAGGCAGCTTGTAAAAGGGCCATGCCCTGGGCATAGCTAGCGATGGCAGCCAAGATGCTGGCGTCCCTTAACGGTGGCATCCCCTCGGACGGATCACCAAGATGGAAGGGGCTGTGAGGAGGAGCCGTCAAGATCGACTCGGCAGCTAACCGCTCGGTTTTGAGCGAGCTCAAAACCCTGCCATTCAAGGCGGCATAGATTGTTGGAACAGGGACCCCCATCTCGAGGGCGCTCTGGACCGTCCAAAGTCCAGTACCCTTTTGACCTGCCGCATCAACAATCAATTCAACGAGATCAGCGCCTGTAGCAGGATCTTTGGTGCGTAAACAAACCTCGGTGATCTCAACGAGAAAGGAGGCCAATTCTTCAGTTTGATTCCAAATTCCCAACACATCGGCCATGGCATCGCCGTTGAGGCCAGCCCCCCGTTTCATGAGGTCATAGGCCTCGGCCAAAATCTGCTCGATGCCATATTCAATGCCGTTGTGAACCGTTTTGACAAAATGGCCGGCGCCGCCAGGGCCGATATAGGTGACACAAGGACCATCATCGACCTGGGCCGCCATGAGGCTAACCATGCTTTGAATTGCGTCATAGGCGGAGCGGGTGCCGCCCGGCATCATGCTGGGCCCTTCCAGGGCACCCTTGGCCCCGCCGGACACGCCCATGCCAATGAATCCAAAACTGCGGCTTTCCAGTTCGGCAACGCGACGTTCGGTGTCGGTATAAAGCGAATTGCCACCATCAATAAGCAGATCCCCCTCTGCCAGCATGGGGGCCAAGGTGGCGATCAGGTCGTCGACAGGCTGGCCCGCTTTGACCATCATCAAAATTCGCCTTGGTCTCTCAAGGGCATCAACAAACTCTGGGAGGGTGGCAGCGCCCACGATGGCTTTACCAGCGCCTCGCCCCTGTAAGAATTCCTCTGTCTTGGCGTAGGTACGGTTGTAAACGACGCTGGAGAAGCCATTGCGCTCAGCGTTCAACACAAGGTTTTCGCCCATCACTCCAAGGCCGATCAGTCCGAAATGTGCCTTGCCCATGGAATTGGTTTGGATTGGGAGGGGTTATGACCATTGTGGCGAACTTCTGTGATCAGAAAGCCTGATCCAGAGCTGTTGTCAGGAAGCGCTGTCTTAGGAAGTTGGACTCAGATGACAGTGCCGTCAGCAATACTGCCATTCTTAACAACAACGACGATACCATTTCTAATATAAAAATTAAGTTCTGGCCTGTCCGCTTCCTCGACACGATCTTTGTTGACAATTGTCACGTCGCTGCCAATGCGAACATTTTTATCAAGAATTGCTCCTTTTACAGTGGTTCCCCGGCCCACGCCGATGGGAATCCCCCCCCGCTCCCTCAGAATCAACCTCTCTTCCATGGACTCAAAGTAGTCCGCTCCCATCACCAAGGTGTCCTGCAGCACCACCTGATCTTCGACCCGACTGCGCACCCCAAGCACACAGTGGTGAATGGTACAGGCTTTAAGCAAAGAACCCTCACAAATGATCGATTCTGTTACCTGAGCATCTTGTAATTTACTCGGGGGAAGATAGCGCGGTCTTGTGTAGATAGGAAATTGTTCATCATAAAATGAGAAAGCAGGATTTGGTTGGGCCGTCAGAGCGAGGTTGGCTTCATAAAATGCTCCGATTGTACCAATATCTTCCCAATAATCATCAAAAAGATAGCTTTGCAGGCAGTCGCCGCGGGCCAGCGAAGCAGGAATGATCTCCTTGCCAAAATCAGTGGCTTGAGGATTAGAATTAAGTAGGTCAAAAAGGGTATCACGACTGAAAACATATATGCCCATCGAAGCCAGAAAGGGGCGCTTACCGGCCTGCTCCGCCGAGAGACCCAAAGCCGAGGTGTCAACCCGCATGGCTTCCAAGGCCTCTCCCTTGGGCTTCTCACGGAACTCCTCAATGCGACCGGAGCCATTGGTGCGCATCAATCCGAACCCTTCGGCTTGGGCGCCGTCGACAGGCAGGGCACCCACACTTAGGTGAGCGCCGGTTTCAATATGATGAAGAACAAATTTCGAATAATCCATGCGATATAGCTGATCACCGGAAAGAATCAAATAATGATCAACATCCCACTCTTGAAACAACCACTGGTACTTGCGTACAGCATCGGCAGTACCCTCAAACCAGCTAGGACTATCGGGGGTTTGTTGTGCGGCTAAAACCTCAACAAAACCCTGGCCAAAACCGGCAGAGAGATTATAGCTCATCGTCAGGTGACGATTGAGCGAAGCACTGTTAAATTGAGTTAACACATAGATCTTGTTGATCTCAGAATTGATGCAATTGCTGATGGGAATATCTATGAGTCGAAACTTACCTGCCAGGGGAACCGCTGGCTTGGCACGCATCTTGGTGAGGGGATAGAGGCGTGTTCCTGCTCCGCCTCCAAGGATAATCGCCAGAACCCGTTTCATGCTGGTCAAATACCCACTCTTGCAGAGAAAAACGTAGAGGAACGGAGGCCGTTCTGGCTAGCCACTGGGGCACTTCGATGCAAGGAGCTGATGATAGACATGACCATGATGCAAAAGTTCATTGATCTTGGGGATCTTGCGAGAGTTCAAAGAGATCCTCCAGTACCTTCAAGGCATTGTGACGCTGAGCTCTTGCTTGGGGTGAACGTAAACGGGTCACAGGAGTGTGAAGAATCTTATTGATGATGCCCTTGCTAAGGGCTTCCACCACCTTGCGTTCCCTAACGGAAAGGTCTGGACCCATACGACTAAGCGCTTTTTGCAATTCCTGCTCACGGATGTCCTCCATTTTCATCCGCAGACAATTCACCAGCGGCACAGCCTCAAGGCCGTCCCACCATTCCAGGAATAGGCGGGCCTCTTCTTGCAGCAAACCCTCTGCCTCGGCGGCAATTTCCCGTCGAGCTTCCTGATTACGGGCTACGACCTCCTGGAGGTCATCTACGTCGAAGGCCTCAACGCCTGACAACTCGCCGGCATCTGCTGAAATATTGCGTGGCACACCAATGTCAATCAACATCAGGCTGGAACGCCGGTTCAATCCAGCCAAACGGGATGCGGTGATAACAGGTTCTTCAGCGGCGGTACTTGTAAAGACGAGCGAACAGGTACTCAGACAGTGATCCAAATCGCTCAGGGGACGACACTGGACCGGCAGAGCTGGAAAATCGGTGGCCAGGGCCTCGGCGCGGGCCACGGTGCGATTGAGAATCACAGCGCCACGGCAGCCCTTGGCATTTAGATGCTGCAGCAGCAACCGTGCCATGCGACCTGCTCCCACGACGGCCACCTGTTCCTGGTCGAGGGGAACCAATTCATCGAGGCCTCGGGCCTGGCCCAATTTCAATTGGGCCAGTTCGACAGCCGCAGAACTGATGGAAACGGCTCCCGTACCTAGGTTCGTTTCCGTACGAACCCGCTTGCCCGTGCTCACCGCCTGATTCAGCAGCCGACTCAAAATTGGTCCAAGAGAACGATGCTCCTGGCCCAGTCGCACCATCTTTTTAACCTGGGAGAGAATCTGACCCTCTCCAAGAACCAGACTATCTAGACCAGCAGCCACCCTTAGCAGATGGGAAATTGCATCTTCGTGGTGGTAAGTGAATAGATGGGGGGCCAGATCATCGATCGGTAGGCCTGATACCTGACTCAGGAAAGATCCGACGGCATGGGTGCCTTGGTCGGGATGGCGGAGCAGGGCGTAAATCTCGAGTCGGTTGCAAGTGCTGAGGATGGAAGCCTCAAGCACCTGCTCGTCGGCCCGTAGCGCCTGCAGCGAGCCCTCCATGGTCTGCTCGGGGATGCTCAGCCGTTCCCGAATTTCAACGGGAGCGGTGCGGTGGCTGAGGCCGACAACGGCGATGTGCATGGAGTAGCGGGGTCCGCTCAGCGCAGGGCGATGCTCTGGGCCCCAGGCTTGATGTGCACCGTGTTGGTGAACCGGGCCGTCCCATCCAGCGTACTGATCACCAGGCTGCTGGTGCGGACGCAATCTTTCTCGAACTTGACACCATGGAAAAGCAGACCATCAGTGATGCCGCTGCCTGCAAATACGACATTCTCACCGGATGCTAGTTCGTCGGCCTCGTAGATCTTGTCGGGATCAGTGATGCCCATTTCGGCGAGCCGGGCCAGATTGCCTTCCCGGGTCAGTCCTTCCCATTCTTTTGTCTGGGCAACTGCAGGGTCATAAACCAATTGTCCCTGAAAATGACCGCCGAGGGCCCGGAGCGCCGCCGCTGAGATAACCCCCTCGGGAGCTGCGCCGATACCCATCAGGCAATGGGTGCCTGTGCCCGCAAAGCCACAGGCAATGGCGGCCTGGACGTCCCCATCACTGATGGGTTTGACCCGGGCGCCTGTGGCACGGATCTCAGCGATCAAGCCCTTATGCCGGGCGCGATCCATAACAACGATGACCAGCTCACTTGGGGCCAAACCAAGGGCCTGACTAAGGATGGCGATGTTTTCAGTTGCCGACTTGCGAATATCCACCTTGCCTTTGGCGGCCGGAGGCGCCGCCAGCTTGTTCATGTAGAAGTCAGGAGCGTTGAAGAGTCCACCCCGGTCGGAGGCGGCCAGTACCGCCATCGAACCATCTTGGTTATTGGCACAAAGATTGGTGCCTTCGCAGGGGTCCACGGCGAAATCAACGCCAGGACCGGTACCGCTGCCCACTTCCTCACCGATATAAAGCATGGGGGCTTCATCCCGCTCCCCTTCGCCAATGACGATACGACCCTGCATCTGGATCTGCCCCATCCGCTCGCGCATCGCCTCGACAGCCGCAGCGTCGGCCTCGTCTTTCTTGCCCAGGCCGGTCAGATGGGCCGAGGCAATGGCGGCCTGTTCAACGACCTCAAGAATTTCCTGGATGAGGGTGCGATCCACAACGGTTGGGCGGGGGATAGGGGGCTGGCAGAAAAGAAAGGATCAAGATGGGAGGGGCGTTGGAACCCATCGGCGCAGCTAAACAGATTCGCTTCAGCGCGCTTACCACCCACTTCCGTTTCCTGAAAGCGGGATGATCGTATCAGCGGAGACGGCGGCAAAGGGGAACAGGGGCCAAAAACAGGGCGGGCCTTGGCCCCAGGGTCGATTCCGTAGAATTGTGTGCCCTTGCCCCGGTGGCCTCCATGAGTACCAAGCCCCTGGTGATTTCACCTTCGATTCTTTCAGCGGATTTTTCTCGCCTGGGCGAGGATGTGCGGGCTGTGGATGCCGCAGGCGCAGACTGGATCCATGTGGATGTGATGGATGGGCGCTTCGTACCCAATATCACGATCGGACCCTTGATCGTCGAGGCCCTGCGTCCCGTGACCACGAAGCCACTGGATGTGCACCTGATGATCGTTGAGCCCGAGAAATATGTCGCCGATTTTGCCAAGGCCGGCGCCGACATCATCAGTGTGCAGGTAGAAGCTTGCCCCCACCTGCACCGCAATCTTGCCCAGATTAAAGACTTGGGCAAATTGGCTGGGGCAGTGCTGAACCCAAGCACGCCACTGGACACTTTGGAATACTGCCTTGAACTATGTGACCTGGTGCTGATCATGAGTGTTAATCCTGGGTTCGGTGGCCAAAGCTTTATTGAAAATCAAGTACAAAAAATCCGCGAACTACGTCGGATTTGTGATGAACGGGGGCTGGATCCCTGGATCGAAGTAGACGGTGGAATCAAGGCAAGCAATGCCTGGCAAGTAATTGAGGCTGGAGCCAACGCCATTGTGAGTGGCTCCGGCGTCTTCAACCAACCCAGCTATGC
>JBKDVK010000186.1:0-6443 GCA_046338875.1 Cyanobacteriota bacterium | reverse complement strand
GGAGGTGGTGCTGGCCCTGCCCCCCCAGCTACTGCCCGATCTGCTCGGGGACGCCCTGCCGGCGGCCTACGCCCGCCGCCTGGCGGCCCTGCCGGACCCCAGCGGCGCCCTGGTGTTCTACGCAGCGGTGCAGCGGCAAATGCTGCCCCCGGATACGCCACCCCACCTGCAGCTGGCCTGGCCCTCACCTGGATCATTGTTTGTGTCCGTCAGCCGCGAGGGGGACGGACGGGCGCCGCTGGGGCAGGCGACTGTGATCGCCAGTGTGTTCAGCGAGGCACGGCCTTGGTTTTCCCTGGCGCCGCCGGCCTATGCCGCGGCCAAGGTCGCCGCCGCAAGTCAGATCCGTGCGGGGTTGGAGCAGCTCCTGGGGGTGGCTCCGGAGGCCTGGCTGCACGGCGAACTGGCCACCCCCCGGGGTTTTGCCCACTGGACCGGCCGGCCCTTTGGCTTTGTGGGGGGGCTGGGCCAGGCGCCGCAGCGCTTCGGGCCCCTGGGCCTGGCCAGCCGCACGCCCCTGCCCGGGCTGTGGCTGTGCGGCGATTCGATCCCGCCGGGCGAAGGCACCGCCGGCGTCAGCCTTTCGGCCCTGGCGGTCTGCCGCCAGCTGCTGCAGGGTCGGGGCCGTACCTGGCACTGGTCGCCAGATGCGGCCCCAGGGGTTACACCCACCCGCCCAGCGACCGACTGACAGGTCAGCCAAACGAAAGCCCAGGGCCGGGCCGCTGCGTCATGCTTGCGTTTAATAGCTGCCCGCCCGATGGCGCCCTTGCCCCCTCCCGAGCCCTCGCGCCTGCTGGAGACCACCGCCGTCCTCGATGCCCGCAAGATTCGCTTTGAAATCAACCGCTGGCAGCTGCCCAACGGCCTGGAGGCCACTTTTGGCATCATCCGCCACCCCGGTGCTTCCCTGGCGGTGCCGGTGCTGGCGGACGGCCGGGTGGTGATTTTGCGTCAATACCGCTTCGCCGTGGCCGCTCGCCTGTTGGAATTCCCGGCCGGCACCCTGGACGAGGGCGAGGATCCTTTGAGCACCATGGAACGGGAGCTGCAGGAAGAAACGGGCTATGCCGCCAGCCGCTGGGATGCCCTCGGGGCGATGCTGCCCTGCCCCGGCTACTCCGACGAAGTCATCCATCTCTTTTTGGCCCGGGACCTGCGCCAATTGCCCAATCCCCCCGCCGGCGACGCCGACGAAGACCTGGAGGTGTTGTTGATGGAGCCCGCCGCCCTCGATGCCGCCATCGCCAGCGGCGATGAGGCCCTTGATGGCAAAAGCATCACCGCCTGGTACCGGGCCCGCCAGCTGCTCAATCTCTGAACCCATGCCCCCCGCCACCGACCGCCCCCACCAGTCCCTGGCCATCGAGGCGACCCTGCAGGGCGAGTTCTATGGCTTTGGGCGCGAAAGGCTGCGCTTGCCGATGGGGCTGGAGGCCAGCTTTGGCTGGTTGCGCCATCCCCCCACGCTGATGGTGGTGCCGCGCTGGGCCGATGGCCGGGTGCTGCTGCTGCGTCGCTACCGGCCGGCGGTGGGCCAGCGGCTGCTGGAATTTCCCAGCGGCCGGCTGGCGGCCGGCGAAACGGCGGCCCAGGCGGCCCAGCGACTGTTGGCGCTGCTGCTGGGGCCGAACGGCACCGGCGCCGGCCTGGCGAATGCGGCCCCCTGGGAGCCCCTGGGCCAGCTGCGCCCCAACCCCGGCTATTCGGATGAACAAATGGCCCTGGGCCTGGTGCGACTGGCGCCCCGGCAGGTTCCCCTGCCCAACGACACGGCCAGCGAGCAGGCAAGCCTGTTGGCCGGAGATGACGGCAGTACGGGGCAGCTGCTGAGCCTCAGCCCCGCCGCCCTCGATGCGCTCCTGGCCAGCGGCGACGAACCTTTGGATGGGCGCACGCTGACGGCCTGGTTCCTGGCGAGGTGTCGCTGGTGAGCGCTCCCCCCCGCTGGCTTTTCTGGCACCGCCGCGACCTGCGTCTGGCCGACAACCGCGGCCTGGTGGCGGCGCTGGCCGCCACGCCGGCGGTGACGGGGGTGGTGCTGCTGGATCCACGCGAGTGGCAGGCCCCGGACCAAGCGCCAGCGCGGTTGTGGTTCTGGCGCGAGAGCCTGGTTGAACTGCAGGAGCGCTGGCGCCAGGCGGGCAGCCGCCTGCTGCTGCTGCAAGGTGACGCCGAAACCTGGCTGCCCCGGTTGGCCCGGGCCGTGGGCGCCGAGGCGGTCGCCTGGAACCGGGGCGTGGAACCCGAGGAGCGGGCGCGGGATCGACGGCTGGCCGCAGCCCTGAAGGCCCAGGGCCAGAGGGTGGTGGTGGGCTGGGACCAGCTGCTGGTGGCACCGGAGGGGCTGCGCACCGGTGCGGGCGACCCCTATCGGGTCTATGGACCCTTCCTGCGCAACTGGCGCGGCCAGGTGGAGCGCCAGCTGGGCCCGGGGGAGGGGGATCTGGGGGAACTGAACCCACTGCCGGCCCCCAGTGGCCTGCTCGACATTGATCCCGCCTGCCTCCAGGGCCCGGAGCCGGGCTTGCCCCTGCTGGCCAGGGTGCCCGCGGCAGTGGAGCTGGCGCCGGCCCTGGGGGGGGGCTTCGCCGGGGCCGACCTCTGCCCCTGCCGGCCGGGTGAAGCGGCCGCGGCGGCGCAACTGCGGCTGTTCTGCGAGGGGGAAGGGGCGCCGTTGCTGGCCTACGAGCCGGGGCGCAACCTGCCGGGCAGCAATGGCACCTCGGCCCTGTCGGCGGCCCTGCGTTTCGGTACCCTCAGCCCCCGGCAAGCCTGGGCCGCAGCCCAGGGGGCCCGGCAGCAGGCCCGCAGCGATGAGGCCCGCGCCTCGATCACCGTGTGGGAACAGGAGCTGGCCTGGCGTGAGTTTTATCAACACGCCCTGTTCCATTTCCCCGAGCTGGCGCAGGGCCCCTACCGCCCCCAATGGCGCCAATTCCCCTGGGAAAACGATCCGCAGCGGCTGGCGGCCTGGCAGGAAGGGCGCACGGGCTTGCCGATCATCGATGCGGCGATGCGTCAACTGATCCAGAGCGGCTGGATGCACAACCGCTGCCGCATGATCGTGGCGTCTTATTTGGTCAAGGACCTGATCGTCGACTGGCGCCAGGGCGAGGCCACCTTCATGGCCCACCTGGTGGATGGCGACCTGGCGGCCAACAACGGCGGCTGGCAGTGGAGCGCCAGCAGTGGCATGGATCCCAAACCGCTGCGCATCTTCAATCCCTCCACCCAGGCCGGCCGCTTTGATGCAGACGGGGATTACATCCGCACCTGGCTACCGGAACTGGCCCATGTCGCCACCGCCGATCTGATCAGCGGCCAAATCGCGCCCCTGGAGCGGCGCGGTTACCCCGAACCGATCATCGATCACAAGCAGCAGCAAGCCCACTTCAAGGCCCTGTATGCGGCTCTGCCCCGTAGCTGAGCCGCCGGTCATGGGCAGGGGCAGGCGGGCCGCTGGCAACGGTCGGCCAGGGCGGCCAGCCAATCCTGCAAGGTCTGCAGGGTCTCGGCCCGCAGGCGGTAGTAGATCCAGCGCCCTTCCTGGCGTGATTCCAGCAGGCCGGCCTCCTTCATCACCTTGAGGTGAAAGGAGAGCTTGGATTGGGCCAGGCCCAGCTCGCCGGTTAGTTCGCAGACGCAGCGCTCGCCAGCGCCCAGGGCTTCGATCACGCTCAGGCGCACGGGATCAGCCAGCACCTTGAACAAGAGCTGGGCCTGGTCAGTCGGCAGGGTGTGATCCAGAACACGCATGTGGAAGACCCTAGGGCGCCCATCAAAAATGATTGATTCATCAACCAATTTTGATATAACCTGCCGCTCTCTCGCTTCGGCCCCGCCGGCCCACGATGAAAATCGGCATCAATGGCTTTGGCCGCATCGGCCGCCTTGTGTTCCGTGCCCTCTGGGGTCGCCCCGGCATCGAGCTGGTGCATGTCAACGACCCGGCAGGGGATGCCGCCGCCGCCGCCCATTTGCTGGAGTTCGACTCGGTGCATGGCCGCTGGCCGGTGGCGGTGTCATGCCCTTCAGAAACGGCCAGCCACCACGGCACGGCCAGCCAGCCCGACAGCTTTTTGGTGCAGCAGCGGCGGGTGAGCTATAGCCAGGCAAAAGACCCCAGCGCCGTGCCTTGGAATCAGGCCGGTGTGGAGCTGGTGCTCGAATGCAGCGGCAAGTTCAAAACCGCCGCCACCCTTGAGCCGTACTTCAGTGCGGTGGGTCTGCAGCGGGTGATTGTGGCCTGTCCTGTGAAAGGGGCGATCGCCGGAGCGGAAGCACTCAACATCGTCTACGGCGTCAACCACCACCTCTACGACCCCAGCCGCCATCGCCTGCTGACCGCCGCCTCCTGCACCACCAATTGCCTGGCACCAGTGGTGCAGGTGGTGCACGAAAACTTCGGCATCCGCCACGGTTCGATCACCACCCTCCATGACGTCACCAATACCCAGGTGGTGGTGGATGGGTTCAAAAGCGACCTGCGCCGGGCCCGTTCCTGCATCCAAAGCCTCATACCCACCACCACTGGCTCGGCCCGGGCGATTGGGATGATCTTTCCCGAATTGCAGGGCAAGCTCAACGGCCATGCGCTGCGGGTGCCGCTGCTCAATGCCTCCCTCACCGATGCGGTGTTCGAGCTCTCGCAGGAGGTGAGCGCCGAGCAGGTGAACGCCGCCTTTGCAGCGGCCGCCAACGGGCCGTTGCAGGGAATCCTCGGCTACGAAACCCGGCCGTTGGTGTCGATCGACTACGTCAACGATCCCCGCAGCGCCATCGTCGATGGTCTGTCGACGCTGGTGGTCAACGGCAGCCAGCTCAAGGTCTACGCCTGGTACGACAACGAGTGGGGCTACAGCTGCCGGATGGCGGACCTGGCCTGCCACGTTGCTGGTTTGGAACGGGCAGGCCAAGCAGGTGCCGCCGCTGCACCGGCTCCCCGATGAAACACCTGTCCGGATTGCAGCAGTATGCGGTCGTCACGGCCAATTACTGGGCCTTCACCCTCACCGATGGGGCCCTGCGCATGTTGGTGGTGTTCCACTTCCACCAGCTCGGCTACTCCAGCTTGGAGATCGCCTTTCTGTTTCTGTTCTACGAATTTTTCGGCATCATCACCAACCTCTACGGCGGCTGGCTGGGGGCCCGCTACGGGCTGCGGCTGACGCTATGGGCCGGAACGCTGCTGCAGGTGGTGGCCCTGCTGATGCTGATGCCGGTGGCTGATGGCTGGCCGCGTTGGCTGAGTGTGGCCTACGTGATGGCGGCCCAGGCGATCAGCGGCATCGCCAAGGACCTCAACAAGATGAGCGCCAAGAGCGCCATCAAAACGGTGGTGCCGCCAACCCCGGGCGATCCCGGTCGGGGCGAGAACCAGTTGTTCCAATGGGTGGCGATTCTCACCGGCTCCAAAAACGCCCTCAAGGGGGTGGGCTTTTTCCTGGGGGGATTGCTGCTGACCACGATTGGCTTCAACGCCGCCGTTGGGACCATGGCCGCTGGCCTGTTTCTCTCCTTTTTGATCACCCTGGTGCTGCCCGGTGAGATCGGCCGCATGAAGCAGAAGCCCGCCATCACGGCCCTGTGGTCCCAATCAAAGGGCATCAATGTGTTGTCGCTGGCTCGCTTCTTCCTGTTCGGCGCCCGTGATGTCTGGTTCGTGGTGGCGTTGCCCGTGTTCCTGCAGACGGCCCTGGGCTGGCAGTACTGGCAGGTGGGCGGCTTCCTGGGCCTCTGGGTGATCGGCTACGGCATCATCCAGGCCTCGGCCCCGGCCTTGCGGCGCAGCTGGGGCCAAAGCGCACCCCCGGGGGTGTCTGCCGTGCAGTTCTGGAGTGCCGTGTTGACGGCCATCCCCGCCCTGATCGCCATCAGCCTCTGGCGCCAAGTGGGCAACCCCGCCGTTGCCGTGGTCGTCGGTCTGGTCGCCTTTGGTGCCGTGTTCGCGATGAATTCATCGATCCACAGCTACATGGTGCTGGCCTACAGCGACGCCGAAGCGGTGAGCCTCAACGTGGGCTTCTATTACATGGCCAATGCGGCCGGGCGGCTGCTGGGCACGTTGCTATCGGGCGGTTTGTTTCTGGTGGGGGGAATGCAGGCTTGCTTGTGGGCCTCGTGTTTGCTGGTGGCCTTGGCATTTCTGGCCGGGATGCGCTTGCCACCGCCCCTGCGGCAGCGGTTGTCGCCAGCCTGAGTGGTTGCTTGCCGGCCGGCAGGGCTGCCTGGCGATGGGGGCTGATCAAGGCCCACCGCGTCAGTCTGGTGATGGTGGGCGTGTCACAGGGCTACAGCTGCGAGAACAGGGTGACAGCGTTGGCGCTGGCCGCCTGATTGAGCTGGCGATCGAAGCTGGCGAGGCTGGCCCCAAGCCGTTGGGCCAGCTCCAGGTAAGTGGCGTCGTAGCTGGAAAGCCCCTGGTCGCGGGCCAGCGCCAG
>JBKDVK010000185.1:0-2555 GCA_046338875.1 Cyanobacteriota bacterium | reverse complement strand
GCGGGCCTCGGTGCCGGCCGGGTCGTAGGTCTTGGGCAGGGCGTCGGTCCCGGTGGCGGCCCCAGGAACTGCGGCGTCAGGGATCGCGCGGTCGGTGGCCGTGGGGTCGAGGGCCGCAGAGGCGGGTTGGGGGCTGGCGGCTTCAGGCACTGCGGGTGGTCGGGCGTGGTTCCATGGTCTCAAAGGGGTGAGGGGCGTCTCAATGGGCAGTCGGAGGGGCCGCAGATCCCAGCAGCAGCTGATTCACCAAATCCAAAGACAGTTGGACCCAAACTCAGACAGGCGCGTTTGCCAAGCGACAACTCCATCGACTACCCCACCGACTAGTAAGTCCAAAAGGCAAGTCCCATGACGTCAGAGGAACGCAACCGTAAAATTAAGTACGGGCACGATATCCCACGATCGTGGATACCGGATTTCAATATGCCTCACCAGGACGCAATCCATAAAAGCGAGCATGAACGCGGCGATTCAACCAAGCCAGATAAAAAAATTCTCAAAGAGCAGTATGAACTTAAGAGGCGTTCACGCCTGATCAGGCAACGTCGCGATCGCAGTAGGTTTAACAAAGATATTCGAGCCCTACAGATAGCTATCGCCATAATTTTCGCGATTATTGGATTGATTGCAGGTGGTCCAATCGGTTTGGGCATTGGGACATGCATTGGACTAGCGCTATTAGCTATTCGCCTTGAGCTTTAGGTTTAGCAGCTGATTTGGTGCATTTGGCAAACGCCAAGCCGATGCTTACCCCCTGGCACCCGCCGCCATCACCTTTAGTCGCAGCACCGCGGCTACCAACAAGTCGATGGAAACATCTTCGGCGGAATTGGCATCGGCATGACCGAAGGGATTGTCGATATCGGCGATAAGTCGCAGCAAGAAGATGAGTAGAAAAGTAATTACTATAATGAAAAAGATGGACTCCTGCAGTACGTCGGTCACCGTGAACACAAGGCTGCCGCTCAGCAGCACGATCCCAGCTGTGGCCAACCAATACACCAGCGTGATGAAGGATGTTTCGCGGATTGCCTCCACCCGGTTGATTAGCTTCAGGATCTGGGCTATCTCCGCCATCAGCCGGGCCTGTAACGGCGGAATCCCCAACTTTACCGAGGCTTCCACTACCTGGCCATGGGTCTGTTGATAGCGGCGCAACAGCTCGGCGGTGGGGATGCGATTCAGCAGCCATTCCAGGATCGAATCGCCTAGTTCTGCCACCGCCGCCAAGTGGTATCCAACTTGGGCTACGGGGTTGTGGCTGGGGATGGCCTGTATCTCCAGCCCCAGGGTTTCCAGGATGGTAGCGATCTCACCGGGCAATTTCTCACTTTCCTTGAAATCTCCCAGCACCCCGTTGAGCAGAAAGCCCATCAAAAACACCGTCGAAGCCACCAGCGAAGTCACCAGGGGGTTAGGTCGCATCCACTCCCAACCCAGTTGATGGGCCACCAACTTGACCAGGCCAATGGCCAGCACCAGCGCTGACACCTTGATCAGCATCAATAGCCGCCGTCGCCAGGCGCTGCGGTTCCTGCGGCCCACAAGAGAATCAGGCGAAAGGACAGCATGAAAGCGAGCCATTGGAGCGAGCTGCTCAAAAGGCCAGGCTAAGGAAGGGTGGCAGCTCCCCAGGCGCTGCCGTTGGAGGCCCCTTTGGACGCCAAGGTCATTGGGATGGCTGATCGGGGCTACCCACCAGCCGGCGTCAGTGATCCGAAGCGTCCTTGACCATGCCGCCGCAGACGCTATATCTGGTGTGCTGAGTCGGATTGTGGGGGAGGCGAGCAATTCAGGGCAGGTCAATCTCTAGTAAAGGGTGATTAGGGGGACTGACACGCTGCCTAAGTCCATCCGTTTGGCCGACGGGATCTTCCACTGCAACGATGGGTCCCATGCCAACCGCCGCTCCCCTCGACTTTTTGCCCCCCCGGCTCGATGGGCGAGTGCTGGCCATCAGTCGGCGCTTGCTGCCCTGGTATCTGCGGCGCCAGTGCGCCATCACCAGTCTGGAGGTGCAGAACCTGGAGCGCCTGGTGGCCGCCATGGACCGCTTCCAGGCCGGTGAAAGCAGGCTGTTGCTGGCTTTTCGCCATCCCAGCGTCGATGATCCGGCTTGTCTGGCCCATCTGATCTGGCGCGATCTGGCCCGGGAAGGGCGCCGGTTGGGGCGGCAATGGCGGCCCCGTCCCCACTTCCAGTTCCTCTACGACCGGGGCATTCCCCTCTGGGCCGGACCCCGCATCGGTTGGTTGCTGCAGCGGCTGGGGGGTTGCTCGATCCAGCGGGGCAAGCTCGATACGGTTGCCCTGCGCACCGCCCGCCAGTTGCTGCTGGATGGCCCCTATCCCCTGGCCGTGGCGCCGGAGGGGGCCACCAACGGCCACAACGAGCGCCTTTCGGCCCTGGAGCCAGGAGCCGCCCAGCTGGCGTTCTGGACCGCCGATGACCTGGCCAAAGCCCGGCGCCCGGAAGCGATGACCGTCTTGCCGATCGGCGTGCAATACCGCTTCAGCGGCAACGCCTGGCCCGCCATCGAGGCCCTGCTCTCTCAA
>JBKDVK010000184.1:0-33789 GCA_046338875.1 Cyanobacteriota bacterium | reverse complement strand
TTGCCAGTGTTGTGATTACTGCCGTGCTACTGGCCAGCTTGCGTCCCTCCACTGCAGCCCATGGCTTGCTCAGCTCGCCGCCGATGGTGTTCGTCGGACTGCTCTCTTATTCGCTCTATCTCTGGCATTGGAGCGTGCTGTCCCTCAGCCGCTGGACTATCGGTTTGGAGCCCAGGACCATGCCTTTGCAGGCGCTGCTCATTTTTCTGCTTGCCTATTTGTCTTGGCGCTTCGTTGAACGTCCCTGCCGCCGTATCAATTGGTGGCCCCAGCGATGGCGGGTGTTGGCCAGTGGTTTAGCCCTTGCCGGTTTGGGTGCTTTTAGCTTGCAGGTCTTAAGCCGCAAGGGACCTGCCCTTCTCTATAGCGGCAACCCCCGGTCCGCCGAATTCAGCATGGCGGCCAGTCCCACTGGGCGTGATTGTTCCACCCCTGGCAATTTGCGTTTGTTAATGGCGGGAGACAGCCATGCCCACCATTTCAATTCTGCCGCTGATCACCTCTGCCGACGCCACGGAATGCGCTACAGCGAAGCCGCCGTGATCGGGGTTCCCTATCCGCCTATTTACTACACCAATGTCACAACGGGCATCAACGAGGAACAGGCAAGAGCCTATGGCCAGGTGGCTGAGCAGCGTTGGCAGGCACTGCGCCAGGAGTCTGGTCTTCCCGAGGGGAACCAGGGGGTGGTGGTGCTGTCATCCCGTTCGCCCCTTTATTTTGATCCTGGCTTTCTTGCAGAGGAATCCCTCCGTCGCAGCCAACACTTTTCACGCCAAACCAGCCAGCCGGTCAGCCGCGAGGCTGCACTCGCCACCTGGATTGAGCAAGTAGGCCTTCTGGCTGAAGCACACCCAAAAACCCGATTTGTCATCTTTTTGCCCACACCTGAATTCGGCAGCGGTGTGCCGATGGAAACCTGCCGGCCCCAGTGGTTCCGCCCGGTGTTGTCGAGCGATTGCCAGGGAGTGGATCGCCAGGGGCTCGATCGCTTTGAAGCCTACCTGCGCAAGCAATTTGCTGGCGTGCTGGCCAGCAATCCCAATGTAGTTCTTTACAATCCAGCTGATGCTCTGTGTCCAACCAAGGGCATTTGTCCGCGTAAGCGCAATGGCTATCTGCTCTACAGCGATGGCAATCATCTTTCCACCTATGGAGCTGTAACGGTAATGGATGACTTTGTCGCGTTTCTGAACCGACAAAATGGCTATCGACAAGCCGATGTGATCAAAAATAAATGAATTAAAAGCGAAGACGCGCTTTCTGCCTTGTCTGGGATGTGGGTGAAGATCGACCCAGCGGCGGGAACTTTATCGATGAGGCATTATGTACACCCTTGGGGATTCTGACACCGACTGGTAACAATAGGGATGGTAGTAAACTGCCCGTAGGGAAAGGGGCATACAACACGGAATTAACCGCTTGAATGCCCCTCATAATTCTGTCGTTCTGGTTAAGTTTCTGGATAAGTTATTTCCATACTGACTTGCGGCGGCCTGGCAAAACAGTTCGCAACAGGGAAACCTGTTCCTGGAAACTGCCTAAACCAGAAAAGCCAATCGCATAGCCGGCAGCCATTCCGGCATCGCGAATCCAAATACCAATTGCTTTTTCCAGTCGATTTTTCTTCGCTTCGTCCACCTGGTTTTGAAGCCGCTTGACGGCTGGATCCAGACGGGAGATCAGGGCAGCTTTCACCTGGGGCAGGGGAGCCCCCAGGGGACGATTTAGGTTGTTAGGGGCTCCAGGAAGTTTTCGCAGAGCGTTTTTTAGATCTTCTTCGTTATTTGCTGATCGGATCGAATCTGCAGCACCTTGAAGTACTTTGAGTTGACCGACTTCATTGCCGCTCTGTTGATTGAGCAGCCGGGTGCCAGCAGTAATCTGAAGGGGAATCAATAACAAAAATCCGATGGCTGCAAATCCTGCCAAGCGCCGTATTAGCCTAATATTTGACCCAAACGGACTGAATCCCTCATCGATAAAGTTGGCGAGGAGCATTAGCACCACACCAATCAAAGGTAGACTGGAGCTGCCAAGTAGGGCTGAGATTACTCGAACTTGCCAGCGGGAATCTAGAATTTCCAGGGGCAACATGGCCGCCAGGAGAATGGCTAAAAAAACAATGAACAGGGCAATAGCTACCCATTGGAGGATGTCGGCGAAAGACTCGGAGCGGATTTTGGTGGCCAAAGGGGGGAAGGACGTTCAAATCGATAAGAGTTTAGGCACCATCTATCGATATGTCACCCTTGAGACGGTGTTTTGTCAGGCTTTAAGATTGCGTTTTTTTAGCACCTCGTCAGCGCTGAAATCGCACTCTAGCCTGGGTAACTTCTGATAATCATTTTCCCAGCTATCGGCCAGGGTTGCCTCCAAATCGAAAGCCGGCTGCCAGGCCAACTCCCTTCGCACCCTGTGGGTGTCGGTGAGAAAATGGGAAAGACGCAGCGGAAAAGCCTTGCGCGCTTTGCTATCAAGCCCCTCGGTGGCGAAAGGCAGTAGTTCGACGGTTGCCGGGTCCTTGCCGCAGGCCTTTGCGGCGGCCGTCACCAGCCCCGCAAACGTGACGCCCTGATTCCCACTGCAGTTGTAGATGCGATTGCAGGCTGCCTCCACCTCGATGGAACGGGCCATGGCCATCGCCAGATCATTGACATGGCCCAGTTGGGTGATCGTAGAGCCATCTCCAGGAATGGGAATGGGCTGGTCGTGGGTGAGGCGGTCGAAGAACCAGCGCTCAATGGGGTTGTAGTTGCCGGCACCCACGATGTAGGTGGGACGAAAACTTGTGAACGCAATCCCTTGCTGCCTCAGCCAGGCTTCAGTTTCCGCCTTGCCGGCATGGCGGCTGGAGGGGTCCAGGGGAGAGTCTTCGTCGAGGGGCCAGAAATCGCTGTTGGCATAGACCCCGGCCGAACTGACATAGACAAAGCGATGGGAGGGCGCCCCGGTGCGCTCGATCACCCGGCGCGTATCGGCGCACTCCCGGCCGGAGCTATCCACGATCACATCAAAGTGCCGTCCCTGCAGCTGGGCTAAGGCTTGATCGTCGTTGCGATCGCCGGTCACGGACTCGATATTTTCTGGCAGGGGGTTCTTGCCCCGGGTAAAGAGGGTGAGGTCGTGGCCGGCCGCCAGCAGCTGAGCCACCAGCGGCCTTCCGACGAAGCGGGTGCCGCCCATCACCAAGATCTTCATGCTCGCTTCCCGACGGGTGTCATGGTCTGGTCATTCAAGCTGGCAGCGGTTGACGATGGTGCCCGACCCACTGCATGGCCTGAGGGACCGATGATGGCAATCATCGCCGAGTCTGGCCATGGACGTCATCCCCGCCATAGACCTGCTGCAAGGCCAGTGCGTGCGGCTTCACCAGGGCGACTACGACCAGGTAACCCGCTTCCATGCCGATCCGGTGGCCCAGGCCCTTGAGTGGCAACGGCAGGGGGCTCGGAGGCTGCATTTGGTGGATTTGGATGGTGCCCGCAGTGGTCAGAGCAGCAATGATCAAATTGTGAGGGCCATCACCTCTGCCCTGACTATTCCGGGGCAGCTGGGGGGTGGGGTCCGCAGCGCCGAGCGCGCTGAAGAATGGCTTGCCTGTGGGTTGGATCGGGTCATTCTGGGCACCATCGCCGTGGAGGAACCGGCCCTGGTGCATCAGCTTGCCCAGCGACATCCAGGCCGCATCGTGGTGGGCATCGATGCCCGCGATGGCCGTGTGGCTACCCGCGGCTGGCGGGAGTCAAGCACTGTTGAGGCGACAGCCCTGGCGGCCAGTTTGGCCGGAAGTGGCGTAGCGGCCCTGATTACGACCGACATCGCCACCGACGGCACCTTGGCAGGTCCCAACCTGGCCTTTTTGCGCGCCATGGCCGAGGCGGCCAGCCTGCCGGTGATCGCTTCGGGTGGGATTGGATCGCTCACCGACCTGCTCAGCCTGCTCAGCCTCGAACATCTGGGGGTGCAGGGGGTGATCGTCGGCCGGGCGCTTTATGACGGCCGGGTGGAGTTGGCCGAGGCCCTCCAAGCCGTGGGCCCGGAGCGCTGGCAGGACGTTGAACCCTTGTCGCTGGCTTGAGGCGGCCTGGCTACGGCCAAAATCTCCCACCTGCCCTATAACTGAATTCAAAGTACCCTCTGCTTGCTGTGGTCGACGTCTTCATTCCCACCGCGAGTTTGCCCATCGCTAACTCTAAGCCGACTGACGATGCTCCCCTGCAAAGCGTTGAAGATGTCTATCGGCGTTGCCGAGATCTGGGTATGCGTCTGAGCCGCCAACGCCGCATGGTGTTGGATTTACTATGGGCAGAAAAGACCCATCTCAGTGCCCGCGATATCTTCGAGAAGCTTAATAATCTTGGCCGTAATATCGGACACACCTCGGTTTACCAGAATCTCGAAGCGCTTCAAAGCGCTGGGGTGATCGAGTTTCTAGATCGTGCCAGCGGCCGCCTTTACGGCTATCGATCCGACCCTCACAGCCATCTTACTTGCCTTGATTCTGGTGCAATTCACGATCTTGATGTGCTCCTTCCAGAAGATCTTCTGCATCGCATTGAGGTTCACACTGGATACGCCATCGAGTCCTATACCTTGCACCTGTGCGGTCGGCCGACCGAAGCCTGAAACCTTTGGCCCCCTCCACGACCACTCACCTACCCAAGCTTTTGCTGCTGGCTGATCCGCTGCAACAGCAGCTAATTGCAGCGCAGTTGCAAGCTGATCCCAGTCTGGGTCAAGTAGTTTTCAGACCTGGGGATCTAGACGGAGCCCCCCAGCTCGTCATCTGGAGCCTGATCGCGCCTCCGCCTGCCGCCAGCCTCGAACTTGAATTGCAGCAGCTCTTTGAGCGCTGGCAGCCGGTTCCAATTCTGTTGGTGTTACCCGAAGGTCACGGTTATTCGGCCTTGCCCTTGCTGCAACTACCCGTGCAGGGCTTGTTGGCAGCGCCAACAGCTCGACTGTTGCGGGACGCCGTCGCCACTCTGTTGACGGGCGGCCGGGTGCTGGAGATCGCGCCGGCGCAAACGTCTGCTGGCAATAGTGCTGAACTCCCCCCAGCCCCAGCGGCGATGGGGCTGGGGCAATGGTTGTTGACTACAGGCCTCTGGCAAATCGAGGCGGAACTGCGTTTTTGTGCCAAGTGCCTTGAGCAGCCCTCCCCCTCCCTGCTGGGGTTGCTCTTGCTGCAGGGCCGGATGCGGGAGCTGCGGGCTGCTCGCCAACTGCTGCTTTGGCTCTGGGGTCCGCTCAGCCTGGCCTGGAGTGGGTCATTTGCCGATTCCTTTGCTGCTCCTGAGCTGCCGCCGCAGCGGGGTGTCTCTGGACAAAATCTTGGCGTCCCAGGCCTGATTCCCGCCTTTGCCGAGCGCGAAGGCATAGCCATCACCCTGCGCCAGCGCAGTGCCGACGGTCTCTGGGAGGCCTTGCGAGAACGGCTGCGCCAAGAATCGGCCGACGGGCCAGCCAATGCCAGTGGCGGCCTGCTGGCCCTGGATGGTCTGCTTGACCAGCGGCGCAGTGATTTGTTGCTTTCCCTGCTGGAGCAGTTTGACCAGTTGCGCAACCAGTTGCAGGACCAGGGTTTCACGGCCGACAGGTTGTTGGAGCAGTGGCGGGACCTCCAGCCGATGGTGCGCCAACAGGCTTTGCGTCGCATGGCCGGCGCCTATGTCCAATTGCCTCGCCAGGGGGTGATGCTTCCAGTCGCCGAAACGTTGGTGGACGGCAGTTCCCTGGCGGGCGACGATCCCGACCTGCCCGATCCGTTGGCGATGCTTTCCAGCCTGGTGCAAGCTCGGCCGTTGTTGGTGGAGGGCCGTCTGCTGCCACCGGATGAACCCCAAGCCGTGCTTTATCTGGAGATGTTGCTGGCCAACTGGTTGGTGCGCAGCGCCGAACAAATCAGCGCCGAGGTGCTGGCGGCTTGTGCCGACTGGCCGGAGCTGCGCCGTTATCTGCTTCGACCTGAGTTGCTGGCCACCCGCAACCTTGAGCGCCTTCGCAACCAGCTCAATGCTCAACAACGCTGGCAGAGTTGGGTGGAACGGCCGGTTCAGCTCTATGAAAGCCGCCGGCCCCTCTACTGCCTGCAGGGCGGTGCCATTCGCATCGAACAACTCACCGAACCGAGGGATCAAGAATTGAAGCGGTTGGGCTGGCTGCAGCAATGGGTCACCCTCTGCCTGGAAACCCGGGATGCCCTGGCGCCCCAGGTACAAAGCCTGATGCGCGGATTAGGCGATCTATTGGTGGTGGTCCTGACCAAAGTGGTCGGACGGGCGATCGGTTTGGTGGGCCGGGGAGTCGCCCAGGGAATGGGGCGCAGTTTCGGTCGTGGCTCCTGATCGCTGCCCCTGACGGCACAATGGAACCATTCGCATGGTCCCTCTTTGACCCAGCCGATCCAGGCCCGCCGTTTTTGGAGCTGGCTGTTGACCGGTCTGCTCTGCTGGATGGCTGGCATCGCCGTCCTTGGCCTGGGGGCGGCGCCTGCCCAGGCAAGCCTCGATAACGACCGCTACGACGGCAATATTTTCGCTCTTTATGCGGGCAACGGGTCGCTGGTACCGCCCCAGACTTCCCTGGCGGAGGGTCTGGCAAGAAAGGAGGTGGTGGTGATGGTTTTTTATCTTGATGACAACAGCGCTAGCAAACGCTTTGCCCCCGTGGTGTCCGAGTTGCAACGCCTTTGGGGAAATCGCATCGCCCTGCTGCCCCTGGTCACCGATCCCCTGCAGAACCGCCCAGTTGAAGGCCCAAGCGATCCGGCCACTTATTGGAGTGGTGCCATTCCCCAGGTGGTGGTTCTCGACCATCAAGGCGAGGTGGTCTTCGATCACACGGGGCCAGTCGATCTCTCGGCCTTGAACACGGTGGTGAGCAACGCAACCGGTATACCCCTAGCCCCTGGAAATGGCGGCGGATCCATCGTCAGTTTCAACGAACTCAACAGCGAAATCCGCCCCGAGGCCCGATGACCACCGCCGGATCCAGCCCGGCCACCCGCCTGGAGAAGGACAGTCTGGGCCTGGTCACAGTTCCCGCCGAGCATTACTGGGGAGCCCAGACCCAGCGCTCCCTGAGGCTTTTTCCCTTCGGTCAGGCCATGCCCCTGGCCATCGTCCATGCCTTGGGCCTGCTCAAAGCGGCCTGCGCTGAGGCCAATGCCGCCATGGGGGTTCTCGATCCCTCCCTGGCCGAGCTGATCGCGGCCGTTGCCCAAGAGGTGGCCTGCGGGGCCCTTGATGGCGAATTTCCTCTGCGGGTCTGGCAAACCGGTTCAGGCACCCAGACCAACATGAACGTCAATGAGGTGATTGCTAACCGCGCCATCGAACGCTGCGGCGGCGTGCTTGGCAGCAAGACCCCTGTCCATCCCAATGACCACGTCAACCTCAGCCAGTCAAGTAACGACACCTTCCCTACGGCTATGCATATCGCCGTGGCCCTGCAGTTGCACAACGAACTGTTGCCGAACCTCGCCAAACTGATCGCCAGCCTGGAGGCCAGGGCAAGCGAGTTTGCCCCGTTGCTCAAGATTGGCCGCACCCACCTCCAAGATGCTGTCCCCCTAAGCCTCGGCCAGGAATTTGGCGGTTACGTCGCCCAGCTGAGCCTGGCCCGCGACACCCTGTTGACCAGTCTGCCCCAGTTGCACCAGCTGGCGATCGGTGCAACGGCTGTTGGCACTGGTCTCAATGCCCCGCCGGGATTTTCGGAGGCCGTGGCCGAGCGGCTCGCCAAACGGCTGGGTCTGCCCTTTAGTGCGGCCCCCAACAAGTTCCAGGCTCTGGCAGGCCATGAACCCCTCGCGGCCGTCCATGGAGCCCTGACGGTGCTGGCGGGCAGTCTGATGAAAATCGCCAATGACATCCGTTGGCTGGCCAGTGGCCCTCGCTGCGGCCTGGGCGAACTGGTGCTGCCAGAGAATGAACCGGGTTCAAGCATCATGCCCGGCAAGGTAAATCCCACCCAATGTGAAAGCCTGACCATGGTGGCAGTTCAGGTGATGGGCAATAACACCGCAGTGCAAATGGCGGCCAGCCAGGGCAATTTCGAGCTGAATGTTTTCAAGCCCCTGATCGCCTGGAATCTGCTCGAAAGCATTGAACTCCTGACCGGGGCCTGCGCGGGTTTCCGCGAGCACTGCATTGAGGGCTTGAGGGCCAATGAATTGCGGCTGCAAGAGTTGCTGGGCAATAGCCTCATGCTGGTTACGGCCCTTACCCCTGCCATTGGTTACGACCGAGCCTGCGCGATAGCTCGCCATGCCCATCACCACAACCTCAGTTTGCGGGAGGCGGCCCTGGGACTGGGTGAGATCAGCGCCGCTGAGTTTGATCAGTTGGTGCGGCCGGAGGCGATGCTTTAAGCAGCTTTTCGAGGGCGAGGCGGGCCCCGGGGGCATCTTTGCCGCCTCGCTGAAGAATTACGACTCCGTCCACGACTCTGCGCACCCCATAGGAGTCCCTGATTTCCTGGAACCGCTTCAGGCTGGCCTCCAAGGTGTCTCGGTCTTCGTTGAAGGCAACCCCGTAACGCTGCAGGCGCCCTATGTCAGCGGCAATCCAGTCCACCGACTGCAGCTGGCCCTGGCGATCCCGGTAGGTCACCGATTGTGGAAAACGCACCAACACTGACCTGCGGGCCAGGGGGTGCACCAGGTGGGTGGTAGCGGCGGTGGGGCTCTGGGGCGGAATCAGGGCCAGGGCGGAGCGGGCGGCTTGGGCGTGCTGCCATTGCTCGACTCCGGACCGGTACACCCAGGGGTTGACGCTGTCGGGCACCATAAATGAGAGGGATCTATGGGGGTTGCTGGTGAGGCTGAACAGCAGCGACAGCAGCACCGCTCCAGTCCAGAAACCTCGCAACCACCTGGAGCTGAACGCCCCGCCATGGCGCTGCCACCAGAACACCGTTCCGGCGAACAGACCCGGGACTACCAAAAAGGTGTAGCGGATGGTAATTGAAAGCGGATTGTTGCTGCCTTGGGCCAGCAGCAGTCCCAATAAGGGCAGACCCATCAGCAACCAACTGTCGGCGGCGATCAGCGGTATGAACAACAGGGGCAAGCCCTGGCCCAGCAAGTAGCGCAGGGTCTGATCCGGCGGATCGAGCAGCTCGTGCAGTAAGACAGCGGGCTTGCCCAGTGCCTGGCGCAGCACCTCAAGGCTGGAGGCGCGCTCGCTGCCAGGTACGTACTGGCCAAAATTCTCCAACATGAAGCGCCGGGCGTTGTCGTCGCTAAACAGAGGCATCAACTGGTTGGTCACAAGCAACACCCAACCGCCGCCCCAGCCCATCAACAGCAGGGCCAGGGGCCAGCGCCGCGGCTGACGCAGTGCCAGCCAAACCCCGATTCCCACCAAAACGACGCCGGTGTCCTCCCGCACCAGCGGCATCAACAGGGCCGGAATCAAGACCAGCAGCCAGCGGCGGCGTTCCAGTCCCAACAGCAACAAAAACACCAGCAGGGGCAACTGGCAGAGGTCGGTGAAATTGCCCCAGGTGGGACCGATGACCGCATTGGCGCCATAGAAGCTGATGGCGATGCGGGCGGCCAACGCCGGGGCCAGTCGCTGGGCCGCCAGTTGGTGCAGGGCCAGACCGGCTGCCGTTACCACTCCCACCTGCACCAGGGGCAGGGCCACCGGGCCCAATAGACCAACCAGGGGAATCCAGAGCGCCAGGATGGGCGTGAAGTGTTGGCCCAGCCGGTGGTAGCCGACCTGGGGAGCAAGGCCGCCGTTAACGACGACATCCGAGAGCTGGGAGGAAAGGGTGCTTTCGAAGGGGTGGCCGGACAACCCGTTCCAAAGCGCCTGCACAAAGATGCCCTGGTCGTAGGAGGCGGTGAGACTGGCGATGCGCCACATCTGTACCACCAGTCCGATCAGGCAGAAGGCCAGGGCTGCCGCCCAGACCGATCGTTGCGGGCGGTGGCTCGGGGGCGACGGCGGTGGGGAGGAAAAGTTACTCAGGGTGCGTAGAGGCCGGAGCCGACAATCAGGACTTCTCCATCGGGTAATTGCACCCGGCGGACATAGGTGGTTTTGCGTTCCGGCAAGCTGGAAGCATCGGGCCGGGGCCAAAGATACTCAACCCACCCGGAACCCTGTTTCATGGCCAGATTGATGTAATCCCTCACCATTGCTTTGCCATTTTTATCCCTGAGTTGAAGGATGTTGCGGCCTTCGACTTCGGCAAAGGCGGGGTTTAACACCTCAACCCCATCAGGTGTGTCTACAAACACATAGGTGTCATGAAAAAAATAGGGTCCACGACGATCCCTCAGGGTCGCGAACGCCGAGCGGCCTTGGCGTTGTAGCAGGCGTGCCGCCGCGTCCACCTGCTGCACGATGAAGGCCCTCTCGATCTGGGGCTCGTAGAGACCAGACAGCACCAGATAGCGCTGGCCGGATGGCGCGGTGACGGCCATCAAATAGGTGGATTTCCAAGTCGGTCGGCGGTCGGAGCGATTTGGTTTACGCCATTGATAGTGGACCCACCCCCTTGCCTCCGGGCTGTTGGCCACTTCCAGAAACTGGCGACCAAAAGGCTTGCCACCGAGGTCTTGGAAGCCGAGAAAGCTGAGTCCTTCGCTCTCGGGATCGGGCGGGTAGACTACACTGTTGCCATCAGTTGCCAGGACAAAAACATAGCGATCGCCCTGGAACCAGCGGCTTCCTTTAACCCGGAAGCTGTCAAATGCGTCACGGCCATGCAGCCTGACTTCATTGGCGGCCGCTTCGACAAGGGCGACCACATCGCGGGTGTCCTTCTGGGTGTAGAGCTCAGCGGCGCTGGGGGCGGCAGCCTGGTTAACTTCAGCCGCGATGGCGGGGGCCCCAACCATGCTGCAGCCCAGCAGGAGGGCCAGGCTCAGGGTTGGTGTCCAGGGCCCTGGCTTGCGCATCAGGAGTGCTAACCGACCGGAGCCCATTACCGAACTGACTCGTTGCGTGGGTCAGCATGCCATGGCTGATGCAGGGTGCGTTGGTCAAAGAAGCTTGGCGGCCAGTTCCGCCAAGGGCGAGCGTTCGCCCCGCAGCAGCGAGACGTGGCCAGCCAGGCTTTGTCCTTTGAAGCGTTCCACCAACCAGGTGAGGCCATTGCTTTCGGCATCGACATAGGGATTGTCGATTTGGAAGGGATCACCTGTGACAACGATTTTGGTGCCTTCTCCAACCCGGGTCACAATGGTTTTGATTTCATGGGGCGTCAGGTTTTGGGCCTCATCAACCACCATGTACTGACGGGGAATCGAACGACCGCGGATGTAACTAATTGCCTCCACTTCAAGGAGGCCCATACCCTTGAGATCGGCCCAGCTGTTGCGGGGGTGGCGTTGATTGGAGCGGGAGCTTGAGGGTTCGTCAGCGCCTAGCAGGTAGTCGAGATTATCGATAATTGGTTGCATCCAGGGGCCCATTTTTTCCTCTAGGTCCCCAGGCAGGTAACCCATATCTTTGCCCAAGGGAATCACCGGTCGCGTCACCAACAGACGGTCATAGAGGCGCTCATCGGCCACTTGGTTCAGTCCCGCTGCCAGGGCAAGCAAGGTTTTGCCGGTGCCGGCCATGCCCACCAAGGTGACGAGGGGCACATCGGGGTCCAGCAGCAGGTCAAGGGCGAAGGTCTGTTCGCGGTTGCGGGCCTGGATGCGGCCGATACGGGCCTTTCCGGCCCGCTGCAGCGGCAATAGGGCCGCCGATTGGGCATGGTATCGGGCTAACAAGGTGTGGCTGGGCTGGTTGCGATCCAGCAGGGTTACCCCTTCGTTGGCCTGAAGGGGGCCGCCGTCGGAGCCCAGATCGGCCAGGGCCAAGCCACCGCTCCCCTTGACCCGGTCCATGTGGTCAGCGCTGGTCCAGATCTCGCAGCAGCCCGGATAAAGGTCGGCGATATCGACTTTGTCTGTGTTGTAGTCCTGGGCGATCAAGCCCACCGCATCGGCCTTGATGCGCAGGTTGGTGTCCTTGGTGACCAGGACCACCGGCGGTTGGCTGCCAACCACCTGATGCAGACGCTGTTCAAGGGCAACAGCAAGGATGTTGTTGTCGCCGCTGCCACCCTTCAGCTCCGGGGGTAGTTGGCTGAGGGTTTCACTGCGGCAGAACACCACCTGCAGCGTGCCGCCGCTTGCCTCGTTGATGGGCACACCCTCCGCCAGGTTGCCCTTCTCGCGCAGCTCATCAAGCAACCGGGACACCTGGCGGGCATTACGGCCTTTCTCCGAGGGGTCGCGCTTGAAGCGGTCGATTTCCTCGACCACTTCGATAGGCACGACGACGGCGTTGTCCTCGAAACGGGTCAGGGCCAGGGGGTCATGCAGTAGGACATTGGTATCAAGAACAAAGGTTTTGCGCATGCCAGTCGCCTTGCCGGTGCCATGGTGCGGAACCTAGGGCCGCAGCGGCATCTACGCTCCGCCAGATCCATTCTTTTCTTGCCGCTTGCCGCTGCTTATCTCCCTGCTGCTGGTGCTTGGCCTGTTGTTTGGGCTCAGCCTTCTCTGGCTTGAGCTGCGTCATCGACTGCGCCCTTCGTCCCCCCTGCAGTTGATCCCAGGGGCGTTCCAGGTCAAACGTCGTGCCCAGGGTCTCGAGGTGATCGGGGAGATCACCATCCGCAATCCCCACCCCCGCATGGAGGTGTTTGTGCCTGAGATCAGGGTGAACCCGGTGCTTCTCGGTCGCGGTGATCTGGCGGGCATCAGCTGCGAGAGCAAGGTGATCGCCGAGCACCCTGATGAGCAAACGCGCCCAGATGGCTATTGGGCCTCTTACATCGTCAAGGGCCGCAAAACCACCCGGGCCCGGGTGCATGTCCGCGTCGTCGGCCCGGCCGGGGTCGACCTGGAGGGTCTGGTGGATACGGCCTGGCTGGAAATTTTCTGGGTCAACTACGGACCGTTTGGCCGCCTGCAGCGGCGTGACGCCATTTTGGTGCCGATCCAGAAGCCTGAACCCATCGAACCGGCAACCGCTTCCTGGCGTTCCGGCGAGGGCTGCCGCGTCTTGCCGGTTGGCACCCATCTGCTCGGTGTGCTGGATGACCCACGCGAGGTGTTGGAGCGTTATACAAATGGACTGCGCCGCAGTGGGGATGTGCTGACCATCGGCGAGACCCCGCTGGCGGTGATGCAGGGCCGCTATCACCACCCCCAAACAGTGGAACCCTCGGCCCTGGCCAGGCTTCTTTGCCGCGTGTTTCACCCGACCAGCAGCCTGGCTACCGCCTGCGGATTGCAATCCCTCATCGACATCGTCGGGCCCGCCCGGGTGCTGGTGGCTTGGTTGGCCGGTACGGCCCTGAAGCTGGTTGGTATCAAGGGGGTCTTCTATCGCCTGGCCGGCGAGCAGGCTCGCTTGATCGACGACATCACCGGCACCACCCCCCCCTACGACCAAACCCTGGTTCTGGGTCCTGCCAATCCCGAACAGTTTTGCAACCGTATGGCGGCCGATCTTGGTGTGGCGGTTGCCGTCGTTGATGTCAACGACCTTGGAAGGGTTAAGGTTCTGGCTTCCAGCCAAGGCTGCGATGAAGAGTTATTGCATCGAGCCCTGCGGCCCAATCCGGCCGGAAATGCCAATGAACGCACTCCTCTAGTCCTCGTGCGTCCGACCTGAGAGTTTGGGTCTGCCCTTAGGTCCTATCGGCCTAGAATCAAAGTTAACGGTCTTTGCTTTTCCACGTCCCTGTGCCGTCTCCTGTGATTGCTGCTGCTATCGGGATTCAGCCGGACCTCCAGCAGGCCCTTGCCGAGTCAGAGTCTGATCGGTTGCCCGGATCCGAGCTTGATTGGAGTGTGGAGCCACTCCAGGGATGGCATATACCGCTTTTGGACGATCCGGCTTTTGTGCCCTTGCAACCCCTGCTGCAGCGCGCCCTGTTGCTGGGAGTGCCCGATCGGCTCATCGCCGCTGTCTCCTCAAGGCGCTGCCTGGCCCCCAGGGTCCACGTGGCCCTCTGCCGTGATCAGCCCGGCCGTCCCCTGCTTCTGGGCATCATCGTCACCCGCCGCCTCAATCGCAGCGGCAGCTCTTGGGAGGTCCAGCACCTCATCTTGGCCGAGGATTCTCTTGGGGCACCTGGCTTGCCCACAGAGGCAGCCCTAATTGGTGCCTTGCTACGCGAAGCCATCTTGCGCGGTCGGGGGGCTTGTAGTTGGATTGCCACTACCTCAAGCCTGGATACCCCCCGTTTAGCCGCCTTGAGACAGCAGGGGTTCCAGCCTTTGAGGCGGGATGCCCTCTGGTGCTGGCAGGCGAAGGGCCCGGCCCCCGCCCTAGGCCCAGGCCTTGAATTATTGCCCCTTAATCGAGATACCGCCCCCCAGCTCTGGCACCTCGAACAGGCCGCCATTCCGGCCCAGCTTCGTCAAATCCTCGATCGCCGCAGTGAGGATCTGCTTGATCACAGCGGCACCAGGGGCTGGATGCTCGTCGACGCCATACGTCGTGAGGCGGTGGCAGGGGTCCGTTGGCTGGCTGATCAGCCGGAGGGAGGGCAACTAGTTGAACTCTCGGTAATGCCAGGTCGCGAAGCTTTGCTTGGACCGCCAACCGCCCTGTTGTTGCACCGCCTGAGTCGGCCCGGCCAACCCCTCTGGCTGCGGGTGGAGCTCTCCGATCGGGTTCGCAACCTCTGGCTTGAGCAGCTGGGTGCCACGGGCCACGGCGAGCAAGTCTTGATGGGGCGAAGTCTTTGGCGCCGCCAACCTTCCCCCCCCGCCCGGGAGGCCGCCCGGCGGCTGGAAGCGATGCTGGAACCCTTCCAACCCCGGCGCCGCACCTTGCCCACCCCCGTGGGACCGCGCTGAATGGCGCAGATGGGAGCACCCCCACCGTGCTCGGCCCTGGCCCTTGATGTGGGCCATCGCCGCATCGGCCTGGCGGGTTGTGACCCCCTTGGCATCACGGTTACACCACTGGCCCCGTTGCATCGTCAGGATTTCGAAGTCGATGCGCAAACCATCGCCACCCTGGCCCGTCAAAGGCGGGTGCAAGTTCTCGTCGTTGGCCTTCCCCTTGATTCGGCCCAGCGGACTACCCAGCAGGCCCGACATTGCCGTCGTTATGGGCTGAGGCTTGCCGGGGCCCTGGCTGCGGCGGGATTGGAACTTCCCCTGGTCTGGGTTAACGAGCACGCCAGCACGCGGATGGCGGCAGAACGGTACGGTCTTCACGGTGATCGCACCGGCCGCCTGGATAGTGCCAGTGCTGCCCTGCTCCTGGAACAATGGCTCAGGGAGGGGCCGTTGCCCCAACCTCTAGCCAACGCGGCGCCCCTGCGTTCGCCTCCAGCCCATCCCATCCATCCTGAGGGTCCCTCAGTCGTTCAGCCATGACCACCGACCAACCAGAGATGACGGGTGCGGGAGATGTGCCCACCGTTCTGGTGAGCGACTCCAATGGACGTCAGTTGCTCTGCTTTCTAGAAGAACTGATCCCCCTAGATGGCCATGACTACGCGCTCCTAACGCCCGTGGACACCCCGGTCTGCTTGTTTCGCCTGCGCGACGATGAAGAGCCCGAACTGATTGACACGCTTCAGGCCAGCGAACCGGTCCTATCGGTCGCCGATGTGGTTCTGCAGGAGCACGACCTGACTTTGGTGCGATCGGCCGTCAGCCTCACCGTCAATGGCGAACTGGATGAACCGGAACCGGAGGATCTCGATGAAGACGAAGAGGGGGATGACGACACCGATACCTATGAACTCCTGGTGAGTTTCATGGTGGACGATGAGGAGTACGGCCTGTACATCCCTCTCGATCCTTTCTTTGTAGTGGCCCGCCTTACCCTTGACGGTGCTGTGGTTGTGGAAGGCGAAGAATTCGATCGGGTTCAACCTCGTATCGAAGCCGAGCTGGATGAAAGGGAGAGCGACGATTGATGTTAGCCAAGCTCCTCACCCCCGGGTGGGCACCGGCCACTACGGTGGCCCATCTATCCCTTGATGAGCTTGTGCATCGGGCCGGCCATACGATCAATGCTCTCGTCATTGATGTGGATCGCACCCTGTTGCCCCGTCGGCAGTCCGAGATACCTCCCAGTGTCGAATCATGGCTGCGAAAGGCCCAGGCAAAGTTGCCAATCCACTTGCTGAGCAACAATCCCAGTCGGCGGCGCATCGCCTCCGTAGCTGAACCTTTTGGCTTGCCTTACACGATCTCCGCTGCCAAGCCACGGCGAGGTGCCCTCAGAAGGGTGATAAACGATCTCGAATTACCCCCCGCCCAGGTTGCCCTGCTCGGTGATCGTTTGTTTACCGATGTGCTGGCGGGCAATCGCTTGGGTCTGTTCACGGTGTTGGTCAAACCGATTGACCCGTTGGGCCAACCCTGCCGCCATAACCAGGTGCAGAATCTGGAATTGCGCATGGCCCGTTGGTTGGGCAGCACAAACCCCTCCTGATGGACCAAGCCAGGGCGGCCCAACAGCGCCGCGTTATCAAAGTGGGTACAAGTCTGTTGCGTGGAGACAGCCAAAGGCCTACCGCTGCCGTGATTGCTGACCTGGCGGCCAGCCTGGCCCGCCGGCGCCACAAGGGTGATGTCTTTGCCCTGGTCACCAGTGGCGCGGTTGGTCTGGGTTGCCAGGCTCTGGCCCTGGCCCGTCGCCCCGGTGATGTGGTGGCTCTGCAGGCGGCGGCGGCGGTGGGCCAGGGCCATTTGATGGCTCTTTATCAAGATGCCTTTGCCGTGCGGGGGCTAACGGTGGCCCAGGTGCTGCTGACCCGGGGTGATCTGGCCTCTAGGGGCCGCTATCGAAGGGCTTGTCGCACCCTGGAGCAACTGCTGGCCTGGGAAGTAATTCCCATTATCAACGAAAACGATACCCTCGCCACCGATGAGCTGCGCTTCGGCGACAACGACACCCTCTCGGCGCTGGTGGCGGTAGCTGTCGGGGCCCAAGAGCTGGTGCTGCTGACAGATGTCGACCGGCTTTATTCCGGTGATCCTCGCCATGATCCCCAGGCGCGGCCAATTTTGGAGGTGTGGGGCCCTGAGGAGATTGACCAGCTCCAAGGGGTGGCCGGGGCTGGGGGCCGTTGGGGCACCGGGGGCATGGGGACCAAACTCACCGCCGCCCGCATCGCCACCGCCAGTGGCGTGAAGGTTCGCCTGGCCGATGGCCGTGATCCGACGGTGCTTGATGCCCTTTTGGCCGGTGAACCGGTGGGGACCCTGTTCCATCCCAGCTTGACTCCCCTTTCCGATCGCAAAGGTTGGCTGGCCCATGCCCTGCTGCCGGCCGGCAGCCTGCGGCTCGATGCAGGGGCGGAGCGCGCCCTGGTACACAAAGGGGCTTCCCTGCTTGCGGTCGGTATCAAGGCGGTGGAGGGGTCCTTTTCTCGCCAGCAACCAGTGCGCTTGCTGGCCCCCGATGGGCGGGAGCTGGGCCGTGGTTTGAGCGAGTTCAGCAGTGATGAATTGCGCCAGATTCTGGGATTGAGCAGTGATGAGATTCGCGAACGGCTGGGGGCGATCAGCGAGGAGGTGGTGCATCGGGACCAGCTGGTCCTTAATCGGGTCAGTTCCCAGGAGATCGAGCCTGCCGATGCCCGCGCTGCCGATGCCAGGGCTGCCCTTACCAGGGACCCCGACTCCTGAGGCCCAGGCGGCCTTCCCCCTTGTTACCGGGCCCCGGCTTTACGATCCGGCCCTGGCCGGTTTAGGAGAATGCGTTTCAGCGATCTGCTCACCAAAATCAGCCAGGTTGGGCTGGCCACGCCTCGCCATCTGGGTCCCGATCCCGAATTGATAGCGGGTCAGTCCCTTGATCTGGCGGGTCCTGGTCAGTTGGCGTTTCTAGAGGCGGGCCATGCCATGGCCTCGGCACTCGCCGCCAGTGAGGCCGCCGCCGTGATATTGCCCCTCGAGGCAGACCTGCAGCGCCAGGCCACCGAGCGGGGCCTGGCCTGGGTGGCCTTGGCCGACCCTCGCCTCGGGTTCGCCGAGGCCCTTGGGGCCCTGAATCCCACTCCCCGTCGCCATGCTGGGGTGCACCCCAGCGCCATCATCGATCCCTCCGCCCGGCTGGGGGCGGGGGTGCATGTGGGTGCTCGGGTGGTCGTTGGGGCGGGCTGCCTCATCGGCCATGGCAGCACGCTCCACCCAGGCTGTGTCCTCTACGAAGATGTGCAACTGGGTGAGGATTGTGAGATCCATGCCAATGCGGTCCTGCACCCCGGTAGCCGCCTCGGGCGCCGTTGTGTGATTCACTCCGCTGCGGTGATTGGCTCGGAGGGGTTTGGTTTTGTGCCCACCCCCAGCGGCTGGCGCAAGATGCCCCAGACCGGCCGGGTCGTACTGGAAGACGCAGTTGAGGTGGGCTGCGGCTCCATGGTCGATCGGCCCGCCGTGGGGGAGACCCGGCTTGGGGAGGGCAGCAAGATCGACAACCTGGTGCATGTGGGCCATGGTGTTCAGCTGGGCCGTGGCTGTGCCCTGGCGGCCCAGGTGGGAATCGCCGGCGGTGCGGTTCTGGGCAACGGAGTGATTCTGGCGGGCCAGGTGGGGGTAGCTAATCGGGCCCGCATCGGCGATCGTGCCATCGCCTCCTCGAAATCCGGCATCCATGGGGAGGTGGCGGCGGGCGAAGTAGTCAGTGGCTATCCAGCGATCCCCAATCGTCTTTGGCTGCGCTGCTCGGCCGCCTTCAATCGCCTGCCTGAAATGGCCCGCACCCTGAGGCAGTTGCAGGCCCGCCTGGAGGCAGAGCCCAGGCTGCCCGATTGAACGACGCTGGTCTCGGGTTGCCGCTAGGTAATGGGTAGTCTCGGCCTGCCGAAAGGTTCGCCGAAAGGCCTCCCGCAAGCCCCCGCCTGGGGCAGCCCCCTACCGCGTTACCCCTTTGCCAATCCCCCGATGACCAGCTATCGGATCACCCTGCTTCCCGGCGATGGGATCGGCCCGGAGATCACCGCGGTGGCCCGCCAGCTGTTGGAGGTTGTGGCCCGCCGCCACGGCTTCAGCTTGGTGTTTGAGGAGCAACCGATCGGTGGCGCTGCCCTTGATGCCAGCGGTGAGCCCCTCCCGGCCAGCACTTTGGCGGCCTGTCTTGGCAGTGACGCCGTACTGCTCGCCGCCATCGGATCACCCCGTTTCGACAGCTTGCCGCGGGAGCAGCGTCCGGAGAGCGGGCTTCTGGCTTTGCGGTCGGGCCTGGGGCTCTTCGCCAATTTGCGTCCGGTCAAGATCATTCCTGCCCTAATTGGCGCCAGCAGCCTGCGGCCGGAGGTAATCAGCGGCGTTGATCTGGTGGTGGTGCGCGAGCTGATTGGGGGCGTCTATTTCGGACTGCCGAAGGGCCGTATCGAGGCCGAGGGGCGGGTGCGGGCCTTCAACACGATGGCCTATTTCGATGACGAGATCGATCGCATCGCCAGGGTGGCCTTCGCCCTGGCGGCCCAACGGGGGGGCCGGGTCTGTTCCGTCGACAAGGCCAATGTGCTGGATGTCAGTCAGCTGTGGCGCGACCGGGTGGAGGCCATCCATGCGGAGTACCCCAGCGTCGCCTTAAGCCACATGTATGTGGACAACGCAGCCATGCAACTGGTGCGGGACCCCCGCCAATTCGACGTGATCCTCACCAGCAATCTCTTCGGCGACATCCTCAGCGACGAAGCCGCCATGCTCACCGGCAGCATTGGCATGTTGCCTTCGGCCTCCCTGGGGTCGGAAGGTCCGGGTTTATTCGAGCCGGTCCATGGGTCGGCACCTGATATCGCCGGCCAGGATCGAGCCAATCCGCTGGCCATGGTGCTTTCAGCCGCCATGATGCTGCGCCTGGGTCTCCAGCAGGGTGCGGCGGCAGACGACCTGGAAGCTGCGGTGGATCGGGTGCTGGCTGCCGGCGCTCGCACCAGTGATCTGGCGTCTGATCCGACCACCGCTTTGGGCTGTCGCGCCATGGGGGACAGGCTGCTGGAAGCCCTGGCGACTAACGATGCCTGAGGAGATTGCCAGAGTGGGGCCGACGATCTGCGAAACTCGCTGTCATCTCTACCCCTGAGCGTCGATGTCGAAGCGTCATCCGGTCGTCGCCGTCACCGGTTCCTCCGGAGCCGGAACAAGCACCGTGAAACGGGCCTTCGAACACATCTTCACCCGCGAAGGCTTGCATCCTGCGGTGGTGGAAGGTGACAGCTACCACCGCTACGAGCGGGGCCCCATGAAGGAGGCCATGCAAAGGGCGTTGCAATCCGGTGAGAACTTCTCCCATTTCGGCCCCGAGGCCAACCTTTTTGACAAGCTCGAAGAATTATTCCGGGTCTACGGCGAAACCGGGGGTGGTCAGAAGCGCTACTACCTGCACTCCGTAGAGGAGGCTGGCGATCACAACGCCCGTCTTGGTACCAACCTGGAACCGGGCCAATTCACCCCCTGGGAGTCGATTCCAGAAAACACCGACCTTCTTTTTTACGAGGGTCTGCACGGCGGAGTCGTCGGCGAGGGCTATGACGTGGCCCGTTATGCCGATCTCCTGGTAGGGGTGGTACCGATCGCCAACCTGGAGTGGATCCAGAAGATTCAGCGGGACAATGCCGAGCGCGGCTATTCGGCCGAAGCGATCGTCGACACCATTCTGCGTCGGATGCCCGACTACATCAACCACATCACGCCCCAATTCAGCCGTACCGACATCAATTTCCAGCGGGTGCCGACGGTGGACACCTCCAACCCTTTCATCTGCCGCAGCATTCCCACCCCCGATGAAAGTTTTGTGATCATCCACTTCCGTCGTGGAGCTCGCGAGAAGTGGGGCATTGATTTCCAGTATCTGCTCCGCATGATCCACGACTCCTTCATGTCCAGCCCCACCAGCCTTGTTGTCAACGGCGGCAAGATGGGTTTTGCCATGGAGATCATCCTGACGCCGATCATCCATCGCATGCTTGAGGAAAAGAAGACCGCTGCTTGATAGGCGCCAGAACGAACCCTTCGCCCCTACACTTGCGGCCAAGGTCGGGTGATCATCGGTCACCGTCCACCTATCATCCCCTCTTCCGCCAATCAAGCCTCCGGTAACCCTGGGCCACCTCTTTCTCCCTCGTTTCTGATCGGCCCAGCTCGATCGATCGATGGGAATCAGACGGCTGGTCGCCAGGCGGATCGCAACGCCGATGTGAGTGCGGCTCCTTGGGCTGTAACTCCCCTGAGGCTTGATCGCATCAATAGTCGCGAACTGTTGGGCTCGGCTCGCCAGGTTTATCACGCCTTTCTTTCCACAGGTCCTACGGGCGTTGAGCCGGCCGGCGTCGTCATGGTGGGTGAAAGTCGCCAGGGCCGGGTGGTATTTGATCTTCCGGTGCTGCTGCCTCAAGAACAGTTCGTGCCTATTGATTGGCTGCGGGGCCGGAGCCAAACCCGCTCCCGTTCCCCCCGGGGCGGCTCACCCCGTTGGACCAGCTAATCGCCATGGCCTCCCTCTTGCCGCTGGCCCCTGCCCTGATCACTGCCCTGTTGGGGGCGGCAGTGGGTAGTTTTCTCAATGTGGTCACATGGCGATTACCGCGCCAGGAGTCCATCCTCTGGCCCTCCAGCCATTGCCCCCGCTGCGGCACCACCTTGGCCTGGTCGGACAACGTGCCGGTTCTCTCCTGGCTGCTGTTGAGGGGTCGCTGCCGGTACTGCAAGGCCCCCATTTCGAGGCGGTATCCGCTGGTGGAATCGGCCTGTGCCCTGTTGTGGGTGATCACCTTGCTGGCCCAACCTGCGGCCATGGGTCCGGCCCCGGATGCCTTGTTGCTGTTGCTGGCCGGCTGGATTTTGGTCAGTTGGCTGATTCCACTGGTGCTTATCGATTTAGACAGCCTCTGGTTGCCCGAACCGCTCTGTCGCTGGGGGCTGGTGACCGGCTTGGCCGTGACCGCCCTCCTCGGTTTCCAACAAGGTCCGACGATCGGCCGCTCGTTGCTGTTATCCCATCTTCTGGCGGCGGCCATTGGACTCTTGGGTTTCGAGCTTTGCAGCGCCTTGGCCGCCCGTGCCTTCGGCAAACCGGCATTGGGATTGGGGGACGCCAAGCTGGCAGCCATGATGGGCGCTTGGTTGGGACCGTTGGGGCTTGGATTGGCGGTGGCCCTGGCGGTGATTTGCGGTGGTCTGATCGGCCTGCTCGGTCGGCTGACGGGCCGGCTGCGACGGGGCCAGGCCATGGCCTTCGGCCCGTTCCTTGCCGCCGGTACCCTGGCGGTCTGGTGGGCTGGCTCCCGCTTCTGGCTCGATCTACTGCTGCCCCGCCCTTGAAGTGGTAGCTCCAGGTTCTTAAATGGAAGGTGGCCCCTTCCCCGTCTCTTACCCTCCCGATGTCGCTGTTCGACTGGTTTGCTGATCGCCGCAAGAACGCTCCGGCGGTGCGGCCTAACCAGGTTCCCGAAAGTGATGAGGGCGATGGCCTCTGGAGTAAGTGTCCCGAATGCGGGGAGGTGGTCTATCGCAAGGACCTGATCGCCCATGCCAGCGTCTGCAAGGCCTGCGGCTACCACAACCGCATTGACAGTGCCGAGCGCATCCGATTACTGGCCGATGAGGGCAGTTTCGAGCCCCTGGACGTTGAGATGTCCCCCACCGATCCTTTGGCCTTCAAGGATCGGCGCAGTTACGCCGATCGCCTGCGCGACGCCCAGGCGGCAACAGGGTTGCGAGATGCCGTGGTTACGGGCTTGTGCCGGCTGCAGGGATTGCCTCTGGCCCTGGGGGTGATGGATTTCCGCTTTATGGGCGGTTCGATGGGGTCGGTGGTGGGCGAAAAGCTCACGCGGCTGGTGGAAGAGGCCACGGTTCGCCGCTACCCCCTGATGATTGTTTGTGCCTCCGGTGGCGCCCGCATGCAGGAAGGCATGCTCAGTCTGATGCAGATGGCGAAAATTTCCGGGGCCCTGCAGCACCACCGCCAGGCCAGGCTGCTCTATCTCCCCCTGCTCACCCATCCCACCACCGGTGGGGTGACTGCCAGCTTTGCGATGCTGGGCGACCTCATTTTGGCCGAACCCAAGGCCCTGATTGGTTTTGCCGGCCGGCGTGTGATTGAACAGACCCTGAGGGAGAAGCTGCCCGACGGGTTCCAGACGGCCGAGTACCTGCAGGATCATGGTTTTGTCGATGCCATCGTGCCCCGCACCGAGCTGCGCTCCACCCTGGCTTTACTGCTCGAATTGCACGGGGTGGTGCGCCAGCCCGTGCCTGTGACCCAATGACTCCCTCATTTTGGACTGGGTTGTGGGGGCTGGTTAGCCGGGGGGCCGCCTGGCTGTTTTTCGGCCTGTTGCTGTTGCCAGGGACCTTGGTGCTCAGTCCGGCTGGGCCCGTCTGGGCGGGTCCGGTGTCTTGGCAAGAGCTGCCCGCCAGCGCTGAGGGCCGCCAATGGTGGGATTCGGGCAGTCTGCGTCTTTCCCGCCAGGGAAATTTGACTGTTTTGAGTCGCTTCCAGCCGGCGCCGAAGCCTGCCCCTGACGCCGCCGCCACGGCCCCGGCTGGGGCGGCGGCAGCACCGGCTGTTGGCAAGGATCCCGACCCTCAATCGACCCGCCAGGCCCCAGGGGTCCTTTATGTGATGGAGCTGGACTGCGATCAGGCCCTTTATCGGGATTTGGCGGTCAACGGCTTGCCCCGCTGGGGTTCCCCGTGGCAGCCGGCCGGGCCCGATGATTTAGTGCGGCGTCTCCTCCAAGAGGTCTGCGCCGCCGGGGCCAATCTGCGCCAGTCTCAGGAGCGGTCCCTTGGTTGAGCCCTTTGCCAAGCCGGGGCCCCTGCGGGTAGCCGTTGCCGGGTTGGGATTTGGTGCAGCCGTCCATCTGCCGGCTCTGCGCGATTGCCCCGCTACCGAGCCAGTGGCCCTTTGGCACCCGCGCCAGGAGAGGCTTGACAAGGTGTGCGTTGGGGCTGAGCTACCTGGCTTTACGGATTTTGAGGCGATGCTGGCCGATCCCGCCATAGATGCGGTGGTGATCGCCACACCACCCGCCGCCCGTTTTGCCCTGGCCCAGGCGGCGCTGCAGGCCGGCAAACATTTGCTGCTCGAAAAGCCGGTGGCCCTCCACAGCGACCAGGTGTTGGCCTTGCAAAAGTTGGCCTTGCAACAGGGCTGTGTGGTGGCTGTGGATTTTGAATATCGAGCCGTGCCTCTGTTTCAGCAATTGGCGGCCCTGCTGGCCCAGGGGGCCCTTGGCGATCCATGGCTTGTAAAGCTCGACTGGCTGATGAGCAGTCGGGCCGACGCCAGCCGCCCTTGGAGCTGGTATTCCCAAGCGGCTGCCGGTGGGGGCGTGCTCGGGGCCCTGGGCACCCATGCTTTTGACATGCTGCATTGGCTCGTCGGCCCGAGTCGCTATCTCCAGGCCAGACTCAGTACGGCAATTGGCGAGCGCCCCCTGGCCGACGGTGGTCCGATGGCCACCGTCGATGCTGAGGACATCGCCCTGGTGCAGCTCCAGTTAGAGGATGGTTGGGGGCGCAGGGTGCCAGCCCAGCTCAGCTTGGCTTCGGTGGCCCGTCAGGGGCGTGGCTGTTGGCTTGAACTCCATGGCAGTGAGGCCACCTTTGTGCTTGGCTCTCCCAACCAAGCGGACTATGTCCATGGTTTCCGGCTTTGGCGAGGACAGCCCGGGGAGCCGGGGCTGACGGAATTAATGCCGGATCAGGCCTTGGCCTTCCCCCACACCTGGAGTGATGGTCGCATTGCCCCGGTGCAGCGGTTGATCAGTTGGTGGGCTGCGGCAATAAGCGAGGGGCGTCCGATGGTGCCGGGCCTGATGGAAGCGGCAGCCAGCCAGCGTTGTTGCGATGCCTCCCGCGAAGCGGCGGCTATGCAGGTGGTGCTATAGCCGCGCTGAGCAAGAACTAGATTCAGTTATTTCACTCCTTCGATTCGATCTTCGATTTCCTGGTAGATTTCCTGGAGCTGGGCAATGTTTTCTTCGCTGGTTTCCCAATAGCCACGACCATTGACCTCCAGAAGTGTGCTGACAATTCGACGGAAGCTGTGGGGATTTAGATCCATCAGCCGCTGGCGCATTTCGGGATCATTGATAAATGTATCATTGGCTTCTTCATAAACAAAGTTGTCCACAGCGCCACTTGTTGCGCTCCAACCCAAAGTGAAATTGAGCCTTTTGGCTACTTCCCTGACGCCTTCATAGCCAGAATTCAGCATGCCTTCGTACCACTTGGGGTTGAGAAGCTTTGTGCGGGAATCAAGCCGAATGGTCTCGCTCAAAGAGCGCACTTGGGCGTTCGCAGTGGTGGTGTCAGCGATGTAGCTGGTCGGCGCTTTGCCATCATCCCGTAATCCAGCAATCAATTTGGTTGGGTCGGAGTCAAAGTAGTGGCTGACATCTGTGAGTGAGATTTCGGCTGAATCGAGGTTCTGGAAGGTGACGTCGGCGGTTTTCATGGCCGATTCGAACACGTCTCGTTTTTGATTCATCTCGCCAGGGTTGTCGGCATTAAAGGCGAATGTTTTGCGGGAGAGATACATCTCTTGCAGTTCACCTTCCTCCTCCCAAGTGCTGTTTTCGACTGCCAGATTTACATTTGAGCTGTAGCTGCCGCTAGCATTTGAAAACACCCGTGTAGCAGCTTCTCGCAAAGAAATTCCCTGTTCGGCAGCTTGGTCCTGACTATGCTTGCGTACAAAGTTCATTGCCAGGGGCTCATCGGCCTCGGCCGCCATCTTGACGCCCTGGTCGATAAGGGCCATCTGATTAATAAATAGATCTCGGAAGACACCGCTGCAATTCACCACCACATCGATACGGGGGCGCCCAAGTTCTTCCAAGGGAATCAGCTCAAGTTTGTTTACCCTTCCCAGGGAATCGCTCATGGGCCGCACACCGATGAACCAGAGGATCTGGGCCAGAGATTCCCCATAGGTCTTGATATTGTCCGTACCCCATAGCACACAGGCAATGGTTTCAGGCCAGGTTCCCTGTTCTGCCTTCTGCCGCTCGATCAACCGATCGACAACCACCTTTGCCGAAGCGATTGCGGCCTTGGTGGGAATTGATTGGGGGTCTAGGGCGTGAATGTTTTTGCCGCTGGGCAGTACCCCTGGGTTGCGGATCGGATCGCCGCCAGGTCCGGGCAAAACGTATTCGCCATCGAGGGCCTTCAGCAGACTCTCCATTTCCATGTCCGCGCAAATCTGCTCAAGGCAAAAACGCAGATAGGCGAATTGTTTGTCCAATTCAACCGGGTTGACTTCGCCGAAGCCGGCGCTGCGGCAGGCCGCCAGCCAGGGACTGGGCAGCTTGAAACCAAAGCGCTCGAACAGGTCGAAGAACCAGCCGAAGTTACGCCGCAAATTGACACGTCCATCTTGGCCGGTCACTTGGCGCACCATGGCCCCAACCGCTGCGCGGCAGGTTTCAGTGATAGTGCGGTTGAGTTCGACGTCGGCCAAGATGCCGTTGTCGTTGCCTTTGTAAATCTCGGCAATCGTGCGTCCTTGAGCTTCCGCCAATAGGCCTGGCAGCGAACGGAGCTCTTCCTCTTCGCGCTCTAGGGCAGCGATGCTCACTAAGGTGGCAATTGCTTCTTCAGCGGTGGGTGGTTTGCCGATGGTGTGCAAACCGCAGGGCAACAGCCTGCTCTCGATTTCCATCAGCTGGCGGTAGACGGATCCGACCACTCCATCCCGTTGATCCTGGCTCAGTTCGGAGCCGTCGACTTCGGGCAGGTTGACATCCTTATCGAGGTTGCACTGGCGGGCCGTTTCAATGATGGCGTTGACGATTTGGACGCCACGGGAACTCTCCCGTAGCTGTTGGTAGGAACCGACTAGTTCACCCAGTTCTTTGAGACCTTTATAGAGACCAGCATTTTCGGCGGGCGGAGTGAGATAGCTGATAGTCGCGGCGTAGCCCCGCCGTTTGGCGATGGTGGCTTCGGAAGGGTTGTTGGCGGCGTAGTAATAAAGGTTGGGCAGGGAGCCGATCAGGGAGTCGGGATAGCAGGTTTCGCTCATGCCCATTTGCTTGCCGGGCATGAACTCAAGGGAGCCGTGGGTGCCGAAATGGAGCACGGCGTCGGCTTGCCAAACCTTCTCCAGATATGTGTAATATGCCGCAAAACCATGGTGTGGACTGGCGCTGCGGGAATAAAGCAGACGCATGGGATCTCCTTCGTAACCGAAGGTGGGTTGGACGCCGACAAAAACGTTGCCGAAGTGGCGTCCGTAGATCAACAGGTTGGTACCGTCGGAGTTGAGATTGCCTGGGGGCTTGCCCCAATTCTCTTCAAGACGAATTGAATAGGGAGTGAGCTTCTCGTACTCGGCCACACTCATGCGATGGGCAATGGCTAGTTCCGGCGCCCCTGCCAGGGCTTCTGGATCCTGGAGCACCGAATCCATCAGAGCCTTGGGGCTGCGGGGCATGTCCTGGATGTCGTAGCCCTTGGCCTTCATTTCTTCAAGAACCCGGTAGATCGAACCAAAGACGTCCAGGTAAGCGGCGGTTCCAACGTTCCCCTTGTCTGGAGGGAAGCTAAACACTGTGATCGCCAACTTTTTGGTAGCGCGGGGTTTGATGCGCAGCGAGGCCCAGCGAATTGAGCGCTCAGCGATGGCTTCGACCCGATCTTGGAGGGTGTGGGCCTTGCCGGTGGCGTCATCGCGACCCGAAAGCACGATTGGTTCGATGGCACCATCCAGCTCGGGAATGGCGATTTGCAGGGCGACTTGCACCGGATGCAATCCCAGGTCACTTTCTTCCCACTCCTGAGTGGTCTGAAAGACCAGGGGCAGGGCGACCATGTATGGCCGGTTGAGCCGGCTGAGGGCTTCAATCGCCTTGGGGTGGTCTTGGCGGGCCGGCCCCCCCACCAAGGCAAAGCCAGTGAGGCTGACAACCCCATCCACCAAAGGGGTTTCAGGATTGAGAGGGTCGTAAAAGAAGGCGTTGACCGGCTTGCTGAAGTCCAGGCCACCGCAAAACACCGGAATGACCGTGGCGCCGCGATATTCCAGTTCTTGAATCACGGCCACGTAGTGGGCTTCATCACCGGTGACGATGTGGCTGCGTTGCAGCACCAGCCCAATCACAGGCCCGCGCTTAGCTTTTTCACTGAGATCGCTGCGGCTGCTGTTCCAGTTGAGGTATTCCTTGAGGTCTTCAAACATGCCTGGGGCAAGGGGATGCCAAAGACCCAGATCGGGAAATACAATCGGTTCGGCGACTTCTAATTGGGGACGGCCATCTTCCCCGCGGGGGAAGACATATTTATCGGCCAGCATCAACAGAAAGTTGCGCAGATTGTCTGGTGTTCCCCCAAGCCAGTATTGGAAGCTGAGCATGAAGGAGCGGGCATCTTGGGCCTTCTCCACCGGCAGATATTTCAAGACTGTGGGCAAGGTGTTCAGCAGCTTGAGCATCGCGTCCTGGAACCCGGCGCTACCTCCCTTCTCCTTGCGTTTCTTCATGAACTGGGCAATGGCACTCTTGCTTTGGCCCAGCTGGGCCATCGAAAAAGTGCCCAGCTTGTTGAGGCGCATCACCTCCGGCATCGAGGGAAACACCACGGCAGCTTTGAGGTGATCGCGGTGGGGGGCCACGGCTTCAACCACCTTCTGAGCCAGGTCTTCGATAAAAATCAAGGAGGCGATGAAGACATCGGCTTCAGCGACATCTTTGCAAAATTGCTTATAATTTTCTGGATCTCGCAGCTCTTCAATCAGGTAACCACTCAGTTCGACCGCCAGGCCGCTGTTTTGTTCGTTGATGCTGGTGGCGGCAGTGGTGAGGGCGTTTTGATATTGGGGCTCCAGCACCACATAAACAGCCTTCATCAGGGCCCGACCATCACCATGTTCAGGGCTGACTCGGCGGTTGGCGGAGCGGACCTGGGTAAACATGCAGCCTTCGGTTGAGCAATGTTAAGCAGCCTACGGAGCCCATGGCTGCATTGCGAGGGTTTTGGACAAGCCTTTACGGGCAGGTGGGATCTCCATGGTCTGGCAGCTACAGCCGACCCGATCGGCGCAAGCGATTTTTTGGTCGTTTCCCTGTTGCAGCAAGGGACTGGCCCGGATTCAAGGCTGGCGACTCAACGTTTGGCGGGGGGCCTTGGGCCGGCTCCCATAGGCTTTGCAGCAGAGTCCCGTTCGTGCTGATGCCCCCTAGTCCAATCCCCGTGGTGGTGGCCGGTGCCCTTGGCCGTATGGGGGCGGAGGTGGTCAAGGCTGTCAGCACCTCCGGTGATTGCGTCCTGGTCGGGGCGATCGATACCGCTGGGGCCAAGGAGGGCGTTGATGTCGGCGAGGAATTGGGCTTAGGGCCTCTGGATGTGGCGGTAACTGCCGATTTCGAGGGCTGCCTCTGTCAGGCCAGCCAAGCCGTGCGGCAGCACGGGCCCGAAGGGGCCGCTGTGCTCGTGGACTTCACGCACCCCAGCGTGGTCTTTGAGCACACGCGGGCCGCGATTGCCTACGGGGTGCATCCGGTAATCGGCACCACGGGCCTGGCTCCGCAACAGCTGGCCGATTTGGTCGAGTTTTCGGCCAAGGCTGGGATCGGTGGCGCCGTTATCCCCAATTTTTCGGTGGGCATGGTGCTTTTGCAGCAGGCCGCTGCCGCTGCCGCCCGCTTCTATGACTTCGCCGAACTCACCGAGCTGCACCACAACCGCAAGGCGGATGCACCGAGCGGCACCTGCATCAAAACAGCCGAGTTAATGGAGGACCTGGGCAAGTCTTTCAACGCGCCCCAGGTAGAAGAGCATGAAACCCTGGCGGGCAGTCGGGGCGGCCTGCGTCCCAGTGGCCTGCGGCTGCATTCGTTGCGATTGCCCGGTTTGGTGGCCCATCAGGAGGTCCTGTTCGGAGCCCCTGGAGAAACCTATACCCTTCGCCACGACACGATCGACCGCAGCGCTTACATGCCTGGGGTACTCCTTTGTTTGCGTCGCGTGCGCTCCCTGCCAACGTTGGTTTATGGCCTCGAACGGCTGCTTTGATGCCTTGACCGCCGCTGGCGGACCCTGCCCCCGATGCTGATTCCCCTTAACCCAGACCAATTGAGCCGCCTGATTCCAGCCGTGGCTACGGGTCCCCAGTTCAACGCCTGTAGTCGCGAACCACGGCAATTGCTGCAACGGGTGCTGATTTCCACCATCGGCGGTGTGATTTCCCTGTTGATCAGTCAGACCCTGTTGTTCTCCAGCTCCCTGGGTCCGGTGTTTCTGGTGATCGGTGTGGTCCTGGGTCTCTTTTTTCTCTGGGGGCCGATCCTGGAGGCGGGACGGCGTAACGCTGTCCTGCGCCGTTATCCCTCTGCGGCTTTGTTTGAAGGCGAAATCGGGGATCTTTTCACCCGGGAGGTGGTGGAAGATCGGCGCGAGCAATCCGACCAGAGCGGCCGCCTGGAGATGGTCGAAAATCGCCGCACCTGGCTCTTCCTTGACCTGGAAGACGAGGATGGCTACCTGGGCCGGTTGCGCTTTCCGATGGAGAAAGCCCATCAAGCGATTCGCCGCGGAATGGTCGTACGGCTGGTGGTTTTGAGTGATCGCCGGGATTTTTCCAGGGTGGGGGCCTTGAGTGATGCCTGGTTGCCCCAGCCAAAGCTCTGGGTCGGCGAATACCCCTATTTGTTGCGGTCGGCTTTCGAGGACCTTTGCCTGCGCCGCCTGCGTTGAGCAAAGGGTTCCGCCGTTTCGCAACATTGTGTTACAGTCTCAGTAACACTTCGCAAGGAATCGGCCCATGGCCTCCTCCTCCGCCCCAGTCATCCGCGGCGCCACCGTCACCACCGAAGATGGTGGCCGTCTTAATGCTTTTGCCGCCGAACCCCGCATGGAAGTCGTAGCTGTCGAAAACGGCTGGGGTTTCCACGAACGGGCTGAAAAGCTCAACGGCCGCATGGCCATGCTTGGTTTTGTCGCCCTTTTGGCCACTGAATTTGCTCTGGGTGGCGAAGCTTTCACCAAGGGACTGCTCGGTCTGGGCTGATCCCCTACTTGTGGCTCCAACTCCACTAAAGTTCACATACCCGCGCCTCCATGGGGCGCGGTTTTTTATGTCTTTTTCTGAGTTTTGCCATGGGGGCCAGATTGTCAGCCAGGGTGAATGGCGCTGGACCAACAGGTGCCCTGGCTGCCCTGGCCCTAGCGGCAGCTGGCTGGCGGGTTCAGCTCTTTGATCCGCTTCCCAGGCAGCGCCTTTTGGGGATCCAACGGGCGTATGCCTTCACCCATTCCAGCCGTCGCCTCCTGCAGCGGCTTGGCCTTTGGGAGGCCTTGGCGCTCCAGCTAAGTGGTTTTTCCCAGCTCCAACTTGTCGATGGGGCTCTGGGGCGTTCGGTCGGCTTCCGTTCCGCAGACCTCGGACCCCTGGCCAATGCCGTTGGTTGGATCGGCAGCCATGGCCCGCTGATGGCCCTGTTGCTTGAACGCCTTGAGGCCAACCCTGCCATCACTGTGGTCTTGGGGGAGAGGTCATGCCCCCCACCCCCCGGCCAGGGAGAGGTCTTCGATCTGGTGGTGGCCGCGGATGGGGCCGATTCCCCCACCCGCCGTCAACAGGGGATTGGCCAATGGCATCATTCCTATGCCCAGGCCTGTTTGACGGCCCAGGTGGGCCTGCGGGGGGCTGCGGCTGATCAAGCCTGGGAGATCCTGCGCCCCGAGGGACCTTTCGCCGTGCTGCCCATGGGAGCGGGTCGTCACCAATTGGTTTGGAGTGCACCGGCCTGGCGCTGTCGCAAGCTGGAGACTCTCGGCGATACGGCCTTTCTAGATGCCCTGGTTGGGCCCCTGCCGGAGCTTTTGCAGCCGGAGGTTCTCTTTGATCAGCCCCGCTGCTTTGCTGTCACCCTCCAGCTGGCCCAGCGTCTGCACCGGGGCAACACCGTTCTGGTTGGAGACAGCGCCCATCGCTGCCATCCGGTGGGGGGGCAGGGCCTGAACCTGGGTTGGCGCGATGTGGAGACTTTGATGGGCCTGGCCGAGAAGGCCAGCGCTGGTCGCCTCGCCGCGCGCCGTATCGGAGCCGCATACGGCCGGCGCCGTTGGCCCGATGTGCTGCTCACCCTTGCCCTCACCGATCTACTTGTAAGGCTGTTCTCCAATCGTCAGCCCTTGCTGCTTCCCCTAAGGGCCCTGGCCTTGACCGGTCTGCGGCATTCTGCCTGGCTACGCAGGCTAGCCCTTGTTCCCATGACCCTGGGGCCCTGGTTCGCCCCATTGCGCGCTTCCGTTCCTGGTGCCGGCATCCCTGGGGGCGTACCGGCCCTCTCTGGCCCCGCGGAGCCATGGTGATCAGCAGTTCCCCCCAGCCGCCGCCGGCCCAGGCCTTGCTGAGTTTCTTGCGAAATCAACTGGGCCTGAGTGAGAGCGCGATCGCCATGGGAATCCGTCACTCCGAGGTCGAGCAGGCGCCGCTGCCTGTGGTGCTTTGGCGCTTTGGGCTGATCAGCCTGGAGCAGTTCGAACAGGTTTTGGACTGGCAGGACCAGCAGACCTGAGCTGGGCCTCAATAGGTAACCAGGGATTCCACAGCCACTCCGCCAGGAAGACGTTGTCGACCGCCCAGGTCGGCCAGTTCGACGACGAAAGCAAAGCCCGCGATCTCGCCACCGGCTAAACGCACCAGCTGACCGCAGGCTTCGGCCGTACCACCGGTGGCCAGCAGATCATCGACGATCAGGATCCGGGGGGAATCCTCAAAGCCATCGGCGTGGATTTCCAGACGATCGCTGCCGTATTCCAGCTCGTAGTCCACCCCATGTACCTCGCCTGGCAATTTGCCGGGCTTGCGCACGGGTACGAACCCCAGGCCCAGGGCCGTGGCCAGGCTGGTGCCCACGATGAATCCCCTCGATTCAATACCAACGATTAGGTCGGGTTTGAGCCGCTCGGTGATTTCGGCCAGTTGGCGCACAGTTTCGCGCCAGCCGACAGGGTCGCGCATTAGGGGCGTGAGATCCCGGAACAGGATGCCGGGCTTGGGAAAATCAGGGATATCGCGGATCCAGCGGCGCAGGTCGGGGTTGGCGGAGCTGGTGGTCATCTCAGGAGGACGGGGGGCAAGCCGGCGGTCGGCAGTGACGAACGGCCATCGGCGCTGGCATCATCGCAGCCATGAGCCAGGCATTTACCCAATCCCTCCCTTCTCGCCCCCTTTCCCGCCGGGGCATCGAACGCCTCGACCTGATGCTGTTATGCACCGAGGCCCTCGATTTCAATGGCGGTGAGGCGATGATTTGGATGAGCCAGCAACTTGGCTACGGCGAACTCTTCCCAAATCGGGTGGAATTGTGGAAGCGTCGCTGCCATAATCCTTTGCGTCGGGCCTGCCGACGTGGTTCCCTGGAAACCAAGGAGACCGATGCCCTGATTCAGATTCTCTGCACCATGGCCGATCGTCTCTACCCCATGTTGCGGGGACTGCTCTCCACGGCTGAGCCTCCTGCAGTTATCGAGCAGCGCTGGCAGCTGTTTCAATCGCGTCTCTCCGACCTCCTGCGCGAGCGCATGAATCCCCGCCGCAGCAGTGTCAAGACCCTTCTTGATCCTGAGAGCGGCCAACGTCAGCGGCGTGCCTTGATTCAAGCCCTGGCCCTTGGCGCTGGCCCCGGCGGCTTTGAGCGGCTGCGGGCCTGCCTGATCGATGGGGTGGCCTGATACCAACCTCTGATGAAACAGACCCTTGCCTACTCCCAGCAAAGTTGCCTCTTAAAACTGGAAGGCTTTCCAGATGTCTCCGCTGGCCATTCCCCTGACACTTTGGGGATAATCACTAATTGGACCCTCGATTGGGCTGGACGGCCCCA
>JBKDVK010000183.1:0-8040 GCA_046338875.1 Cyanobacteriota bacterium | reverse complement strand
TTCCGGTTGATTCAGCACCGTCAATGGATAGACCCCGAACAGGACCAGCTGTTCGCAGTGGGGCTTTAGGGCGGCCATGGCGCGATCTAGGGGTGTCACACCTTGGCTGAGGTCAAGATCTACGAAGAAGATGTACTCGCCCATGGAGCGTTTCGAGGGTCGGGACTCGATGCGGCTCATGTTGAGACCTTCGCTGGCAAAGCAGGTCAGGGCTGCGAGCAGCGCGCCGGGTCGGTTGGCCTGGAGCGAAAAAGCCAAGCTGGCATGGGGTCCACTGCCAACGGCGCAGGGTTGACGGCGCAACAGCAGAAAACGTGTGCAATTGCCAACCACATCGTTGATCGGATAGGCGATTACCTCCAAGCCGTGCTCCCTGGCGGCCTCCAGGGAGGCGATGGCGGCACGAAAGCGGCTGCCGCGCACCAGGCGAGCTGCTTCGGCGGTGGAGCTGGTAGGTAACTGCAGGGCTCCGCTCAGATGCTCGGCTAACCATTGGGGGCACTGGGCCAGGGCTTGGGGATGGGACAGCACTTCACTGATGCCCTCAAGCGGGCCACTCCCCAGCAGGGCGTGCCGAATCGGCAGGACCAGGCCATGGCTAATCACCAGGTCGGGGTACTGCCAGAGCGCATCCAGGCAGCTTGTCACTCCCCCTTCGACTGAATTCTCCACAGGTACCACCGCCGCCTCACAGTCCCCCTCTGCCAAGGCGCGGATCACCGCCTGGATCCCTGGTTGGGGAATCAAGGTGGCCTCAAGCCCTGCCAGCGCCGCGAGCTGCTTGGCAGCCTGTTCGCCGTAGGTGCCGACGGGGCCGAGATAGGCGAGGCGCATGGACTGGGGGAGAGCGGGTCGATAGGATCATGCCTGCCGGACCGCTGTCCATGGCCGTAGCGTTCAGCGCTCGTCAGCAGCTCCGTTTGCCGGTCAACGAGCATGCGGACTCACTGCGGGCCTACCTCAACGATGAACGCCGGGTGGTGGAGGCCTTGTTGGATCCGACCCAACTTGAGATTCTCGGTCCCGGCCATTACCGCTATCACGTCACACGGGTGCAGTTGTTCCATCTGCAGATCCAGCCGGTGGTCGAAATTCAGGCCCGCCACCATCAAGGCCGACTCGAACTGGATTCACTCCACTGCCAGCTTGAGGGTCTTGGTCTGGTGGAGGACTTCCAGCTACAGCTCAACTCGTGGTTGGTGGCGGCTCCCGGCGGCCTGGAGGGCGAAGCGGCCCTGGCGGTCAGCGGCAGGCAGCCGGCCCTGCTTGGCTTAATCCCCCAACGGTTGCTGGAGGCCTCGGGCCGTTCGCTGCTTAATGGCATCTTGGGGAATATCCGCCATCGGGTCAGTCAGCAACTGGTGGCCGATTTTCAGCAGTGGTGTCTCTCGGAGCGGGGCAACGGGCCCCTGGTGATGCCCCTGCCCCCCGCTTGAAGGCTTTGGCGGTTGGAGCTGCTGGGTTTCGGGCTCAGTGCAGGAAGCTTTGGCGATGCAGGGGAGTGGCTCCCAGGCTGGCGAGGGCTTGACGGTGCTGGGCGGTGCCATAGCCGGCATGGCGTTCGAGCCCATAACCCGGAAAGTGGTCGGCCAGGCGACGCAGCAGGGCATCCCTTTCTTGCTTGGCCATGACACTGGCGGCGGAGATGGCGGCGCAATGAAGATCGCCTTTTATCACTGTGCGTTGGGGCCCACTCCAGCCCCGTAAGGGCAGCACCCCATCGATCAGAACCAGCTCGGGTGTGATCGAGAGTCGTTGCAGGGCGCGGGTCATGGCCGCTTCAGTGGCCGAGCGTATGCCGTGACGATCGATTTCTGCGGCGCTTGCTTGGCCCAGGGCCCAGCTCAGGGCCTGGCGGCGCAGCAGGGGAACCAGCGCGGCCCGGGCCCGGGCCGAGAGACGTTTGCTGTCGGTGAGGCCGGCCTTCTGGAGTATGGGCAGGGCTTGAGGCGGCAGGATGACGGCCGCCGCAAAGACAGGACCAAAGAGGGATCCACGGCCCACTTCATCGACCCCGGCGCAAACGGCCGGATTGCGACCACCCCAGACCTCGAGCACCGGCTGGTTCCGGTATCAAAGTGTCGCTGAGGAGCGCCGCCGCCGCCGCCTTGATTCATCGCCGCCCTCCTCTGGGTTTTCTGCCGGGGCGGCTTGGTTGTTGACGGGCAGAGCTGTTGTCTCAGGGGGCAGTTCCAGCAAGGACGGGAAAGTCGGCAAGATCGGGATGGTGATCAGTTCTTGGTGCTCTTGCTTGGGCTCCATCACGGCAGTCAGGGTTGGCAGCGTCTCATCAGGACTGGGCGTTTCGCTGCCCCTTGCTTCGCCGCCCCGCCCGCGGCGGCGGCGGCGGGATCCGTTGCTGGCCAGTTGCGCTCTGGCCTCTTCTCGCACTGTCTCGGGATCAATTCCAGGCCTGGCTACCCGGACCAACAGATTGTCGATGGCTGGGACTGGATCAAGCAGCAGGGCCGGACTGAAGCCCATCCAGCCAAAGACCCTTTCCTGGCTCTCCTGCATCGGCACCACCAGGATGTCGGGTTCGCTGCGACGGGAAGGGGCCGCAAACGGGGAGGCAAGGGGGCTCTCCTGTTGATCTTGGTCGGGCGAAGCTTGGGGAGTTTGCTCGCTAGCGGTGCCAGGGTCTAGATCAGGCGTTGCCGTATCGACCCGGCCACCGCGGCGGGTGCGGCGGCGGCCACCGGCGCCCGGGTCGGCGGCAAGGGCAGGACTGGGCACCTCAGCGCGGGCGGAGGCAGCGGAGCGCACAACGCCAGGCAGGTTGGCAAGGGGTTGGAGCGTGTCTTTGCCAGGCAGCACGGCCACATGGCCAAGGCCGCCGCAGCTGGGGCAGGCCCGGCTGAAGAGTTCGTAGATGTTTTGACCCTGGCGTTTGCGGGTCAGCTCCACCAAGCCCAGTTCGGTGAGTTGGGCGATCTGGGGGCGTGCCGAGTCATCATGACTGGCCTGGGTGAAGTGTTCCAGGAGTTGCAGTTGATCGCGCCGCGATTCCATGTCAATGAAATCGATCACCACCACACCGCCAATGTTGCGCAGCTTGAGCTGGCGCGAGATTTCTACGGCCGCCTCACAGTTGGTCCAGAGCACGGTTTCGCGGGCATTGGCCGAACGGGTAAAGGAGCCGGAGTTGACATCAATGACAGTCAACGCCTCTGTCGGTTCAATGATGATGTAGCCACCGGAGGGCAGATCAACCCTGGGACGCAGGGCATCCCGAATGGCGGCATTAACCCGGAAGTGTTCAAGAATTTCGGTTGATTCCTGGAAACATTCGACGTCGAGGCTGGTCTGGTCAGGACCCAGGAAGGCATTGATCCGGGCCACCGCCTCCGGGCTCTCGACTACGACCCGAGTGACCTCAGGTTTATAGAGGTCTCGCAACACCCGGTGGACAAAGTCTTCATCACGGTTCAGCAGGACCGGTGGGGTGGCAGTGTCGGCAGCTAACTGAATGGCTTCCCATTGCCTCAGCAAGGTTTCGAGGTCGTCAATTAACAGCTCTTCACTCACCTCTTCAGCTTCCGTACGGATCAGCAATCCGGCGCCGGGGGGCTTGATCAGAACGCCGAGGGCCCGCAGTCGGTTGCGCTCGTTTTCGCTGACAATGCGCCGCGAGATATTCACACCCTGGCCCTGGGGCTGGAGCACAAGAAAACGGCCGGGCAGGGTCAAATTGCCGGTGAGCCTTGGACCCTTGGTGCCGGTTGGTTCCTTCATGACCTGCACCAGAACTTTCTGGCGAGGTTCGAGCAGTTCTGTGATGCCGGCGCCGCCTTTCTTTAAGCGCAGGGGCCCTAGGTCGGTGATGTGAATGAAACCATTTTTCTCGCTCTCACCGATATTTACGAAGGCTGCGTCAATCCCAGGTAGGACGTTTTCGACGGTGCCAAGATAGACATCGCCAATCTGATAGCGGCCCTGGGCCACTACAAGTTCATCGATTCGGTCGTCGGTGAGCACGGCGGCGATGCGCAGGTGCTCGGCGATGACGATCTGTTGGGGCATAGAAGGGATACGGGCTCAAGGAGCCCTGCCGGGGCAGGAGTGGAATAATCGGTGACCTAACAGGGCGCTGCGAAGGCGGTGCATAAAAAACCGCGCCGATCAGCTGAACCAGCTAGGTATTGACAAGTAATGGACTGCAGAAAAAACAAAACTGATGAATCAGATTGTTTAATTGAGATTAAAAATGCTACCAGTTAGTTACTGGTGGAGGTGGGCATGGGCCTCACCCAGAATGAAGCAATAGCCGAACGCGCGTCGCTGAAGGCAAGGAATTTCCATGGTGCGCCCGGTGAAAGGCATAAGCCAAAGGGAAAAACCTGGACGGATAGGAGTCGGGTACGAGCCCGCTGTACCTTTACCGCCTTAGGTTCAAGCTAGCACGCAGTCAGCAAGGGTCAGGGCCAGGCGGCGGTGCCGGTCGGTCCGCAGGCTGCGACCCAGCTGTTGGCCCAACCAGAGGCAGAGATGGTCGGGTTTCAGCCCCAGCCCCTGGGGCGTGATGGCGCTCGTCAAGCTGATTTGCACCGGTGCGCTTTGGCCAACCTGTTCCGCTGCCGCAGCAGTCGGAGACACCAGGCGCAGGTCAAGCAATAGCTGCCTGTAATCCCGCTGCCGTGGCCGGCCTTTCTTGTCGGTGTCGTGCCATGGCAGCTCGCGGGCGGCCAACAGGGCCGTGAGTGCCGCTTGCCACTGGCCCAGGCTGGGAGCGGGCAGTCCATCGACGCTGGAGGCCTCAAACTGCCAAAGGGCGCCGGTGATCAGGGCCGTGAGGCTGGGGCCATCAAGGGTGACCTGTTGGGCCGCAAGTAACTGGAATTCGCTGGGCAGTTGGCGCTGCAGGGCAGTCAGGGCCGCTTGCGGCTGCAGCGGGGCGGTCAACTCCAGCTCCAGCCATTCCGCCAACCCTTCGCTGCCGAGGGGCAGGGGCTGGCCAAAATGGATGCGGGGCAAGGGGTGGAAGCCCCCCGTATAGCTGATGGGGATCTGGCTGCGGCGCAGGGCTCGCTCCAACAGGCGCAGGGTGTCGAGGTGGCCGATCAGGGCCAAGGAGCCGGTTTTACTGAACTGGAAGCGCAGCCGTTGGACCCGCTCACTGGCGGGCGGCTTTTGGGGCAGGCGTGTGGGGATGGGCGGCGGCGGGATGGCGACGTTGTGGCCCAGGTCTGGACCACAGACGCCGCAGTGGCTGCATCCCTCAAAGGAACAGTCCGGCACGGTGGCCGCCTCCAGGGCGCGGCCGAGGTCTTCAGCCAGCCAGCGCTTGCTCAGGCCCGTATCAATGTGATCCCAGGGCAGGGGTTGGTCACAGAAGCGATCCAGGTCGGCGGCGTCCATGGCTGTGGCGGCCTGCCAGTCCCCCATCTCCAGGGCCCGATAACGGCCCTCCAGTCCGGCGGCAACGATGGCGCTGCGCCAGGCGGCATGGCTGCGTTCCGCCGATTCAAACCAGGCATCCAGCCCCGCCCCGGCCCGCCAGGCCGCTTCAATGACGGGGGCCAGCCGCCGGTCGCCCCTGCCAATGAAATCCTCCACGGCCGAGAGGCGTCGATCGGTGTAGTTGGTTTTGAGGCCCTGAAGGGGCTTGAGGGCTTGGCGCAGCAGCTGCTGGCGCCGCTCGAATTCAGCGCTGCTGACGCTGTGCCACTGGAAGGGGGTGTGGGGTTTGGGGGTGAAATTGCTGATGGTGAGGTTCAACTCCAAGCGGCCAAGGTCGCGGCATTGCTCCTGCAGGCGCCGACAGGTTGCGGCAATTGCGAGCACATCTGCATCGGTTTCCCCCGGCAGGCCAATCATGAAATACAACTTGACCTTGCGGTAGCCGGTTTGCATCGCCGTGCGGATGCCTTGCAGCAGTTCGGCGTCGCTGAGGCCTTTGTTGACGATGTCGCGCAGGCGCTGGCTGCCGGCTTCGGGGGCGAAGGTGAGGCCGGCCCGACGGGTGCCCCCGAGGATGTGGGCAATATCGGCATCGAAGCGGTCGACCCGCTGGCTGGGCAGGGTGAGGCTGATGTTGTGCTCCGCCAGGCGGTTGCGCAATTCGACGCCAACGGCGGGCAGGGCTAGGTAGTCGGAGCAACTGAGGGAGAGCAGGGAGAAATCGGCATAGCCGGTGCTTTTCATGCCCTCTTGCACCGCCTCGATCACCGCTTCGGGTTCCACGTCCCGGGCCGGACGGGTGAGCATGCCGGGTTGGCAGAAGCGGCAGCCGCGGGTGCAGCCGCGGCGGATTTCAACCGTGAGACGGTCGTGCACTGTCTCAATGTGGGGCACCAGGCCCATGGCGTAATGGGGCATCGGCGTGGCCGTGCGCCGCAGCAGGCGCGCTGGCAGGCCGGGCTGCAAAGGCACCACGCTGACCCCATCTGCCCCGGGCCCATAAAGGGAAGGCACGTAGACCCCCGGCACCTGGGCTAGGTCGCGCAATAAATCGCGGCGGCTGAGGCCGGCGGCCCGTGCTTCGCCCACCACCAAGCCAATCTCGGGCAACAGCTCTTCGCCATCGCCGAGTGCGAAGAAATCAAAGAAGGCAGCGAAGGGCTCCGGGTTGCTGGTGGCGGTTGGTCCGCCGGCAAAGATCAGGGGCGGCGCCGCTGGATCGGCCAGGGGCAGGTCGCCCCGCTCGGCTGCCCTTAAAGGAATGCCGGCCAGATCCAGCATCTCCAGGATGTTGGTGGCGCCTAATTCGTAGCTGAGGCTGAAGCCAAGGATGTCGAAGGCACCCAGGGGGCGGCGGCTTTCGACCGCGAACAGGGGCAGATCCCGCTGACGCAATCGGGCGGAGAGATCGGCGGCCGGCAGGTAGGAGCGATCGCAGATCTGGCCGGGTACGGCGTTGAGGATCGAATAAAGAATGATGTGGCCCAGGTTGCTGGCGCCGACCTCGTAGACCTCGGGATAGGTGAGGGCCCAGCGCACGGCGGCGGTCTGCCATGCCTGGTTCCAGTCCCGCAGCTCCACACCCCGCTCATTGCCGAGGTAGCGGCCGGGTTTGGTGATGTCGGGGCCGATCAGGGCCTCGAAGTCGATGGACTCGCGGGATTGGATGGGTGCGAGGAGCACGGGGACCGCGGCAGGGCGAGCTATTGATCGTATGCAGGCCAGCAGCTCCGAGCGGAACGGAACGGTTGCGGCTCCCAGGCGGCACCGGCGCCATAGGACAATCCGGCAATCCGACAAGGCGCAAGCCGCCAGCTCCCCCATGGTCAAGGTCAACGAGAATTACCTCAAGCTCAAGGCGGGCTATTTGTTTCCGGAGATCGCCCGGCGGGTCAAGGCCTTTCAAGAGAGCAACCCCGGGGCCCCCTTGATTCGCCTCGGCATCGGTGATGTCACCGAGCCCCTGCCCGAGGCTTGCCGATTGGCGATGAAGGCCGCCATCGATGACCTGGGTCGCCATGAAGATTTCCATGGCTATGGCCCTGAGCAGGGCTATGGCTGGTTGCGGCAAGCGATTGCCAGCCATGATTTCCAGGCTCGCGGCTGCGAGATCAGCGCTGAGGAGATTTTTGTATCGGACGGCTCTAAATGCGATAGCAGCAATATTCTCGATATTTTGGGGCAGGGAAATCGCATCGCCGTCACCGATCCGGTTTATCCGGTGTATGTGGATAGCAATGTCATGGCCGGTCGCACCGGCGAGGCTGATGGCCAGGGTCAATACGGCGGCCTCACCTATCTGCCGATCACGGCGGCCAATGATTTTGTGGCGCCACTGCCGCAAACATCGGTGGATTTGATTTATCTTTGTTTTCCCAATAATCCCACCGGAGCTGTGGCTACGCGGGACCATTTGCGCCAGTGGGTTGACTATGCGCGAGCCCAGGGGGCTTTGATCTTATTTGACGCGGCCTATGAGGCTTTTATTCAAGATGCTGATTTGCCCCATTCGATTTATGAAATTGAAGGGGCCAGGGAATGTGCGATTGAATTTCGCTCATTTTCCAAAAATGCCGGTTTCACGGGTACTCGCTGCGCATTTACCGTCGTGCCCAGGGGCTTGATGGGCCAGACTTCCAC
>JBKDVK010000182.1:0-14742 GCA_046338875.1 Cyanobacteriota bacterium | reverse complement strand
CGATCGCATCTGCAAAGCGGCTAATGGTGAACTTGATCTAGAAGAGGTTTTTTATCTCAGGCCCGTAGACAGCTATAGCGACCGCCAGGGTAAGAAATACACCTACACCACAGACGAGCGGGCTAAAGATCTTGCCCTTTGCCGCGCCGCCGCCGAGCGCTACGCCGAACTGCTGGCCGCCGGCTTTGCCGAGGAACATGCCCGCGGCATCCTGCCCTTCGATTACCGCCAGCACTTTGTGGTCAGCTTCAGCCTGCGGGCCTTCCTGCACTTCCTCGATCTGCGCGCCAAACTCGACGCCCAGCAAGAAATCCGCGAACTCTGCGACCTGATGTGGCCCCACCTGGTGGCCTGGGCCCCGCAGTTTGCCGAATGGTATGAGAAAAGCCGCCTGCACAAGGCCCGATTGGCGCCTTGACCTTCTGGGTTGCATCCGGACTTAAACTAAATTTCACCAGGCCAGCCACGTTCCGTATCAATCATCATGAGCCTTCGTATTGCCTTAATCATGATGCAGAAGAACGAAACCCTTTTTTTAGATCCATGGCTCAAATATCATGAAGCAATGATTCCGGCTAATAGCATTTTCGTCTTCGACAATGGCTCAAGCGACCGCGAAACTCTCCAGATTCTAAAGGAGGCAGAAAGTCGGGGAATCTTCGTAAACAGAGCACATAATCAACTCCAAGATTACTTCGCTAGAGGCACCATATTCTCAGAATTTATCAACCATTTAGATCGCGATGATCCGCACGATTTCTATTTCCCCATTGATTGCGATGAATTTCTTGCTTGCAAGGTGAATGGCCGGCTTTCCTGCGCAAGAGATGATTTAGACAGATCCCTGATTGATTATATCAAGAACGACAAGGTTCTGACCATAACGCGTAAATATATTAATAGCCCATACCACCCAAATCGTTACTCTGAAATAGATTGGTGCAAAAAATGATTTTTTGCCCAAGGAACCTGCGAATCAATGGTTGATGGCTTTCACGCAGGCACTTCAAGGACAGGCAGTGCTGAAGTCGAAACCAATCTTACCTACATCGAATTTCATTACAAGCCTTACCAGGAACACCGTAGAATAAGTAAGCAAAAGATAGAGTTTTTTATTCCAAACCCCACCCGAAAAGCTCTGGCGGAATATGTCAGGTCGCAACGGTCTAATTTCCATGCGGCAGCTGCATTACTCGAGAGTGAATATTTATATCTTTACTCTTTCAACAAGCAGCAAGCAACCTTTTTTGATGACAGCCTGCTAAATCGCCTGCGGGAACTCAATATCGATACAACTAATTTATTTAGCGATTCAAATGTAAATAGCTTCAGATTTAAAGCTAAGATTTTTGTACAACATTATTTTCAACAATCAATAGACACGGCTGACAAAGGCTTGGAAAAGCTGCATTCGCTTGCGAGCAAGACTAAGAGAGTGATTAGACGAATTTAACTATAATTTTAAACTGTTACTTTTAAAACAATTTATTATATTTTTGCCAAGGTCACCCGCTCCGGCTGGTACTGGTATTTACCCGCCCGATCTTGATAGGTGGTTTCACAGGGATCCCCCTCAAAGAACAGCAGCTGACAGATGCCCTCTTCGGCATAGATGCGGCAATCGGCGCCGGAAGAATTACTGAACTCCAGGGTGAGGTGCCCTTCCCAGCTGGCTTCGGCCGGTGTGGTGTTAACGATTATTCCCAACCGGGCATAGGTGCTTTTGCCCAGGCAGATCACGGTGATATTGGGCGGCACCTTCAGCTTTTCGAGGGCCACACCCATGCCATAGGTGTGGGCCGGCAGAATGAAATAGCGACCATCTTCGTCCTGGTGCAGGGGGGCCGGCTCCAGGTTGGCGGGATTGAACCGCTTGGGGTTCATGACCGTGCCGGGTACATGGCGGAAGGTCAAAAATTCCTGGGCCGATAGCCGAATGTCGTAGCCGTAGGACGAACAGCCATAACTGAGCACCGGCTGACTCTGGAACTCCGGCTCCAGATGGCGCACCAGGGACGCTTGGAAGGGCTCAATCATGCCGGCGGCGGCCCGGGCGTTGATCCAGCGGTCGTTCTTGAGCAGTGCGCAGGTGGGAAATCAGCGCCGCAGGTGGGTCACCTGGTCCGCCAGGGCCATCAGGGCCGGCGGCATCGCCGGTCCGGTCACGATGACATCCAGATGGGCGGGCCGTTGGGTCAAGGTGGCGGTCACCTCGTTGGCCGCCAGGTAACCCAGCTCGATCGCCAGCCCCAATTCATCCAGCACCAGCAGGTTCAAATTGCCCTGCTCTAAACGCTGGCGGCTGTAAACCCAGACCTGACGCACCGCCTCCAGCGCCTCGGCATCGCTGCTGGCCGGACCCGTGAGGCAATGAGGAGTGGCGGGGCGCAGCCACTGCAATCGCCCGCACAGCCAGAGGCTGCCTTCAACTCCCTGCTCGGCGCCCCCCTTGAGAAACTGGCTCACCAGCACCTGGCTGCCCAAACCAGCGGCCCGCAGGGCCTGACTGAACACCGTGGCGACGCTGCCGCGATAAGGAGCGGTGTGGATCTGCAGCAATCCTTCAGCCTGGGGGGCCAGCCGCAGGGCGGCCGTGCCGGTCCCATCGGCCCTGGCGGGAAAGACCGCAGCGCCGGCCGAGTGGTGGGGCGGCGGCCCCTGGCGCTGGGGCAAACGGTGGTTGGCGAGGCTCGCGGTCATGGGGCCCTACGGGGATGGCTGGCGGCGGTGAACACCGCTGGCGCCGCGGGCTCCGAGGGAAGGCAACGGGCCCTGATCACCTGAATGTAGCGGTAGGGAGGCGGCTTCGACACCACCAATAGCGCTCCAGGGCCCCGGGGGCCGGACCCCTACGCTGCGCCACTGTTTGGTGGTCGCCATGTCCAGCCCTGCGCAAGAGCCGCTGGTTGAGGCGGCTGCCGCCCCGGATCGGGCCCAGCAACGGCCCGCCCACGGCCTGCGGCCGGTGACGTTCAGCTGGGATCCGATGGGCTTTGCCCTCAGTTCGTTGATCGTGGCCACCGGCCGCACCCGGGTGCTCTGCAGCCTCTGCGTGCAGGAGGGGGTGCCCCGCTGGCGCCAGGGCTCGGGCCAGGGTTGGCTGAGCGCCGAATACCGCCTGCTGCCGGCCTCCACCCCGGAACGCCAGGGCCGCGAACTGATGAAACTCTCGGGCAGAACCCAGGAAATCCAGCGACTGATCGGCCGCAGCCTGCGGGCCTCCCTCGACATGGCCGCCCTGGGCGAGCGCACTTTGCTGGTGGATTGTGATGTGCTGCAGGCGGATGCCGGCACCCGCACCGCCTCGATCACCGGGGCCTGGCTGGCCCTGGCCGTCGGCCTGCGGCGACTCCAGGAGCAGGGGCTGATGCTGGAAAATCCACTGCGCCAGCAGGTGGCCGCCGTGGCGGTGGGCCTGGTCGACGGCCGGCCGCTGCTGGACCTCGATTACGACGAGGACAGCCGGGCGGCAGTGGATCTCAACGTGGTGATGGATGGCCAAGGACGGCTGCTGGAAATCCAGGGCACGGCCGAAGGAGCGCCCTTCAGCCGCCCCGAACTGAATGCCATGCTGGACCTGGCCCAGGCGGGCATCAGCGAGCTGCAAGTGCAGCAAACAGCGGCCCTGGCCGCAGCCCCCTGATTCCCCTCGACGCACCAGCAATTAAAAACTGTCTGATTTGCTACAGGGAGTCCCCAGGTCGATCCGTAGTTTCCCCCACACCGGACCCACCGACATGGTTGGAGCCACCCGCGGTTTTACCCGCCTTCCCAGCACTCCCAATCCGGGGGGCCCAGGTTCGGTGGCATCCCCATCACCGGCCCAGTCCGTGCCGCCCACCCTGCTGGAGGTGATGCGCGCTTTGGCGGGCAGCAATCAGGAAGCGATTGAGCGGGGCAAGACCATCTTTTTTCCTGGTGATCCCGCTGAAAAGGTCTACCTGCTGCGTCGGGGTGCCGTGCGCCTTTCGCGGGTCTACGAATCGGGAGAAGAGATCACCGTGGCGCTGCTGCGCGAAAACAGCCTGTTCGGGGTGTTGTCCCTGCTCACCGGCCAGCGATCCGACCGCTTTTATCACGCGGTGGCCTTCACCCGGGTTGAGATGGTGACGGCCCCAGCCACCTCAGTGCGGCGCGCCATTGAACAGGACGCCAGTGTCGGCCTGTTGTTGTTGCAGGGGTTGTCCTCCCGCATCCTGCAAACCGAAACCATGATCGAAACCCTTACCCACCGGGATATGTCGTCCCGATTGGTGAGTTTCTTACTGGTTCTTTGCCGCGATTTCGGCGTACCGGGCAGTGAGGGAATCACCATCGATCTGCGCCTCTCCCACCAGGCCATTGCCGAAGCCATCGGCTCCACCCGGGTGACGATTACCCGTTTGCTGGGTGATCTGCGCACTGATGGTCTGGTGCAGATCGACCGCAAGAAGATCACGGTATTTGATCCCATCGCCCTCGCCAAGCGCTTCAGCTAGCGGCCAGGGATACTGGACACGATCCGGAGACTCCCTTGTCGGCCTGGTTGCTAATCCTGGCCCTGCTCGTGCTGGGTGGGGTTCTCTCCACCCTGGGCGATCGCCTTGGCTCGATGGTGGGCAAGGCCCGCCTCAGCCTGTTCAACCTGCGGCCCCGCAAGACTGCTGTGGTGATCACGGCCCTGACCGGCAGCTTGATCAGTGCCCTTTCGCTGGGGCTGATGCTGCTGGTGAGCGAACGATTGCGGGTGGGATTGTTCCAGCTGGACCAGATCCAGGACAAGGTGCGCGAGGGCCGCGTCGCCCTGGCCCGCAGCCAGCAGGATCTGCAGACCAACCGCCTCGAATTGGCCAAGAACCGCGTCGAGTTGCTGCGCAGTCGCCAGGAACGCAACCGGGCCGAGCAGGGTCGCCAGCAGGCTCTGCAAAGCCGCAGCCTGGCGATCGCAAGCAAGCGGGTCGTGGCCGACCAGTTGGCGGCAGCCCAGCAACGGGTCGGCTCGCTGCGGCAAGAATTGCAACCCCTGCAAAACCAGCGCCAGCAGCTGGAACGCGAGCGGGATCGGCTCAGCCGAGACGTCAAGGGTCGGGATGCGGAAATTCGCCGCACCGAGGCCGAATTGGCCCAGGTGCGACGCAGCATTGCCGCAGGGCAACAGGAACTCAAGGGGCTGGAAACCAAGGTGATCGCCCTGCGCCGCGGCGATGTGGTGATTGCCAGCGGCCAGCCCCTGGCCACGGCCAAGGTGAAATTGCGCCGGGGCGAAGAGGCCAAAGCGGTGATTGATACCTTGATGCAACGGGCCAATCAGACGGCCTTCGGCCTGCTGCTGCCGGGTCAGAAGCCCGATCGCCAGATCCTGCTGGTGCCTCGCATTGATGTCGAAAAACTCGAGCAATACTTGCAACGCTCTGGCACCTGGGTGGTGTCGATTCGCTCGGCGGCCAATGTGTTGCGGGGCGAGAATCGGGTGCTGGCCTTCCCCGATCTGCGGCCCAATCGCCAGGTCGTACGCCAGGGGGAATCCCTGGCCCGCACGGTGCTGGAGGCCGATGTGCGCAGCCCCGAGGAGATCCGCAGCCGCATGAACCTGTTGTTGGCAGCCTCCTTTGCCCGGGCCCAGAGACAGGGCACCCTGGAGGACGGCCTGCAATTTGATGTAACCGCCTTCAATACCCTCGGCCGCGGCCTCAGCGCCCGCCCCCAGGGCCTGCAGGCCACCCTGGAGGCCGTGGCCGTGGTGGCTGCAGATACTCCCGATCCAATTGTGGTCGAACTGCGTTGGGTCGGGCCCAATGGCGGCGGCAGATGATCGCTGAGCGCGCCGTTGCTGCTGCCCGGGCGCCGGTACCTGGGGCCCTCGCCGCCCTGGATCCGGGCCGCAGCAAATGCGGCCTGGTGCGCACCGATGGGCAGCGCAGCCAAATCGTGGCCGCCCTGGTGCTGCCGCCAGAAGCCGCCCTGGCCCGCCTGCGCCAGTGGCAGGCGGAGGCGCCCGTGACCCTGCTGCTGCTGGGTGCCGGCACCGGCTCGGCCCCCTGGCGAACAAGTCTCAAAGGGCTGGTCGACTTCGAGCTGATCGAAGAGGGGGGCACCACCCTGGCGGCCCGACGGCGCTACTGGCAGCTGATGCCAGCGCGGGGCTGGCGGCGCTGGCTGCCCCAGGGTCTGCGCCAGCCGCCCCGGGACTGGGATGATGTAGTCGCCCAGGTGCTGCTTGAGCGCTGGCTGGGGCGGCAGTTACCAAGGTTGAAATGTTGAGACCACTCTTGTGAGACGAGTCTGATTCCCAGGCTGATATGTAATCATGCCATTATTAAATTACGCAATTATGCAATAACTATTTAAACTCATCAAATTGTAAGTTCATCAAGCCATAACTTCCACAAACAATAATTTCATCAAACCATTATCTCATTCTATTGGCTAATTACAGTATCAACAGCAAGCCATGGCTCGGGACTTTTCTCTGACGTCTTCTGGAGCAAGGTTCGCTGGAGGGTCTCAGGCAGGTAGCTGGCCTGCAGCAGCAGCCTGTAAAATTTCAGGTCGGGTGGCGAAAATGCGCAGCTGCAAATCCATCCCCTGATTGATTGTAATTTCAAGATAGGGATTTTGGGGCGAACAAACTTTGTCAATATAGTAACGGAATCCATTATCCTCAAGTATTGACAGCAGCCGAGACAACTGTTGAGGCACATCAATGAATGAATGGTACTCAATGAACATCTGATTAACCCGATTCAACTTCTTAGAACCGCTGATGACATCAAGCTCGGCGCCTTCGATATCAATTTTCAGAAAATCGACCTCATCCTCACCAATCAATTCATCGAGCAACACCGTAGGCACATCAATGACCTCCGCACTAGAGCTGATCCCATCGGGGCTACCTGCATGTATGCGACCGGAATCAGCCCCTAGGCAGTGGAAGGGAATATGGCCTGACTTAGACGAAACAGCTCGATGCAAAAGCTTGACATCAGAAAAGTTACGCCGAGATATGTTGCGAGATAGCATATCAAAAACAGCAGGATCAGCCTCGACACCTACGATCTTGGCATCGGGATAATTTTTTTTAAACCAAAGAATACTGACACCATAATTAGAACCACAATCGATGATAACGGGAGCGTCCCGTTGGGAACGGAATAAATAAGACTGATCACCATAAATTTCCCTATGCATCATATAAAATGAAGGCCCATCAGCGATCTCAAATTCGTTGTCATCAAGAATAATTGAACACGCTTGATTGCGGGCCATATCATAACAATTAGCATAGGGCCCATCAACAAATGCACGCGAAGGCGCAAGGGGAATTGGGCCATAAAACCCAATTTTCCAAAGAAACTTATCCAAAATTGCTTTCATCTTGGCTTTGGGTTCCTCTAGGGCCTTTCCAGTATAACTCAAGAAAAAGATCCGCTCAAGCTAACAAGCTCTTTTTCTCTTACAGACTGGCGCCAAGTCATTGGGCAGGCTCCGGCACGGTGTGCAGCACGCGACCACGTGATCTTCGTCTCGACTTCTCTCAAAAGCAAGCCTGTCGATTGTTCCGTCTTTGTGGCGATGCAACTTGGCAAACAACTGCCACTGCAGGGGCAGCTGGTCCACTTCGATCTATCTAGCCTGCGCCAGTGGCAGGCGAAGGCACCCGTGAGCCCGCTGCTGCTGGGTGCCGGCACCGGCTCGCCCCCCTGGCAAGCAAGCCTCAAAGGACTGGTCGACTTCGAGCTGATCGGAGAACGGGGCACCAACCTGGCGGCCGCAGGGACTGGGCCAGCCGCCCCGGGACTGGGATGATGTGGTCGCCCAAGTGCTGCTGGAGCGCTTGCTTGGGCGGGAGTTGCCAAGGTTGGATTATTGGCAAGGTTGGACTATTGCCAAGGGGTCTGGGGCCAAGGCTGGTAGGCCATCACAATGATATCCAATCACATTCGTATATCATCACATTCGTATGTGGTCACACTCATGTGTCTTCACATTCGTGTGGCTTCACATTGTCATCTTGTCATGATATGAACAAGAAGCCGTGGATTGCACTTTTTTTTTGACGCCGTCTGAGGCGAAGTCCACTTGAAGCTCTCAAGTAGGTTGCTAACCTGCCCCGGCACCCTGCAGAACATTAGCTCGGGTGGCAAAAATGCGAAGCTGCAAATCCATCCCCTGATTATTTGTAATTTCATAGTAGGGATTTGTGGGCGAATAAACCTTATCAATGTAGTACCGAAACCCGCTGTCCTCAAGTATTGACAGCAAACGTGACAACTGTTGAGGTACATCAATGAATGAATGGTACTCAATGAACATCTGGTTAACACGATTCAACTTCTTGGAAGCGCTGATGACGTCAAGCTCAGCGCCTTCAATATCGATTTTCAGAAAATCGACCTCATCCTCACCAATCAAATCATCGAGCAACACCGTAGGCACATCAATGATCTCAGTACTGGAGCTGATCCCATCGGGGCTACCCGCATGTATGCGACCGGAATCAGCCCCTAGGCAGTGGAAGGGAACATGGCCGGACTTAGACGAAACGGCTCGATGTAAAAGCTTGATATCAGTAAAGTTACGTCGAGATATGTTGCGATTTAGCATGTCAAAAACAACAGGATCAGCCTCGACACCTACGATCTTGGCATCGGGATAATTTTTTTTAAACCAAAGGATACTGACACCATAATTTGAACCACAATCGATGATTAGAGGACTGTCTCGTTGTGTACGGAAAAGATAGGACTGATCAAGATAAATTTCCTTATGCATCCAGTAAAACGAAAAGCCGTCAGCTATGTCAAACTCGTTGTCATCAAGAAAAACTGAAGATGCTTGATTGCGGGCCATGTCATGACAATCAGCATAGGGCCCATCAACATCTTTACGCACGGGGGGCAGGGGGATTGGGCCATAAAAACCTATTTTCCATAGAAACTTCTTTAAAATCGTTTTCATCTTGACTGCGGATTCCTCTGAGAGCTTCCCAGCTTAACTCAGGAATAAGCTCTGCCCATGGTTGAGAGCTGATCTTCCCTCTCAGACTGCCGCGAAGGCCTCGATCAGCAGCCGGCGCTGATTGCCGCACGCGACCGTCCTGATCCAGGCCCCGACTTCCTGCAACAGCAAGCCCGCTTGGCGACGGTCAAGGGCCGTAACGAGGGCCTCTAGTGCCAGAGGGTGAGATATCGCGAAATCAACGCCCCTAGGAGCACGGATCCCAACTTGTTCAGCTGTATTTCCTGCTCCAGGGAGCTGTTTCAGCACGATCTCCTAGACGCCGCTTTGAGCCAGAGTGGATTGGGTGTAGTCAGTCATTTCGACAGTGCTCAAACCGGTGCTGATTCCCTTGCCTCGATGGCGCCTCGGACCGAATCAATGGGAACGGAATGCCCTGAGGTGCCGAACTATTTCAAGTGTCCAGAGCTTTCTTGATGGCACTGGCTGTCAGCAAGAAGCCAATCTGCCCTGCCCAAACCTCCTCATAACTGAGCCCGCACCGTAAATGCATAATCCCCACCGGCTTCCAGCTGGTAGTCGGCTTGCAATAGGTAGCGCAACAGGGCGTCCTGGATCAGGGCCCGACCCAGGGAAGGCTCGACGCTGAGATCGCCCCGGTCAAAGGCCCAACGGAAGGTCCACTGGAAGCCACCGGCGCTCACCTCCCCCTCCAGCAAGCAGGGGCTGAAGCTTTGGCGCAAGACCCGCAGCTGGGCGGTGGTACTGGGCAAGCGACTCACGACGGGCGCATTAGGGCAGAGAGGATTTGGGGGCCAGGGGATTTTGAAGCAAGGGCTTCAGCTTGGCGACTGGGCGCCCTGAAAACTGTTCAATTGGTTGGCGGCTTTTTCGTAGCCCAGCCGCTGGATCAGGGGGATACCGGCACAGACCTGGTCCAGCACCCTTTGCACCACAGGATTTTCTTCGCTGCTGAAGCGACCCAGCACATGGCCGATGGTGCGCTCGCGCCGCTCCTTGGGTTGGCCCGCCGGCGGGCCGATGCCGATGCGCAACCGGGCGAACTGATCGCTGCCCAAGTGCTGGATGATGCTCTTGAGGCCGTTGTGGCCACCGGCACCACCGGCCAGGCGCAGCCGCAGGCGACCCAAAGGCAGATCCATGTCGTCCACCAGCACCAGCATCGCCGCTGCATCAAGCCGGTACCAATCGAGAGTGGCGCGCACACTGCGGCCGCTCTCATTCATGTAGGTCTGGGGCATCAGCAGGCGCAGACGACCGGCGCCGCTGCCGATTTCGGCGCTAAGGCCCTGCAATTTGGCCTGAGATTTGAGGGCGGCACTGGCCGTACGGGCCATTTGCTCTACCGCCATGAAGCCAATGTTGTGGCGGGTCAGGTCATAGCGGTCGCCGGGGTTGCCAAGCCCTACCAGCAATTGCAGATCCACGCTCTGGCAGGGGAGTTGGGGCTGGTCGCCGCGCCGGGCTTCAGTCAGCCTCAACGCTGGCGCCCAGGGGTGTAGCGGCCACGGCCGTGGCAGTTACGGCCGTGTCAGGGCCGGGGGGCAACGCCGAGATCGACGCTTCGGTCACAGCAGGAGCGGTGGAGATGCTGGTGGCGGAGGCCGTCGCTTCGGGGTCGATGGCCTGGCGGAATTCCTTTTCGAACTCCTGGGAGGCCGATTGGAAACCCTTGAGGGTTTTACCCAGGGTCTTGCCCATCTCCGGCAGGCGCTTGGGGCCGAACACCAAAAGAGCGATGGCGGCGATAACCGCCATCTCGGGGAGTCCGATGCCGAAGATGTTCATAGATCCTGGGAGGTTGGGAAGAACTCAGAGGACGCTGTTCCAGTTGACATTGATGCCTTCCAGCAGCAGCGACTTGTTGTACAGCTGCAGGATCACCAGCAGGAACACCAAGAAAAGCAGCATGGCAATGCCCATCACCGGCGTGGTGCCCCAGCCAGGGACGACCTTGCCGTACTCGGAATTCAGGGGACGCAGGAAGTCTCCCAGGCGGGTGCGTTGAGCCATGACAGAGCTGAACTCTCAGAGTGGAGATCGTGCTGGGTACTGTAAGGGCCATCGCTCCCGGCCTGGGCCGCCCCGTCGAGAGTTTTGATGCAACACACCCTGGCCCTGGCCCCTTTTCCCCTCCCCCCCGCTACCCCGATGGATCCCACCACCAGCACCTCTCCCGCCCTCTCCGTCGCCCTGGCAGTGCTGGCGGTGCTGCTGGCGCTCACTGGCTTCGGCATCTACACCGCCTTCGGGCCCCCTTCCAAGCGGCTCACCGATCCGTTTGACGACCACGAGGATTGAGCTTCAGCCGCCAGAATCCCAGTTGCCACGGGGCCAGGGCCGTCAGGGCCGGCCCATCGGGCTGATCGCCGTCAAGATCCTGCTCCAGCCCATCGCAGCGCGCCAGCACCTGCCAACGGGGCCCCAGTGCCAGTTGGCGCCGGCAGGGGCCGTTGTTTTGTACGGCAATTAGCGCTTCAGTGCGCCTTGCCGCTGGCCGCAGGGCCACCAGCTGTAGATCGGGCGCCAGGGGCGGCAGGCCAGGCCAGCCCTGATCAGCGGCAGCCTGGGGCCCCAAGGGGCGGCACCAGAGCGGTTCGCGCAGCCGCACGGCCTGGGCGGGAACGGCGGCGTTGCGCCAGCCCCCCGGGCAGGGCATCAGGGCCAGGCGCTGGCGCTGCAGGCCATTGTCAGCCCCTGGATCGGGCCAGGTGGGCCCCCGCAGCAGCGAAACCCCCAGGCGTTCGGCCTGGCCCGACACCCCCTGGGGGCCATCGAGCAACAGCGCCACGTCGCCAAGGCCGCCCGGGCTCACCGAGGCAAGCCAACTGATGGCAGGCACCTCCCAGCGGGCCTGCTCCCGGGGGTTGCGGGCGATGGCCGGGCGCTCGATCACGCCGCCGGAGGTGTCTGCTGCCCAACGGCAGGCCGGCTGGGCCAGGGGCACCTCCAGGCGCAGCAACTCATGGCGCTGCTGCCAGCGCACCTGCAGCACCAGTTCGAGCCAGGGGCAGCCCGCCAGCAACCGCCCCTCAAGCCGCACAGGACTGTTTCCGCAGCGGCCCCGCCAGACAAAACTGGCGCAAAGCGGTCCCCGTTCGCGCCACTGCGGAGCGCCGCTCCAGCTCCAGGCCAGGGGGTGGTCCCGGTAGTCGGCCGCCAGGTCCCAGGCATCCCAGAACTCGCCTTGATCACGCCAGCGGCGCCACTCCAGGGGACCCGCCAGCAGCTGCCGTCCCTGGCCATCCCAGAGCCGCTCCACCCCAGCGGGGCCGATGCTGGCGCCCACCAGACCATTGTCGAGTCGCCAACGGGGGCCCCCGCCACCGCTGGTGCCGCCACCGCCGCCATCACCACAGCTGTCGCTGTCGCTTTCCTGCACCACCTGCACCGGATTCTGAACTGGCCAAGCGGGCCCCGTTTGGCCGGGGCGGCCGCGCTGAAGCCAGAGGCGCTCGATGCCAGCGAGGGGAGGAAGCTGCACCCACTGGCCGCCACCGGGGGCGTCCTGGCTGGCCAATGGGGCTTCCTGGTTCCAAAGGGTCCAGGGGCCGGCCGGCAGGCGCAGGGTGCGGGGCGCGGCGCTGAGGGGTTGCAACTGCACCACCGCCCAGGCCTGGCCGCCCGGGACCGGCCTTGGGGGGGAACCGAGGGCGGCCGCCAGGGCCAGGTCCCGCTGGTGGCGGGCGCGGCGGCGGGCGGCGCGCCACTGGGGTTCGGCCTGGTCGTACACCTCGGGGATGGCCGTGCCCGGCAGGATGTCGTGGAACTGTTGGAACAACAGCGGGCGCCAATCGACAGCTTCCGGGGCCGGGGCCTCTGGGGCCGGTGCCCCTGGGGGTAATGCTCCTGAGCCCGGTGCCCCTGGAGGCAGTGCTCCGGTGACGCCGGCCCCGGCCAGCACCTGGGCCAGTTCCGCCTCCCGCAGCAGGCGCTCCAGGCTGCGGTTGTGGCGTTTCTGGTCGGGACGGCTGGTGGCGCAGCCCCGATGCAATTCCAGGAACAGCTCGTCCCGCCACACCGGCAAACGGGGTGCCAGCGGTTCGAGGCCGGCCAGGTAGCGGCGCAGGGTCCCCGGCTGCTGGCGGGCAGCGGCGCCCTGCTGGCTCCACAGGGCCAGCTGCTCCAACATTTCGGCGCTGGGCCCGCCGCCGTGGTCCCCCACCCCCGGCAACCAGAGGGCGTCGGCCACGCCGCTGCAGCGCTGCCATTCGAGTCGGTAGCGCTCAATGGCCACCGGATCGCCATCGGTGCCGATCGGGGCCGTCATCAGGGCCAGCACCTCGGCACCACAGCGACTACGCCAGCGAAACAGGCGATGGGGGAAGGGAGTGGTGGCGTTCCAGGCCAGCTTGTGGGTGCAAAACCAGCGCACACCGGTCGCCTCGGCCACGGCGGGCAGACCGGCGCCAAAGCCAAAGCTGTCCGGCAGCCAGGCCAGGTTGTGCTGCCATTGGGGGAAACGGGACTGGCTGTAGTGCTGGCCCTCCTGAAACTGGCGCAGCAGGGAGGCGGTGGCGATCAGAACCGCATCGGTTTCGACCCAGGGACCATTGAGGGGCTCGAAGCGGCCGTTGGCCATCGCTGCCCGCAGGCGGTCAAAGAGGGCGGGACGGTGCTGCTCCAGCCAGGCATAGAGGGCCGGGGTGGAATGGCCAAAGTGCAGCTCCTCAAAGCGCTGCAGCAAGGTCAGCACCGAGTCAAAGGTGCGCTCGGCGGCGCGCCAGGTGTCGGCCACTGGCCAAAGCCAGGCCAAATCGAGGTGGGCGTGGCCCAGCCAATGCACGACACCCGGCCCGGCTCCGGGGCCGTGGCCCTGCTGGCGCCGCAGGTCCTCCAGCTGGGCCACCACAGGCTGGAGCAGCCCCTGGGGATCCTGGGGATCGAGGGGTTCGAGGTCCAGGTAGCTGTGAATCAGGGCCCCGTCGTCATGGAGCGGGCTGCGCAACAGCAACTCCAGCTCCAGGGCCTGGCCCTGCCACCAGCGCTCCGGCAGGGGCCAGCGGCAGGCGGTATCGAACAAATCACCCCGATGCACCGTTTCCCCATCGACTCGCAAAGTCATGTCCTCGGCCCACCAGCGCAGGGCCAGGCGCGCCCGGACTTGGCCGGCCCAACGGGCTTGCCGGTCGGCCGGGCCGTCGGCTTGCTGATCGGCCTGCCAGACGGCCTGCCAAGCGGCCGGGCAGACGAGTCGGAGCCGCAGGCTGCAGCGCTGACCGCCCCGGGGCCAAATGATCAAGCCGCGCTCAACCCAGTCAGGCCGGTGGCTGGGGCCCCAGGGATGGTCCAGGGCGGCGGCGATGCTGCCATCGGGATGGGGGGCCATCCAGAGCGGTTGCAGGTCGAGTCGGGTCTCCAAGGGCGAGGCGGGCGGAGCGGGCAACGTGACTGAAACGTTTCAATCCTGGCGGCGAGCGCCCCCCATTCCCCCCGATCCGGTTGGATGGCCCACCTGGCCCATAGGATGGATCCGCTCCGCAAAGGTCGATTCCGGCCCTTGCACTGCTGTCAATCCTGGTCTCCCGCCGGACTGCCCATGCTCGCCCTCAAGATCTCGGTTTATTCGGTCGTTTTCTTCTTCATCGGGATCTTCGTCTTCGGGTTCCTCGCCAGCGACCCAAGCCGCACCCCGAGCCGCAAGGATCTGGAGGAGTGACGGCGATGGTCCGCTGACGGATCACATGGCAGGATCACCCCCTCTCCGCCACCCCCGGGCTGCCTGTGGTGCCCCTGAGTCGGTTCACCACGGGCTCTCCTGACGAACCCACTGCCCCTGGACTC
>JBKDVK010000181.1:0-14960 GCA_046338875.1 Cyanobacteriota bacterium | reverse complement strand
GGTTGCGGGAGCGCTATGAGCTGCACCATGGCGTCACGATTGCCGACGGGGCCCTGGTGGCGGCGGCCCGTTTGGCCGAGCGCTACATCAGTGACCGTTGCCTGCCCGATTCCGCCATCGATCTAGTCGATGAGGCGGCGGCCCAACTGCGCATGCAGGTCACTTCCAAACCGGAGATCGTGGAAGCGGCCGAAGCCGACCTGCGGCGCATTGAATTAGCTCTGCTCGCCGCCGAAGCCGCTCCCCTGGGGGAGAAATTGGCTTTACAGGATCAGCGCCGCCAGGCCCAGGCTGCCCTGGAGGCCGTGCAGCGCCGCTGGGCTGTTGAGAAGGAGCGGTTGGCGGAATTAAGGCTGTTGCTGGAGGAGGATGAAGGCCTGCGCCAGGCGATCGCCGAGGCCGAGCGGGATGGGGATCTGGAGGCCGCAGCGCGGTTGCGTTTTGACCAGCTCCACGGTCTGCAGCAACGGCGCCAGACCCTCGAAGCGGAGCTGCAGCAAGACCCCATGCTGCGGGAGCAGGTGGAGGAATGGGATATCGCCGATGTGGTTGCCCGTTGGACCGGGATTCCGGTGCAGCGTCTGCTGGCCGGTGAGCGGCAGAAACTGCTGGAAATGGAGAGTCGCCTCAGCGAGAGGGTGGTGGGGCAGCCCGAGGCCGTGGCCGCCGTGGCCGCAGCGATCCGCCGGGCCCGGGCCGGCATGCAGGCCCCCACCCGTCCGGTGGGTTCTTTTCTGTTTTTGGGGCCCACGGGGGTCGGCAAGACCGAACTGGCCAAGGCCCTTGCCGCCGCCCTGTTCGATGAGGAAGAGGCCCTGGTGCGCCTTGACATGAGCGAATTCATGGAACGCAATGCGGTGGCACGCCTGGTGGGGGCACCGCCGGGTTATGTGGGCTATGAGGAGGGGGGCCAGCTCACGGAGGCCGTGCGGCGCCGGCCCTATGCGGTGCTGCTGTTAGACGAGGTCGAGAAAGCTCATCCCGATGTCTTCAACCTGCTGCTGCAGGTGCTGGACGACGGACGCTTGACCGATTCCCAGGGGCGCACCGTGGATTTTCGCCACACCGTGGTGCTGATGACCAGCAATTTGGCCAGCCGCGCCATTTTGGAGAGTGCCAAACGCCATGCCGACATTGGCGAGGGGGACCCGATGACCCTGGCCGCCGCCGATGCCGACCTCGATCGGGCTGTGGAAGAGGCCCTGTCTCGCCAGTTTCGTCCCGAATTTCTCAACCGGATTGATGAGGTCATCCGCTTCCGTCCTTTGGGCCGTGCCGATCTGCAACGGATCGTGCGGTTGCAGATCAAGGAGCTGGAGGCCTTGCTGGCCGAACAACAGCTGCAACTGCAGGTGGAGGAGCCCGTGGTGGCGCTCTTGGCCCAGCAGGGTTACGAGCCCGAATACGGGGCGCGGCCCTTGCGGCGGGTGCTGCGGCGGCGCATCGAGAATCCCCTGGCCACCGCCCTGCTCGAAGACCAGTTCCGGGGTGCCTGGGGAGTGAGGGTGCAATGCGTGCAAGCTTCCAGCGGCGAGGCAGACCCTGGACTGAGCTTTGTGCCCCTGCGGGACTCTGGCCCCCCGGCCCAGCCCCCTCCGGAGGGCGTCCAGTAGGGTGATCGTTTGTCGAGGCCGTCCCAGCCCTCGTCGCGCCTCCCTCCATCCGTGGCTACGCCACGTGCCCAGTGGCTCAGATCACCCCAACCACCACCAGCCAGAGCACACCCGAGCGACCGGAGGGGCCAGGCCCCATCCCTCCGCTTGGCGAATCCGCCGCTGCCGGTGCCGATGAGCCCGAGGCCATTGCGGCTGAAGGCAAAGGTTTTTTGGCCCAGACTCTGGCCGAGCTGCGCATGGTGGTCTGGCCCAGCCGCCAGCAGCTATTCAGCGAATCCGTGGCGGTGATCCTGATGGTGGCCCTTTCGGCGGCGGCCATCGCCGCTGTTGATCGCTTTTTCCACTGGGCGTCCATCCAGGTGTTCCGTTGATGACCGTGCCCGTGACTTCTTTATCTACCAACGACCTGGAACCGCCAGAGGATCTGGAAGCGCCAGAGAACCTGGAAGGGCCAGCAGCTGAGCCTTTGGGAGCGATCCTTGAGGTCAGCCCCGCCGCCTTGCCAGCCGAGTCCGGTTCCCTTGGCCTGGAGGGCCCTGGGGCCGAGGTGATCGAGACGCCCCAGGTGGCCCGTTGGTTTGCCGTCCAGGTGGCCTCAAGCTGTGAGAAGAAGGTGAAAGCCACCCTCGAACAGCGGGCCGTAACCCTTGGGGTCGACAATCGCATTCTTGAGATAGAGATTCCCCAGACCCCGGGGGTCAAGTTGAAGAAGGACGGCAGTCGCCAGTCCATTGATGAGAAGGTGTTTCCTGGTTATGTGCTGGTGCGCATGATTTTGGATGAGGACACGATGATGGCGGTGCGCAGTACGCCCAACGTCATCAATTTTGTCGGCCAAGAAGAAAGGCGCGCCACCGGTAAGGCCCGGGGCCATATCCGCCCTAGGCCCCTGAGCCGTCAGGAGGTGGATCGCATCTTCAAGCGGGCCGCCGAGAAGAAACCCGTTGTCAAGGTGGATATCAGCGAGGGCGACCAGATCCTTGTCACTGCAGGTCCCTTCAAGGACTTCCAGGGTGAGGTGATTGATGTGTCGGGCGAACGCAACAAGCTCAAGGCCCTCCTCTCCATCTTCGGCCGTGAAACCCCGGTCGAACTCGAGTTCTCCCAGATCAGCAAACAGAACTGATCTCGCACCGGGGTCGCCTCCCTGCGGAGGGCGGCCCCTGTGGCCTGACCGCCACCCGTGCGCCAGACCCACCCCGGTCCGGCGATCCGCAGCGCTCCCTTCGGGGAGTGGTTCCCCTGTCTCCCCCCGTGGGAGATCCGTCCCCTCTCCCTTCAGGGAAGTTCCGTCAGACGTCCAGCCGATGGCCAAGAAAGTCGTAGCCGTGATCAAGCTGGCCCTCCAGGCCGGCAAAGCCAACCCTGCGCCGCCGGTGGGTCCCGCCCTCGGTCAGCACGGGGTCAACATCATGGCGTTTTGCAAGGAGTACAACGCCCGCACCCAGGAAAAGGCCGGGTACGTGATTCCGGTGGAGATCTCGGTCTTTGAAGATCGCAGCTTCACTTTCATCACCAAGACCCCGCCCGCTGCGGTGCTGATTTCCAAGGCGGCCGGCATCGAAAAGGGTGCCGCCACCTCAGCCAAGGGCAGTGTCGGGGCCATCAGCCGCGCCCAGCTCGAGGAAATCGCCAAGACCAAGCTGCCCGACCTCAACTGCACCAGCGTCGAGTCGGCGATGCGCATCATTGCTGGCACCGCCCGCAACATGGGCGTCGTTGTCAACGATTGATCCCAATCCAGCACCTCTTACTGCCCACTTATCGGGGGAGACCCAAGGTCGCTCGTACCCCTTGCCACCATGCCCAAACCCTCCAAGCGTTTTGCCGCCCTCACCGCCAAGGTTGAGGAGCGGGCCTATGAGCCCCTAGAGGCTCTCGAACTGGTGAAGGCCAACGCCAACGCCAAATTCGACGAAACCATCGAAGCCCACGTTCGACTCGGTATCGACCCCAAGTACACCGACCAACAACTGCGCACCACCGTGGCCCTGCCCCACGGCACCGGCCAGGCCATCCGCATCGCCGTGATCGCCCGAGGCGAAAAGGTGGCCGAAGCGAAGGCCGCGGGTGCCGACCTGGCTGGCGACGACGATCTGGTCGAAGAAATTGCCGCTGGGGCGATGGACTTCGACCTCTTGATCGCCACCCCGGACATGATGCCCAAGGTGGCCAAGCTGGGTCGGGTTCTCGGTCCCCGTGGTCTGATGCCCAACCCCAAGGCCGGCACGGTGACCACCGATCTGGCTGGCGCGATTGCCGAGTTCAAGGCCGGCAAACTGGAATTCCGCGCCGACCGCAGTGGCATCGTCCATGTGCGCTTTGGCAAGGCCAGTTTTGAGCCAGCCCAGCTGCTGGAAAACCTCAAGGCCCTGCAGGAAACCATCGACCGCAACAAGCCCAGCGGAGCCAAGGGTCGCTACTGGCGCAGCCTGTATCTCACCTCCACCATGGGCCCTTCGGTCAATGTCAATTTCGGCTCCCTGCAGGACATCAAGCAGGAGGGTTGACTTCTGCCTAATGCCCTGCAATAAGCCCTGGCCAGGTTTGTTTCGCTTTGGGCTTCAGACCCTCACCCTGGCGGGCTTGGGGGTCTTTTGTTTGGCCTGTACTCCGCCTGCCCGACTGGCCGCCCGCAGCGATCTGATTTTTGTGGGCGATTCAATTACTGCTGCCGGTCCCTGGGTGGCCGCCTTCCCGAATCGGCGGGTAGTCAATGCGGCGGTGCCCGGTTACACCAGCGTGGATATCTTGGCCCAGCTGCCCAGCCTGCGCCGCGATCAACCCCACACCTATGTGCTGATGGCAGGGATCAATGATCTGCGCCAGGGGGCCAAGGCCGAATCTGTGGCCCAGCGCCTGGCCCTGATACGTCAAGCACTGGCCACCCCGGGCCAGCGGCTGATTCAGGTTTCCACCCTGCCCTGCCAGATCCGCAGCTGCGGCGCTGCCGCCCTGGAGGAAGTGCACCAGCTGAATCGCTTGCTGAGGCGTCAAACGCCAGCCGCAGATTTTCTCGATCTGACCCCAGACTTTTTGGCTGCCCAGGGGTTACGAGCCGCCTTCAGCAGCGATGGGCTCCACCTCAATCGCGCCGGCTATCGGCAATGGCTGCTGCGGCTGCGGCCAATGCTGGAAGGTTGAAGTGTATTATTTTGAACTGGCCTAGTCCAGAAGGGCACGCGCCCTACCGCAGACAGCAGGTTGCTGCGGCCGACCATCAATTGCTTGATGGACGGCCCAATCGTAAGTCCTGCCGAGGTATACGCGATCACGGTTCGCCGTGACAGAACTTTGGCCCTGAGGGGGTCCCAGTACCTGGGACTTCCGAACGGAGCGGAGCTCGCCGCGACCTCGAAGCTTTTCGGAGCTGTCAGGGTTGCGTTGCCTGCTTGTTCCCCTCGTTCCGTTCCACCTTCCTATGGGCCGCACACTGGAGAGCAAGCAACAGATCGTCGAGGAGCTCAAAGATCTCCTCGCTGGGGCCGAAATGGCCTTGGTCCTTGATTACAAGGGCCTCACCATCAAGGAGATGTCCGACCTGCGGACCCGTCTGCAGGCAAGTCATGGCGTTTGCAAGGTCACCAAAAACACCTTGATGCGTCGGGCCATCGCTGGCGACAGCACCTGGTCCAACCTCGATCCCCTGCTCACCGGCACCAACGCCTTTGTCCTGGTTAAGGGCGATATCGGCGGTGCGGTGAAGGCCGTGCAGTCCTTCCAAAAGGATGCCAAGAAGTCTGAGGTGAAGGGAGGCCTTTTCGAAGGTCAACTGCTCACCGAAGCCGACATCAAAGCCATTGGGGATTTGCCCAGCAAAGAGGTGCTCCTGGCCCAGATCGCCGGTGCGATCAATGGTCTGGCCACCAAGCTTGCCGTGGGCATCAAGGAGGTTCCCTCCGGCCTCGCCCGGGCGCTCCAGCAGCACGCCGACTCCGGCGAAGGCTGAGCCCCCCTTTCCTGTCCATTCCAGATCTGTTGCTAATTGCCAACCATGACCGCTACCACTGACAACATTCTCGAACAACTGAAAACCCTCTCCCTGCTGGAAGCTGCCGAGCTTGTCAAGCAGATTGAAGAGGCTTTCGGTGTCTCAGCCGCCGCTTCCGCCGGCGTCGTCGTTGCGGCTCCTGCCGCCGCTGCCGCTGAGGCCGTTGAGGAGCAGACCGAATTCGACGTCATCCTCGACAGCTTCGATGCTGCCGCCAAGATCAAGGTGCTCAAGGCCGTCCGTGAAGTCACCGGCCTCGGCCTGGGTGAAGCCAAGGCCCTCGTCGAAGCCGCTCCCAAGGCGGTCAAGGAAGGCATTGCCAAGCCTGAGGCCGAGAGCATCAAAAAGGTCATCGAAGAAGCCGGCGGCAAGGTCACCATCAAGTGACCGTTGCGGGGCCGGAGCTTCGGTTCCGGCCCTTTGCTGCCAATGGCGCCAGCCATTGACGCCAGCCACTGGCGCCCGAACCTGTGGCAAGGGCGCAAAAAAAATCCTGCCGAAGGCAGGATTTTTTTGGTGGAACGCTTCCAGGAGTCTGTCCTCGTTTCGACCCCAGAAGTGGGTTCCGCACTCCTCACAAGGACAAATTAATCGACCTCGTCGGCTCTCTCCTGCGGGGTCGGCCGGAGAGCCAACTGACACCCATCGGGCGATCTCAGGTTTGCTTATTCCTGGAAAGGAATCACCTGGAGCGAAATCGCCCGAGATCCAGCTGGATTGCTGCCGGCGGGCAGAGCAGGGGCGCCGGACCAGGGGGGCAAAGAGCCCTGCCTTGGCACCTGGGGTAGCCCCTGGGCTGGCCTGGACCTGCTCACCGAGCGGGGACTGACGGCTGGCGCTGGCCTTGGGCCGCTGTCCTGGACCCCCGGCATGGCTGCTAGCCCATCCAGCTCCTGGATCGGGCGGGCATGGGCGAAATAGAGATGGTTGAGGCTGCGTCCGGCAAAGAGGCGCCGTTGCAGTTCCCAGCCCGGCTCCAGTTGCAGGGCCACAAACCCATCTCGCTGGCGGCTGGGGATGGCCCCGCGGGCCACCACCAGGGGTCGGGGCTCGACGCTGGATCGGGCGAGCAGCAGCAGTTGGCTGCCTTGCTGCTGCAGCCGCATGCGGTGGCTCGCCGCCAGGTCTACCCCGCCGGCCCGCAGCGAATAGCCGTTGCTGTCGAGGTAACGGCCACAGATTCCCGAGTAATCAAATCGATTCAGGCTGGGGTCGACCAAGCCGTCAGCCCGGGGTAACCAGCAGCGCGGTTGTGGCGCAATCTGTTCCAACACCAGCAGGGTCCAGTCCGCCTGGCCCACCGGGCGCGCCAGCACTGCAAAGCGCCCATTGTCGAGGGGCGCGCTGCCGAAGAGGGGGGCCGCTTCAGCCGCTGGCAGGGGGGCCCTGGGTGCCAACCCTATGGCCATTAGCGCCATGGTCAGGCCGGCTGAGGCCAGGTAGGTTCGCTGCATGAGGCTGGAATCGGGCCCCGGAGTCCGGGGTTGGGCGGCCCATTCAATCGGACCCCCCAGGAGGTGGCAATGCGTGATCAGCCTGGGCGGGTGGTGGGTGCCGCCTGCGACGGAGCCTGTAGTGGCAATCCCGGGCCAGGGGGCTGGGGGGCGCTGTTGCGGTTTGAGGATGGGTCGGTACGGGAGCTGGGGGCCAGCGACCCTGCCACCACCAATAACCGCATGGAACTCTCGGCGGCCTTGGCCTTGCTGGAGTTGCTCAAGGATTTGCCCCGTCGCCAGGAGATGGTGATCCGCACCGACAGTCGTTATCTGATCGACGGCATGGATAAGTGGCTGCCCGGCTGGAAGCGGCGCAGCTGGCGAACGGCCTCTGGCGGACCCGTGCTGAACCGCGACCTCTGGGAGCGGCTGGATCAAGCCCGATTGGCTGGGGTGGGTTTCCAACACGTTCGGGGCCATAGCGGTGATCCGGACAACGACCGCTGCGACGCGATTGCGGTGGCCTTTTCCCGGGGACAGCGGCCCCTGTTGGCAAAGGAGGGACAGGCCCGAATCAAGGCGAGCTCAGCCCCAGCCCCTGAGCCCCTGCCGGAGCCGGCGGGGGCGGTGGCGGACGATCCGGCGCCGGCGGCCCTGCATAAGTTGCTGAGCCGCCTTGAGCTGGCCGATCGGCTCGCCCAGGGGGGCTACAGCCTCACGTTGGTGGAATTGGCCCAGTTGGTAGAACTGCCGCTGAAAACCCTCGAATCCCGTGCGGCGGTATGGTCCTGGCGTGATTGGTTGGTGGAGTCTTCTGGGGAGGGTCGCTGGCGCCTGCGCCGTGACGCGGGAAGATTGACATCGGCAGAAGGCGAGCAGGAGGTATAGGCCATGGATAAAAACGCGACCGCAAGACAGACCAGCGCCGCTGGGGACCCCGGGGCCGGCCCACCAATACAGGCCGGTTCTGGTTCTGGAGCGGCCGGCGGTTTTTATCGCCGCATGGTGGGGCCCCTACTGCGCACCGATGAGGGCGTTGATGCGGAGCAGCTCAGCCGCCTCACCCTGATGGGACTTTCCCAAGTGGCCCTAAGGCGCGATTGGCCCCTGGTCCAGGGGGCCCTGGCGGGTCTTGGGGCGGAGCTGCAGCGCCGTGATCCCCGCCTGCAACAAACCCTTTTCGGTTGCCGCTTTGCTAATCCGGTGGGGCTGGCGGCGGGTTTTGATAAAAACGGCGTTGCGGCGGCGATCTGGCACTGTTTCGGTTTTGGTTTCGCCGAGCTGGGAACGATCACCGCCCAGCCGCAGCAGGGGAACCCCAGGCCCCGGTTGTTCCGCCTGGCGGCCGAGCGGGCGGCCCTCAACCGCATGGGGTTCAACAACCTGGGCGCCGTGGCCGTGCGTCGCATCCTGGAGCAGCAGGCCCTGCCGCCTTCGGGCCAACGGTCCGCCGTGCTGGGGATCAATCTGGGCAAGTCCAGGGAGGTATCGCTGGAGCTGGCCCCTGACGATTACGCCACTTCGCTCGAATTATTGGCGCCGCTGGGCGACTACGCGGTGATTAACGTCAGCTCCCCCAACACCCCCGGCCTGCGCGAATTGCAACAGGAAATCCAGCTGCGGCGCTTGGTCGAAAGGCTGCGGCGGCTGCCCGGTTGTCCGCCGCTGCTGGTCAAGATCGCCCCTGATCTGGAAGATGACGCCATTGATGCCATCGCCCGACTGGCCTACCAAGAGGGATTGGCGGGGGTGATTGCGGTCAACACCAGCCAGGATCGCCTCGGGCTGGCCGATCGCATCCTGGGGGCCACGGGTCGCCCCTTGTCCCAGGAGAGTGGCGGACTGAGTGGCAGGCCCTTGCGCCACCGTGCCCTGGCGGTGTTGCGGCGACTGAGGGCGATGGCGGGGCCTAGCTTGCCCCTCATCGGTGTGGGCGGCATCGATTCGGCGGAGTCGGCCTGGGAGCGCATCAGCGCCGGGGCCTCCCTGGTGCAGGTTTACACCGGTTGGATTTACGAAGGGCCGCAGTTAGTGCCAGATATCGTGGAGGGATTGATCACCCAGCTGGATCGCCATGGGCTGGCAACAATTGGCGAAGCGGTCGGCTCGGGTTTGCCGTGGCGGTGAACTTGGTTAAGTTAAGAACCAGAATAAATTGACGTTGTGGAAGTCAGCCCATTCCTGAGTGATCTTCAGTTGCGTTGGCGATCCTTGATGGCGGTTTTTTCTCCCCAGTTAGTACTGCTTGAGCTGCAGGACGATGGTCTTAAAGGCCAGTCTCACTCGGCCGTTCGTCCCGGCCCGGTGACGATAGATACCCCTTTGCCGCCGGAAACCTGCAAGGCGGGCATGCCCCTGGAGCTGGAAGCCCTCGGCGATCTGATCGGGGATCTGTTGGTGCGCGACAACTTGATCAATGCCTATGTCCTGGCATCTTTACCCCCCAAGGCGAGCCAATGGCGGGTGGTGGAGTGGCCTAGCGCCGATCCCGTGCCCGAGAATCCGCTGGCGGCAGTGCGAACGCTTGATCTGCCCCTGAATCTTCCTTACGATTTGGCCGATGCCTGCCTGGATGTGCAGCCCCTGCCCGGACACCCGAAGCGCCTGCTGTTGGCGGCCACCCCCCGCAAGCTGGTAGAGGCCTGGGAAGAGGTGTTTGATTTTGCCGGTGTCAAACTTGATCGACTCTCTCCTGCCCAGACCTGTCTGTTGGCCGGATTGGCGCCTGAATTGACGGGGCTGGAAGCGTCTGAACTTGTGGCGATTATTGCCCCTGGAGAGGAGAGTTCAAGTTTGTTGCTGCTGAGGGGCAATGTACCTGTTTTCGAAAAGACTTTGCCGTCGGAACCTGAGCAAATGGCCGCCGAATTCGACCGTTGCATTGCTTTTTACCGGCGTCAAGATCCCGCCTGCCGGGGCTTGAAGGTTTTTCTCTCCCGCCCCTGGGACAATGCTGAGATGCTCGTGCCCCCCGGTATCCCCACCCCCGTTGAGGCCTTCTGTGGCGAGTATGGATCGGTGGTGCTTCAAGGTTTGGCCAGTCCTCTGGTGGCCGCATGAGCAGCATCCAGCTCGATTTTCTGCGGGAGAAGCGGGAGAAGGAGGGTTTGCCCTCGATGGCCCAGATGCTGCCCTCCCGTGCGGCGCTGATCCGGCTTGGTTGCCTGATCGGCGGCTCGTTGCTGCTGGGGGTATTGGGGTTGACAGGTCTGATTTGGTTGCAGCACGAAGCCAATAAAGGCAATGCTGTGAAGGTTGATGAGATAAAAAGTCAAATCAAAAGCGTCCGACAACGCTCTGAGCAGGTGGAGACTAGTTTTGCCCAGGTCAATGGGGCCAATCGCAAGCGGGCGAGCGATCTGGCCACGCTTAGGTCCAGCGCCGCCCTGTTGAGCGAGTTGCAGTTACGAACCCCCGAAAATGTCCAGATTAAATCAGTGCAATTGAGCGACATGGCCCTGCAAATCAAAGGGGTGGCGGTCGAGCCGATGGCCTTTGCGCGCATCAACGCTTTGCAGCTGTCGCTGAAGCAATCGCCCCTGCTGGCCAAGGACATCAGCCTGATCAAGGCGGAGCGGCTGCCGCCGGTCACCAAGCCCCTGCCGGTTGAAAAAGCAGCGAATCCTTCGGTCTTGTTGACGCCTACCAGCGTGTCTTTTGAGCTCAATGCCCCCTTGGCCATCCTGAAACCGAAACAGAAGGCGGCAGTGCTGCGGGCTCTTGGTGCCGAGGGTATGGCGAGCCGTTTGGAGCTGCTCGAGCGCGAGGGGCTGCTGCAATGACCCTTTCATTTTTAAAGAGTCGGGTCGGCGACTTAAGGGAACCGCCGGCCCTTTCAGAGCAGGTGCTACGGCGGCTATGGCTGGGGCTGCCGATTGCCGCCTGTGGCCTGGTGGCCACATTGTTGGCCGCTGGGGTGCTGCTGCCCCTACTCATGAGCCTGCGCTCGGAGTTGGAGCGGGCTGAGCGGCTCCAGCGGCTGCAAGAGCAGCACCTGGAGGTCAGACTCAACCTCGCCCGCAGCCAATCGGCCCTGAAGCGGGCCGAGACCCAAACCAGCAAGCTGCGCAATTTGCTGGTCGGGGGTGGGGATCGGGGCACGGTGCTGGCCACCTTGGACAACGACGCCAAGGCCACGGGCGTGAGCCTGGCGCTCTACGAACAGAGCGTCCTTGGGGTGGTTCCCGGTGCAGCGCCAGCCAAGCCGGGCACCCCTGCGCCTGGGGCGAGACCCACCCCAGCTGGTGGCAGCGCCGCCCCTGCCCCTGGAGCCGCCCCTGCCCCTGGTGGAGCCTCTGCCCCTGGGCTCGCCGCCGCCGATGGGGTGGTGGAAAACCCGCTACTGCTTTCGGTCCAAGGCACTTTCCCCCAGATCCTGGCCTTTCTGCAGCGGCTGGAACGGCTGCAGGTGTTGGTCAAACAGCAAGAATTGAGTTTGGCGATGGTGGAAAAGCCCGCTGGCGGCGCCCCCTCCCCTGAGGTGATTTTTTTGCCAGGGTCTTCGCCGATTTTGGTGATGAAGTTGTCGCTGGTGTTCTTTGATGTCAGTCGCGACGCTGCCACTGTGCCGGCTGGCGGTGACGTCGCCCCGAGCCGCCCAGCTCCTGGCAGCCCCCCTGGGCCCATGGCCCCTGGGCCCCCTGCCCCTGGGCCTCAGGCCCCCGCTGCTGCCCCTGCCCCTGCTGCCGGATCCGCCCGTTGATCCGCGCTTTCCACCCTATGCCCCGTCTGCGTTGTCACCCCATGGATCACCGGTACCTTGCCGCCATTGCCCCCGGGGGAGCCAGCCAGGTCCGGCCGCGGGCCCTCAGCCTGTCGCTTGCAGTTTTGGCGGCTACAGGTGGGGTGGACGGCTGGGCGGCGGCGGCCCGCGCCCAGGACGTTGGCCAAGCCCAGGGGGCTGCTGGGGTCCAGAACGGCCGGGTGATTGTCACCAACCAGCGGCTGAATCTGCGGGTGCGGCGCCAGAGCGATGGGGTTGAGGTGGTGATTGAAGGGGTGGGTGCGGCGCCGGAACTGCAGCAGGCCACCCGGGGCTCGGTCTGGATGGGGCGGCTGCTCACCTCTCGCCCAGCGGCGCTGCCGGGGGGCGGCCAACGGCTGTCGGTGCCTGAGGCCGGTTTCCAGAGCCTGTCTTTGGTGGGCGCCGGCCAGGTGTTTGAACTGCAGATCACGCCGATTCCGGGTTATCCCCTGGGTCGGCCGGTGGTGAGCGCCGATGGCCGTGATTTGATTTTGAGTTTCGCCGCCAGCGGCCAGGCCAGCCAGCAAACCAGCAGCCTGGATTTGCGCCGGCCTGGCCGGGTGAGCGAACCGACGGCTGCCTATGTGCCGCCGCTGCAACCGCGGGCCGTGGCGCCGCCGGTGGGGGACATGGCGGTGGGCACGATGCTGCTCACCAACAGCAGCTATCTGAATGTCAGCGGTCCGCCGGTGACGATGACGCTTAGGAATGCGCCGGCCAGAGATGTGCTGATGGCCCTGAGCCGGCTGGGGGGCTATGGGTTTGTATTTGTCGAAGATTCGGGCAAGGCGGATAACGCGGGGGCGGCGCCCTCCACGTTGCCGATCTCGATTTCGTTCCGCAATGAAAACTACGGCCAGGCCGTGAATTCGGCATTGTTGGCGGCGGGTCTGCAGGCCAAACGGCAGGGCAATACGATTCTTGCGGGTACAAATGTGTTGGGCAAGAGTTTTGGGGCGCAGCTTTCCAAGGTATATCGGCTCAACCAGGTGAATGCCAATTCAGCCGCCGATTATCTGGCCAATTTGGGGGCCCAGGTTACCAAGACGAACACGATTAACACGGCCATCACCGCAGGCGCCAATCCCAACACCACCGCTATTGGTGCCAGTAACTTGGCTACCACCACTTCCAGCCGCCAGACCAAGGTGGAGTCCTATTCGGCTGGAACCGGCCCCCTGCAGGGGCTGATTGCCACCACCGATTCACGCCTCTCTACAATCACTTTGGTGGGTGAGCCGCGGCTTGTCACCGTGGCTGAAAGCTATCTGCGCCAGCTGGATCTACGCCAGCGCCAGGTGGCGCTTTCGGTGAAGATATTAGATATTACCTTGGGAAATAATGCCACTATTGATAATAGTTTTGCGTTTAAGTTTGGCAATAGTTTTATTATCAGTGAGTCTGGTCAGTTGTTAGCGCAATTCGGCAGAGATCAGCCCATTGCGGGTACTCCGCCTACTGGGTCTACTACTACCACTACGGTGAATACAAGTAATTCAGGTGACGACACATCCATTTCGAGTACGAACACAAGCAACGCTAGTGGTAATTCCTCTCTGTCGAGCCTTGGTTCAAGCAATTCGGGCTTTGATACTTCAAATTCAAACCAGAGCGGAAGCAATTCATCAGTTACATTAAGATCTAATGAGTTTTCCAATTTTTCCGATGCTCAGATCTCATCTATTGCTAACGAGTTAAATCTGGAGGTGCCTGGCCAATCCACTTATAATCCTGCGAATAGATCATTTACCTTTACTCCATCTATCGGAACTGGAACAGCGACTCTTTTGGACAGCATTGCATCTAACCTCCAGTCAACAATAACCAGGCTCACTGGCATAGATAGAAGTAATATAGATACAACAATCGTATCGAGATCGAACAGTTCATTTTTGAATGATCGTTCATCTAGTTCTAGAGCTAACAACTTCTTTTCTGGGAGTCAATCTTCTCGTTCAAATCCAAGTAATTCTTTTGCGGGAAACCGATCTACGACTACTACAACATCAACAAATACTGTGCCTATTGGAGGTACACCAGGTAAAGCAGCTGACAATTTTGTGAACTTTTTAAATGCTCAAATTGTTTCTGCTTCTACAAAGGTGCTTGCAAGTCCCACCCTGATTCTCAGTGAAAATGCTGATGAACTTCGCAAGGGTGAAGACACCCAGGGCATTAACATTGCCAATCTCTCCCGCGGCGGTTCTGGTGGTAGTGGGGGGGGTGGTGGCAGTTCCGACAACAATGCCAACATCGGCCGCACCAAGGCCAACGAGTCCTTTGTCACCGTCGGTGAGCAGGTGATCACTAATTTCGAAGTATCCACATCATCCACCTTTGGCAATGTTGTCACCTGCACGGCCGAACTTGGCATCGCCGGCCTCACTTTTGGCGCCCGCGTCTCCAAGATTGATGACAACGGTTTCGTTACTTTTTCGATGTCACCGGCGATCACCGCCGCCCTGCGCCAGCAGCCCGTGGCGGGTTGCGGGCTGATCGACATCCTGGCGGTGCGCCGTCTCGACACCGGCAGTTCTCGGGTGCGCGATGGCCAGACATTAATAATGACCGGGGTGATTTCCGATGCCGAACGCCAGGAAGTAACCAAATGGCCGATCCTCGGCGATGTACCGGTCATCGGCCAGTTCTTCCGCAACAGCAACAACATCCGCGCCAAGGGCGAGCTGGTGATTCTGGTGACGCCGCGCATCATCAATGACAACGAAGGCGGCACTTTCGGTTACGGCTACCAGCCCGGTACTAGCGACAGCCGTCGCCTCCTCACCGATCCCAACGCGCCGTTGCGATCACAACCCTGACAGGGTTTTCATCGCCAACGGCGCCAGCATCTTGACAACGCCTACCCCGGCATTCAGCAGTTGGCTGCCCAGGCCATTGCCGCCGGGGGTTTTTTTGGCCGGGGCCTCCAGTTGGTTGGCGGCCGCCGTCATCTGGGTGGCCGCGGCGCTGTCGCCGGCCTGTTGATAGAGCCCGGCCGCCCAGCGCAGGTCCTTGGCGGCCAGCTCGATGTTTCCCTGCTCGGTGCGGCAGATGCCCCGCGCCACCCAGGTGATCGCCGCCTCGGGTTGCTGGCGAAGCGCATCACCAAACAGCAGCTCGGCCTCCCGGAAGCGGCCGGCTTCTGCTGCGGCCACCCCGGCGTTATGCAAGGC
>JBKDVK010000180.1:0-9802 GCA_046338875.1 Cyanobacteriota bacterium | reverse complement strand
GCCAACAGCAGCGGCAGCACGCTGTCGCCGCTGAAGGCCTCGTAGAGCTCATCGACGACCACGAGGGTGGCAGGCGCGGCCGCCGCCAGCTCCAGGATCCGCTCGGGCGCCAAGCGGGTGCCGGTGGGGTTGTTGGGATTGCAGATCAGCAGCAGGCGCGGCGGGGCCCAGGGCTGGGACTCACTGTCCAGAGCGGCATCGCCCTTGGTCAAGGCGGCGCGGATCGCCTCGAAGGGGAAGGCGAAATCGTTCTGGCGGTAGGGGATCGCCTCAATCGCCATGCCCTGCATGCGGGCGCAGGGCGAGTAGTAGCCAAAGGTGGGGCTGGTGGTGAGCAGGCGATCGCCGGGAGCCCCATAGGCCTGGAACACCGCGTGCAGGGCCGCATCGACGCCGTTGAACAGGCCGATGTGCTGGGGCTCCAGCCCCCCCGGACCCGCATCCAAACCAGAAGTGCCCAGCCCAGAAGTGCGCAGCAAGGAGGCCGCCACCGCCGCCTGCAGGCCGTCGTATTCGGGATAGATGGCGAAATGCTCGGCCGGCATCGCCCGAATCGCCTGCACCACCTTGGGGCTGGGACCCACGGTGTTCTCATTGAAATCGAGCCGCATCATTCCCCGCCGACCCTCCAGGGGGGCGCTGTAGGCCTGCAGGCACTCCACCTCGGGTCGCGCCGGTGGGGGTGCGGGGGCCGGTCTGGGGGCGGGGGCCGGTGGTGCCTGTGGGGCTTCGGCAGCTTGGGGGGACGGCGGAGCCGCCTGGGGTGCAGCGGGTCGATCCATTTCCAGACGGTAGGTGGTGGCGGCTCCTAAAATGAGATGCACAATTTGCCGGGGAGATGACTCTGGCCCCACCCGCTGCCGCCACTCCGCAGGCCCCTGGTAGCGGGCTTGATCCCCTGCTACTGCCAGCGGATCTGCGGCTGTCGCCTCAGCAATTCGCCCTTGTTTGTGCTGCGAACCCCGGGGCGGTGCTGGAACTCACGGCCGATGGCCTGGTGATCGAGATGACGCCAACTGGTGGAGAAACCAGCGCCCGCAACAACCTTCTGAACACCCGCCTGCAGATCTGGGCGCTCAGCCAGGGGGCCTGGAAGGCCTTCGACAGCTCCGGAGGCTTCCGCCTCCCCGATGGCTCGGTGCTCAGCCCGGATGCGTCCCTGGTGCGACTGGAGCGTTGGCAGGCCCTCACGCCGCATCAACGCAGCGGTTTTCCGCCGCTGTGCCCCGATCTGGTGGTGGAGCTGGTGAGTCCCTCGGATGAGGGTGCCCGGAGCGTCCAGGCCCTTCGCCACAAGATGGCCAAATACCTCGCCAACGGCGCCCGGTTGGGCTGGCTGTTGATTCCGCACCAGCGGGCAGTGGAGATATGGCAGGCTGGTGCAGTGGGCTCCACGCCGCAGCAGTTCCAACGGATCGAACCGGCCGAGGTGCTGGAGGGCGGCGAGCTGCTGCCGGGGCTGCGACTGGAGCTGGCGGAACTCTGGGACTGTTGAGCCGACCGTGACTTTGGCGACCCACGGCCAATGCGAGGACGCCCTGACCCATGCCTATACGATCGCTGAAGCAATCGTGCTGACCAGGGCTGGACATTGCCGATTCCCAGCCTGGGGCTTGAGGCCCGCCGGCTAGCTGCAAGGCGATACCCGCTGGCTCTGGGAGCGGTCTCAGGCTTCGTCCAACTGCATCGCTTCGAGATAACCCCGCCGAAGCACCTCGGCCGACCGCTCCAGCAGGTCGTGCTCGTTTTGGTCCATGTCTGGCTCCAGGACCTCGATTGCCCCTTCGCTACCCACCACCGTCGGCAGCGACAGGGCCACACCCCAAAGGCCCAGGGCGCCCGCCTGCACGCGGGAGACCGTCAACACCCGGCGCTCTCCCCGCAACAGGCATCGCAACAATTCCGCCGTCACCAGACCGATGGCGTGGTTCGTGGCGCCTTTGCGCCGAATGATTTGATCTGCGGCCAGGCTCACCTCCTTGGCCAGGAGCGGCTCCTGGGACCGGTCCCAGCCCGGCCAGCTGCGCAGCGGCACTCCACCGATGCGGACGCCAGACCAGAGAACCACCTCCGAATCGCCGTGCTCCCCCAACACCTGGGCATCAACCGAATGGGGATCGAGCCGCAACACCCGACCCAGCACCTGACGCAGGCGGGCCGTATCCAACATCGTGCCGGTGCCGACCACTCGCGCCAAGGGCAATCCAGAGATTTCTGCCATTACTGATGTCAAGATATCGACCGGATTAGTCACCATGACGATGATGCCGCGATAGCCGGTGAGCTTTGCGCCAATCGTCTTGATCCGTGCCACATTTTCGTGCAACAACTGCAGACGGGATTCACCGGGTTTGCTGCCGCGCCCGGCCGAAATCACAATCGCATCCGTAGCCAACATTTCGACATCAGTGGCCGAGCGCACGGCGGCGGTGGGGTAGTAGGAAGCCCCATGGGCCAGATCCATCGCCTCCCCCTCCACCAGCTCCGTCTTGAGGTCGTTGAGCAGCAACTCATCGACGACTCCCGAGTGCAACGTGCAGAGGGCCACGCTGGATCCGACCCGACCGGTGCCGATGATGCCAACACTTCGTTTCATCACAACTCTCCAAACAACAATGGTGACGGTCAGGTCCGGCCCCAACGGGCAAGGTCGAATCCAAGCCTAACCAACCTAAAGACTGCACATAAAACGCAAGAATAAATTCGAGAATAAAATGCAGAATTAACTACGGGACCATAAGCCCAGCTTTTCTGCTTTTATCTTCCAACCCGTGTGCTGCCTGCACCTTCCTTGCAGCACCCAACTCACATCCGCTCCAGGGTGGCAATGCCCAGCAGGCTCAGGCCCAGTTTGAGGGTGTCGGCCGTGAGGCGGCAGAGGGCCAGCCGGGAACCTCGCGCCGCTGGCGGAGCCTTGAGCACCGGCACCTGGTCGTAGAAGCGGTTGAACACCTGGCTGAGCTCAAACAAATAAGTGCAGAGCCGGTTGGGCAGCAGTTCGTCTTCCACGGCGGCGATCACAGCATCGAAGTCGAGCAACTGGCGCACCAGGGCCCATTCCTGGGGCTCGCTGAAGTGGTGGGCATGGTCTGAATCAGCAAAAACGCCTGTGATTTCATCCTCCTCTGCCGTATTGGCAACGTCGCCACCCTTGCGGGCTATCCCGGCAATACGCACCACCGCATACAGCAAATAAGGCGCCGTGTTGCCCTGCAGGGCCAACATGCGATCAAAGCTGAACTGGTAGTTGGTGGTGCGGTTCTGGCTGAGATCGGCATATTTGACCGCCGCCAATCCCACGGTGGTGGCGACGTGGTGAATGAACGCCTCACTCTCAGCGCGGCCCTCTTCCGCCAGGCGGCGGCGCAGGTCGGTCTCGCAGCGCTCGACGGCCTCGTCGAGCAGATCCTTGAGGCGCACGGTGTCGCCGGAGCGGGTCTTGAGCTTCTTGCCATCCTCCCCCTGCACCAGGCCAAAGGGCACGTGCTCCAGCCGTGCCTCCGCGGGAATCCAGCCGGCCCGCCGGGCCACCTGGAACACGCCGGCGAAGTGGCTGGCCTGGCCGGCATCGGTGACGTAGATGACCCGGCGGGCGCCATCACCGGCGGGTGGGGCAGCGAAGCGATAACGAATCGCGGCCAGATCGGTGGTGGCGTAGTTGAAGCCACCATCGCTTTTTTGCACGATCACCGGCAGCGGTTTGCCCTCCTTACCGCTCACCCCTTCGAGAAAGACGCACTGGGCACCCTCATCGAGCACCAGCAACCCCGCGGCATCGAGATCGGCCACCACGGCCTCCAGATAGGGGTTGTAGAAGGATTCGCCCCGTTCGGCCAGGCGGATATCGAGGCGGTCGTAGATGGCCTGAAATTCGCGCCGCGATTGCTCACAAAGCAACTGCCAGGCCCGGCGGCTGACCGGATCGCCGCCCTGCAGCCGCACCACCTCCTCGCGGGCGGTGCTCTGGAAGGTTTCATCGGCATCAAAACGAGCCTTGGCCTGGCGATAGAAGGCCACCAGGTCGCCCAGATCGACCGCATCGGCGGTGGTGAGGGCCTGGGGCGCCACCTGCTTGAGATGGGTGATCAACATGCCGAATTGGGTGCCCCAGTCGCCCACGTGGTTGAGCCGCAACACCTGGTGGCCGCGGAACTCCAGCACCCGCGCCAGGGCATCGCCAATGATCGTCGAGCGCAGATGGCCCACGTGCATCTCCTTGGCGATGTTGGGGCTGGAGAAATCGACGATGACGGGATCGGACGGGGTAACGAGCCCGGCGTCGCCCCCTGGCGTGGCGCTTGAAGCGCCGCTGGGGAGGGCTGTGGCAGCCCCCGCCAGGGGTACGCCGAGGCGTGGATCCGCCAACCTGGCGGCCACCTCCGCCGCCAGGGCCTCGGGCCGCAGGCGCAGGTTGAGAAAGCCTGGGCCGGCGATCTCCGGATCCAGGCAGAGGGCGGTGAAGGCGGAATCGGCCTGCAGGCCTGCCGCGATCTTCTCAGCGATGGCCCAGGGCTTCAGACCCAAGGGCTTGGCCAGGGCCAGGGCCCCATTGGCCTGGAAGTCACCGAATTCGGGCTTGCTGGCGGCCACCAGCTGGGGATCCAGGGGCCGACCCGCCGCCCGGGCCGCCGCCGCTTGCTCAGGAAAGGAAAGATCTAAGGCCAGCTGCAGGCGTTCGGAGAGGCGATGAAAAACCGACAGCATGGTGGGAAGGCTCTGGGGGCGGCAGGCACACCCAGCGATCATCCACCGTCAGGCGACGGAGCGCGGGAAATCAGCTGACGGGCGCAGCGGGCAGCTCCAGCATGGTCTCCAGACCCGAGAGCACCACCTCGCTGGTGAGCTTGACGCGGAAGCGGCAGGCCTGGGTTTCGGTGCAGTCAAAGCTGCGGTGCTCCCAATACTTGTTGCTGCCGGCGCCACCACCGCACACCCCGAAGTAGTCACATTCCGCCCGGCAGCGCTCGATGCCAGAGCGCAGATCCCCCAAGATGCGCTGGAACTTGTCGCTGGCCACGATCGAGACCAGGCTGTCTTGCATCACATGGCCGAGCACAAAATCGCCGTATTCCTCGGTTTGCACCGACAGCAGCTCCGGATCGAAGGTGGAGAAATGGCCGCGGGAATCGACATTGACGATGGCGAAGGGATTGTTCATGTCGGTGCGCTCGACGCGGCTGTCGCTCTGGGCCAGCTGGCAGAGGCCCTCGAACTCCCGCACGCGCAGATCCTGGGGCCGTTCCTGCCAGAGCTGCCAGAAGCGCGTCAGGAAGGCGGTGTAGAGGGCCTCGGACTGGGGCCGGCCGAGGCTGGAGGCGGCATTTTCGCCCTCGGTCTCCTCCATGTTGAAAGCCACATCGCGAATGCCGTGATCCACAAAGAAGGCGAACAAGGTGTCGGCGTGGTGCAGCGACTCCTCGGTGAGGACGCAGATCACCTGGAAATGGATGCCGCGACGCTGCAGGGTGGCCAGGCCCCGCATCGTGGCGGCATGGCTGCCCAAGCCGGTGCGGGTGCGGCGGTGCCGATCGTGCAGAAAGGCGGGGCCATCGAGGCTGACACCGACGTGGATCTGATGGCGCTCGAAACAATCGCACCAGGCGTCATTGATCACCATGGCGTTGGTCTGCACCGACTGGTGGATCCGCAGTGGCGGCCCCGACCAGCGCTCCAGGGCCCGGGCGATGCGGGCGCTGGCCTCGTCGTAGAAGGCGATCGGCAGGGTGAGGGGTTCGCCCGCATGCCACAGCAAGGTGAAATCTCCCTGCACGTAGGGGCTCTCCAGCACCCGCTCCAGGGCGGCGTCGAGGGTGTCCATCGAGAGGCGATGGCGATCGGCGCGGCTGGAGAGGTAGCAGTAATCGCAATCGAGATTGCAGTAGGGGGTGGGCTGGATCACCAGCAGCTCCAGGGGCCCGTAGCCCTCGGGGTTGGCGGGGTGGGGGCTGCCCGGCGCCGCCGGCCGCGCCGAAAAGGGGGCACCAGCGCTCCAGGGGCTGGGCTCTGCGGCAGGGGTCACCGGCTCACCAACGGTTGAACCAACCACCATTGCGCCAGCCGCCGCCATTGCCCCAGCCATTGCGCCAGCCGATGTTGGGCCAGCCGCCGTTGCCCCAACCGCCATTGCGGAAGCCGCCGTTGCCCCAGCCATTGCGGAAACCACCGAAGGGTCCGTTGCGGAAGACCCAGGCCAGCTTGGTGTCGGCACCGGCGGCACCCGCTTCGGTGCCCGCTTCGGTGCCCGCGGCGCCGTCGCCATCAGGGGCCAACTGACGCTGGCGCAGGGCGACGGTGATGCGGCTGAGGCGGGCATCAACAGTGGCGGCCGCAGCCGTGCCGCTGGCGGCCGGGGCCGCCGGGGCGGAGGCTGCCCCCAGGCCAGGGGCCGGTGTCAGGGCGGCCAGCAGCAACAGGAAACCGAACAGACCGGAACGGGGGAGGGGGGCCATCGGAAACGGAGAGAGACGAGAGCAGAAAGAAGGCGGGATGGCGGAATTCAGGGGGCGGCTTTGGCTTTGGCGGCCTCCTGCAGCAGCAGCGATTCGCGGCTCAGCAGGTTGCTCTGGAAGAAGGTGCGGATCCGATCAGCGGGAATACCCAGCACCCCGGTCGGTCCGATCCAGGGATCGACGCTGGCGACGGCATCGGGCCGACCCTCAAGGTATCCAGCCTGCTGCTTGGCGATGGCCAAGTTGATGATGTTGATCAGATCGGAGCTGTTTTCGGGAGCGATGCAGCCGATGCCATAGGTGGTGAAGGGATCGTCCGGCACCAGGCGGGCGGAGCTGAGGCCACGGGCCTTGCGCAGTCCGGCCAGCAGGTTGGAATCGCCGAGCACCCCGTCCACCTTGCCCTGCTGCAAGGCCGTGACGGCGCCATCGAGGGTGGGGAATGAAACCTCCCGGGCGGCGGGCTGCAGGGTGCGCAGGGCGGTCGCCCCCAACGAGCCGCTCACCGTGGCGACGGGGCGCCCCTTGAGGGCATCCGGCCGGCCGTCAAGGTCAGGCCGGGTGGTGAGCAGCCGCAGGCCCGAGAGGCCGATGGGCAGGGAGAAATCCACCACCATCTCCCGCTCCCAGCTGAACGGCACTCCACAGGCCAGGGCGGCGCCGCCACTGGAAACCGCCTGCACCATGGCGGCGGTGTTGGCCACCGGCACAAAACGGATATGCACCTTGCCACCGAGCTGGGCCGTGAGTTGGGCATCAATGCGGCGACCCACCTCAATGGCGTAACCGATCGGCTCCCCCTTGGCATTGAGGCTCATCAAGGGCGGGGAATCGGTGGTGCCCACCATCACCAGCTCGCCGGTGCGCAGGGCCTTCTCGAGCACCGTCTCAGCCGAGGCGGCCCAGGGCAGCAGCGCCAGAACGACGCCGCTGAGCAGGGGCGCCCAACGGGCCGCAAATCGCCGCCGGCAGCGGCTTCCTGCGGGGATTCCCTCGGCAATGGAGCGCGGCACAACCACGGCATAAAGGGACGGATTCAATCAACCCTATGGAAGGCTGGCGGGGGTGGTCAACAGAGACTTCAAAGAACAATTGCCAAGACAGGCTTGGCGGTGTGATGGCAGTGCCCGCGCCTCAGGCGATCACTGCCTCAGGCGATCACTGCCTCAAAGCGCATCGATAGATCGAGCCAGGGGGATCGCGTCACCGGGGCGCTGCTAGAGATCAGATCAACACCGCTGGCTGCATAAAGGCGCAGCTGATCGGGCTGGATGCCGGAGGCTTCCAGCACCAACGAACGGCCCACAGCCAGGGCCCGCAGCCGCGGCACCAGATCGGCCAGCTCCGCCGGCGGGAATTCATCCAGCAGCACGCCATCGGCACCGGCCTGCACGGCGGCTGCGGCTTCGGCGGCGGTTTCGGCCTCAACGATGATGCGGCTGGGCCAGGGGGCTTGGCAGCGCACCGCTGCGATCGCCGCAGCAACGCCACCGCCCCAAGCCAGGTGGTTTTCCTTGAGCATGGCGGCGTCATCGAGGCCCAGGCGGTGGTTGACGCCCCCCCCGCAGCGCACGGCGTATTTCTCCAGCACCCGCAGCCCCGGCGTGGTCTTGCGGGTGTCGGCCAGCCGCACGCCACTGCCGGCCAACTGGGCCACCAAGGCGGCGGTGGCGGTGGCGATGCCGCTGAGACGCATCACCAGGTTGAGGGCGGTGCGCTCAGCCGCCACCAAAGCGGAGGCATCGCCCGAGAGCTCCAGCAGCCGCTGACCTTTGGCCAACGGATCGCCATCGGCCACCAGCAGGCGCCCCTCCAGCTGGGGATCCAGCAGGCGAAACAACGCCAAGGCCAACGGCCCGCCGCACATCACCCCCTCAGCCTTGCTCACCCAATGGGCCCGCGCTGGCCGGCCCGCCAAAGCCGGGGCCGTGAGATCACCGCGGCCGAGATCTTCATCAAGCCAGGCGCGCAGCTGGGCCTCCAGGGCCGGCGTGAAAGAGAGGAAGGGGCCGGGCATGGGGGGTGGCCGGGGGCTGGGGGTCGTTCATAGACGACGGCGTGAATCTGCAGCTGCCCCTGGCAGATCAACTGCGGCGCACAATGGCAAAAGGACTTACATTAAGGAAGTCCAGCCGTGCGGCGCCACTTGCCATGGCCGTCAGCCCATACCGCATCACGCCGGCCCGGATCGGCAATTCCTCCGGGCTGCGGCTGCCTGCAGTTTTTTACCGAGACCATCCCCAGTTCGCCGGTGTTGCCGGCCAGGCGGAGGTGCTGCACGACAGAACCCTGCTGCTCCGCTTCGAGCCGGAAGCGCGGCAGCAGGACGAGACACCAGAGGACAGCCTGATCCTGGGGCTGTTCCTCGATGTTCTCAGCCGTCCTGCCCTCACGGCCGATCCGGGTCCCTTGATCTACTCCGAGGCCATGGCTGCAGACGACGAGGAGCTGTTGGCGGGCGTGACCGTTGATGCCGCGGACGTGCCACCAGGGGCATGAGTCCGCCGCTGGTTTGCCATGGCTGGACGATCCCTTCCAGCCCCAGCTGTTCGCCCGGCAATACGCAGAGCTCAAAGCTGAGGTGAGACGCCTCAAGCAAGAGCTCGATCCCCCGGCGTCCTGGGTTTGCCGGATCGCTACCGCCTGTTCTTTCGCCCTTTTGAAGCGGAAGGCCAGCGCCTGCTGCTGATCCTCTGGTTGGGTTTCCCCCGCAAGGACGGCGACTGCAACGACTGCTATGCCGTATTCACGCGCTTGGTGCAGCGCGGCGCGCTGCCGGACGACTGGGAGAGCCTGCAGCGCGAGCTCGACGCCGGCTGAGATCAGCCCAGCTGCCGCGCCTACCCTGCGTCCCTGATGAGCCCCAGCCGCAGCCCCGCACCATGGCCAGCCCCTGCCCGCTTCATCCCACCGCCCCTGCCGCCGAACGCAGCCCCAGCGCCCGAGCCCGCAGCGCCTCCCGCAGGATAAGGATGCCTGGCCTGGTCGGGTTGCTGCTGGTGACCACGGCGTTGGCCGACGGAGCCGCCCTGGCCTCCAGCCCCGATGCCTGGAGGGCCTATGACCGCCAGGTGCGCACCGCCTGTGTAGCCGCTAGCCGCCTCGCCGCGGCGCGGGTGAAGGGCAAGCGGGTGGACGTACTGGACCTGGACATCAGCGCCCTGCTGCTGGAGGGCACCTATCCCCAGCCCCACATGCGTGGCCAAAAAGGGTTGGAGCTGTGCCTGTTTGAGCGGCGCAGCGGCCGCGCCAAAGTGGCTGATGGGGACCGGCTGTTCGAAGCGGAGATGGCCCCCTGACTGCGCCCGGGCGGCAGCCCCAGCAGTTGCCGCCCAAGCCTCCAACGGACGAGG
>JBKDVK010000179.1:0-19350 GCA_046338875.1 Cyanobacteriota bacterium | reverse complement strand
AGCTTGAATCCTTTAGTAGGCCCTGCGGTTCACTCCTCTAAGGTGAATCCTGCTTCAGGTCGTTTTCTGGAGAGGTTCAACCGCCTGAAGGTGGCAGTGCTTTGTCCTTCCTGTCAATGTGTTGAGCGTGAGCGTCCCCCGCAGCATCGTTTTTCTGATACCCACGGAACTGAATCCGCGCAGCAACGGTCATGCTTGTATTCTCACCTTGGCGAAGGAGTTGCAGGCTGTAGGGTATGACGTCAGTTTGTTGCCCATCCAGCCCTACCGCTTTTTCCGCCGTTATTGGCAAAAGCTCCCCAAAGTTTATCGTCAACTGAGGTTTCTTGCCCATCCGAGCGAAGCTTTACAGCCCAGCTTCCTGGTGGTCCCGGAATCGACACCACGCGGCCTTCTAAATAAGTTACGCCCGTATTTTCAGGATGTTCTGTGGTGGATACTGGCACCAAGTGGTCTGCTAACGAACTACAAGCCAGCGATGCGTGTTGGCGATTTGATGCTGCCCTTCTCCTCCTTCACGCTTCCATATTCCCCAAATTACCTGTTTGTTCATCCTCCCGTTGATGACGCACTTGCCAAGACGAATCGCATCTACTTGCCCCATCGTTTACAACTTAGATCTGTTTGCTTATACACTGGCAAAGGTAGGTTGAAGGCTCTTCCCAGGCCGCTGCATCGCGCCATGCTGGGTCTCAACATCAGGCTTATCACAAGGGCCTACCCCTCCACGCGCCAAAAACTAATCAACCTTCTGAGCGATTCTCGCGGCCTAATCAGCTTTGATCCGCTCACAAATCTCAATCTTGAGGCTGGCAATCTAGGCGTGCCGGTGTACCTTCCAGGCAATCCTTTTCCACCAGTCTGCTTCACGGATTTTCCAATTGATCTTGCTCCCTATGTTACCGATGATGCGGAGGTATTCCTTGCCAGGCTGGCAGAAAACGCCGCTCCCAAAAAGCTCTCCTTGCAACTTTTCCGTTCGCTGAACAGTCAAGCTGTGGCTTTGATGATTCGGGTTTTCACCGATGTTAGCTTTGTGGATTCTCTTCGCATGAAGCCAGAAACGCTTCATGAAATCAATCGCTACTCTCAGACGATCAAGTCGACCCGCACCATTCAGACGTTGTTCAATGGCAGCGCGCTTTCCTCTTGCTTCACGCTCCTTTATGTTCGTAGCCTCAAGCTTCCCTACTGGATTCACATTGGGATCTGTAAGTGCCTTTGCCTGATTGATCTGGTTGCTGATGCGTTGGCTGCCATTGGTTTATACAGGATTCTGCAGCCGTTTATCGGCTTCTTCGTCAACCGCCTGTTCTCAGTCGGTTCCCGTCTGCGACGCCTGCCGCCAATCTCCTGGTTCTGAAGCCTTGGCAAAGTCCCTCACCATCTGGATTCCTACCTATCAGAGGGAGTCGTCACTGCTGGAGTTGCTGGGTTCACTGGAGTCGGCAGGCCTGATGGCGATCGCGGATGTGATCGTTTCTGACAATGATCCTGCCTCGAATCTTGGCGATATCCTCTCCTCCTGTGATCTCTCCCTCAGCTATCGCCGCAACGTCGCCAACCTTTCGGCCGGGGTGAATTTCCTGCGCGCTTTTGAAGTGGTGACCACCCCCTGGCTGATGATTGTTGGAGATGACGATCTGTTCACTCCACATGCCACCGAGATCCTCAGCCATACGCTGAACGGCATGCCGGATGATGTGGCTGCCGTGAAGTTCGATTCCGGCCTGTTTGGTCGCCAGTCTGACTGCACGGTGACGGCGCTCAGCAGTTATCTAAGCACTATCGCCGCCAGTGATTATCCGCACGCATTCAACAATCTGCTGCTGGTCTCCAACTGGTTGTTTTGCACTGCCCCCTGCCGGCGCCACCTGGCTACGGCCTATCTCGGTTATTCCACCAAGTTCTCCCATCTGCTCCCTCCCTTGAAGGCCTGCGCCCAGGACGGACGCCGGCTGGTGTTCTCTTCACTGCAGCCGGTGAGCTATGGCGTGTCCGAAGGCGGCTGGCCCAAGGCGGCCACTTGGTACGAGATGGCGATCTCGCTCTCCACCTTCAGCGGCATCATCGACTCAGACAACCGAAGCACGCTGCGGCGGTTGCTTTTTCACAAGGACTGGGGTCGCACGCTGGTGAAGTGCCTGCGTGTAGGAACTTTCTATGGAAACCGTAGCCAGGGGGTGACATCGCTGGCGGTTCATCTCCACTTGGCCCTGCTGTCTTGGCGCTACGGGGTGGTGCTGCTACTACTGACGCCGCTGCTCTGGGTTCCCCAGGCCTGGTACCCAAGGATTCTGCGCCAGAAGCTCGGAGACCCAGGCAGTGTCGAGCGCTGGTGATCCTCGCCAGCTGCTTTCCATCCACCAGCGCAACACCGCCATCGGCGCCAGCCGCACTGGCAGGCGAGTGAGCAGGCTGGAGACGGCGGCCCTGGGCTCTACCCGGCCCTCGCTCAGCTGGCAGCGATAGAAGTTCAGCTCCTGCCGAAAATAACGCCACCCTCGACGCCGCAGCCGATGCTGACGGTTCACCCGCGCGGCCACGGTGGCCATGGGCAAATTGATCAGGGCATGGCCCCGAGCCGCAATCCTGAGCCACAGGTCCCAATCTTCGAAGCCCGGGGCATGCCGATAGCCGCCCGCCTCCAGCAGCGCCTGCTTTCGCATCCCGACCGTCTGGTGGTTCATGGGGTTCCGCCAGGGCAACCAGCGCTGCACTTCCGCCGCCTCAGTGGGGGTCCGGCGTGAACTGAATCGACCGCTGAGCTCCTCCAGCTCGATTAGCTGGGTGCCCACCGCCCCAGCCTGTGGATGGGCCTCCAGGGCCGCCAGCACGTCCGCCGTGTGATTGCGGTGGTAGAGGTCGTCGCTGTCGATCCTCAGGATCAGGCTGCCGCGGCACTGGGGGGCTACCACCTGCAGCAGTGCGCCGATTCCTGCCGGCCTGGATTGTTCCACCAGCCTGATGGGCAAGCGACTGGCAGCGATCACTTCACGCAAGCCATTTGGCAGGGGGCCGTCGGCTGCGATCACCAGTTCGTTGGCTTGGAGGGATTGTCCCTCCAGTGAGGCCAGAGTGGTGGCTAAGAATTCCGGCCGCTCCATCGGCGCCAACGGCATCAACCAGCTCACGGCAAGGCTGGCAGGTGCGAGGTTGGTTATTGCGTCTATGGCGGGTGGTTTGGTGTGCACCGGCCGGAAATTTAAATTCTTAAAAATCATAGGACATGGTTGAAGCGAGGATTTGAGCGCATCTCTGGTTTTTCAAGGGTGACTTTCTTTTTGGATTGTTTATTAAATCCCTTTTGCTTTGCAATCAAAATCTCCCATCCCTTCTGGCCTTGCATCTGGGTGGTCTGGGGCGGCGAGCCACTCCCTTCCAGAGACAGCTGGCTTGGGCCCAGTCACTATATTTAAGCGAAATGGCCCAAATAGCCCTGCCTTCCAGTCTGAGGTGCGTGTTAGGGAAACTCTGATCAAGCCGTCCATTCCAAGGGGCGCCTGTCTCATGCTCACAAATGAGCCAACCATGAGGCATTTTGGCCTTGGCCTTCAATGCTGGGGGCGCAATCAGCTGTTTTCCCTTGTTTATTGGGGCTAGGTGATTTCTGCGGTTTGTTGGCTCCTGCAAGACACGCTGATCCTGTCATGCAGGCTGTTCAGGTACAACGTTCTGGCACGATCTAGAGATTGGCCAGGGCATTGCAAAATCGAAGCAAGACGCTCTACACCCATATGACAGCCCATCCCATCGGCAAAGCCTTCTGCGCAGCAGCGATAACACTGGTTGACCATGGCTGCTGAGTGCACCTATGGATAACGCTCGCCCTGCTTGTTCTAGGGGTTCTGCCAGGCTCAGCCTGCGGCCGAGGTGTCAATGCATGGCCTTGTAGCTGTCTATTGAGCCCCGTTGCTCAAGGCCTGGTTGGGTCCCTTTGGCTCTTGCCAGCAGGCGGATCGTTTTGATCAGGATGAGAGTGTCGAGCATCAGACTGGCATTGCGCAGATAATAGAGGTCGTAGCTGAGTTTCATCCTGCTGTCCTCGACGCTGGCACCATAGGGATAGCAAACCTGCGCCCATCCGCTGAGGCCGGGTCGCACCCAGTGGCGGACCCGATAGTGCTGGATTTGTTCCTCCAATGTGGCTTCGATCTCTGGCCGTTCAGGCCTCGGACCGATCAGGCTCATTTCGCCCTTCAGAACGGCAACCAGCTGCGGCAACTCATCGATGCGCAGCCGTCTCAGCAAATTCCCCACCACGGTGACCCGAGGATCATCACGGCTGGCCCAGCGAGGTCCCCGCGCTTCTGCTTCCTGACACATGGTTCTCAACTTCCAGACCTCGATGGACTCCCCGTAGAGGCCCGTGCGCCTCTGGCGGTAGAGGATGCCCCCCCCGCCTTCGAGCTGAATGGCGAGGCCGGCGATCAGCAGGATCGGCGCTGTGACGACCAGCAACAGGCTGGCGACGATTAAGTCCCCCAGGCGTTTGAGCCGCCAGCCCCAGCGATTGGGTTGCAGTTCGAAGCCGTCGGCCTGCAGCAGCCATCGGCTTGAGAAGAGTTCCGGGGGCACACGCTGGAGGTGATGTTCGGCCCAGATGACGAGGCTGCAGACGCTGGCGCCCCGTGCCCGTCTGGCCAGCAACCTCTGCAGCAGGGCATCGCTCAGTTCGGCGGTTTCGCTGACTGCGATGCCATCCACCGTCAGCAGGAATGCATCGAGGTCCGGTTCGAGTGCCCTGCAGTCGCAGTAGTAGGGCTTTAGCAGTGACTCCCCGCAGTCACGCTCTAGTTCGCACTTAACCAGGTTCAGCTCTGCTGCCTCCCCCACCAGCAGCCAGACCTGGCGCCTACTCAGCAGCCTAGTTGTGACCAGCTGCGCGGTTCCAGAGGCCAGCGTGACCGTCGCCAGCAGCGGCAGGATGAAGCTTCGGAAGGTTCGCGGATCTTGAACCTTCAGACCCCAATTGAGAACAACGACAACAATGGCGAGCACCAGGAGGGCGACCACGGCGGTGGCCCCGAGTCGACGTCGCTGGGAATCCCGCTGGCCTTGGTCGGGATTGGAGTAGCGCCCCAGCAGGTAGGACACACCCACCCAGAGCACAATCAGTCCCACGATCGAACCGGTGACGCCGGCCCAGCGGTCGAAACGCTGCAGGAAGAGGCTGTTGTATGCACCCAGGAGCAGCAGGCTGTCGAACAGGGCCAGTCCCATAAGCAGCCGTCGCTGTCTCAGCCAGGGAGTTCGCCACCACATGCCTTGCCGCCGTCGCCTCTTGACGACTTTATGGGGCCTGCTTCCAGCTGTTCATTCACGCCGATCCGGCGCAGCACCGCCCCCATTTGACCGAGGGGCCCCCCATGGGGCATGCTCATTAGGCCGGTGAATGCCGGCCAGGTCCAGCCCACGGCCGCTCTTGGCCAGCAAGCTATGGATCACCCAGCGCGGATGTAGCTCAGTGGTAGAGCATCTCCTTGCCAAGGAGAGGGTCGAGAGTTCGAATCTCTTCATCCGCTTTAAAGGTATTTTTATCTTGTTTATCGTCAATAACTTAATTTTTGCTGGAGTTGGCTAATTTTTTTCTGATTTTAGCATCAGTTTTTGTATGCTTACTTCCCGGAAGCCCAGCCGTTCATAAAAGCCCTGGCTGTTAGTCGTCATCAGGTAAACCCGCTCGGCAGCGGCCACTGGCGATGCCATCAGCAGAGTTTCCACGAGTCGGCGGCCCAGCCCCTGCCCCTCCAGATCGCGGATGACGACCACATCCCACAGCACGGCCCGGAAGATGCCGTCGCTGGTGGCCCGGCCAAAGCCCACCAGGCGGTGGCCCTGCCAGGCACTGACCGCCGCTTCGCTGCCCCGCAGCATTCGACGCAGGTCGCTTTGTGAACGTCCAGCCGCCCAGAAGCTGTTGTCTTGGAAAAGGTGCTGGAGTTGGTTTAGGGACTGACTTGGTCGCCAGCCAGGGCCCAATCCCAGGCGCAGGGCCGGGGCTCCAGGACCATGGCGCAGGATTTCAATCGGCAGGCCCAAGGGCGCATGGCAGCCAAGGCGCACGCTACGACCGAGGCGGTTTCCCGATCAATTCTGCACCGGACCCCTTGCCCCATCAGCCTTTTGAAGGCAACACCAGTGTTTTGGCGATGGTAGAATGCCTAAACAAGGTTGGTTGTTTCACATGCTCAAGCTGCTGCTGGGTGACCCCAATACCCGCAAGCTGAAGCGCTACCAGCCAATTGTTTCCGACATCAACTTGCTTGAGGAGGAGATCACTCCCCTCAGCGACGACCAGTTGCGGGGATTGACCGCCGAATTTCGCGCCAAGCTCGATCAGGCTCGCAGCCGCGGTGGCACTCCAGAAGCCTGCGCCAACCGGGAGCGCAAATTGCTGGACGAACTGCTGCCCCAGGCTTTCGCGGTGGTCCGCGAGGCTGGCAAGCGGGTGCTTGGCATGCGCCATTTTGATGTCCAGCTGATTGGCGGCATGGTGCTGCACGACGGCCAGATAGCCGAGATGAAGACCGGTGAAGGCAAGACCCTCGTGGCCACCCTGCCCGCCTACCTCAACGCCCTGACGGGGCGCGGGGTTCATGTGGTCACGGTGAATGATTACTTGGCTCGCCGCGACGCCGAGTGGATGGGCCAGGTGCACCGCTTCCTGGGGCTTTCCGTCGGGTTGATCCAGCAGGAAATGCCGCCGGCTGAGCGGCAGCGCAACTATGGCTGCGATATCACCTACGCCACAAACTCCGAGCTGGGCTTTGATTACTTGCGCGACAACATGGCGAATGACATCGCCGAAGTGGTGCAGCGCGATTTCCATTTTTGCATCATTGACGAAGTCGATTCGATTCTTGTCGATGAGGCGCGTACGCCCCTGATTATTTCTGGACAGGTTGAACGCCCCCAAGAGAAATATCGAGCGGCAGCGGAAATTGCCAGTCAGTTGATTCGTTCTGCCGAAATGGGTAAGGACGGAATTGACCCAGAGGGTGATTATGAAGTAGATGAGAAACAGCGAAACGTTACCCTGACAGACGAGGGCTATGCCAGGGCCGAGCAGCTGCTGGGGGTTCAAGATCTATTTGATCCGAAGGATCCCTGGGCTCACTTTATCAATAATGCTCTTAAAGCCAAGGAGCTTTTCGTTAACGATGTCAACTACATCGTTCGCGGCACGGATGCGGTAATCGTAGACGAATTTACCGGCAGGGTCATGCCAGGTCGCCGCTGGAGTGATGGCTTGCATCAGGCGATTGAAGCCAAAGAGCAGCTGCCTATCCAGCCCGAAACCCAGACCTTGGCCAGCATTACCTATCAGAATTTCTTTTTGCTCTATCCACGCCTTGCCGGCATGACCGGCACCGCCAAGACCGAGGAAGTCGAATTCGAAAAAACCTATAAGCTGGAGGTTGCCGTGGTGCCCACCAATCGCTCCCGCTCCCGCTCCGATTGGACCGATCAGGTGTATAAATCCGAGCCAGCCAAGTGGCGCGCGGTGGCCTTGGAGACGGCCGAAATCCACCGAAGCGGACGCCCTGTTCTGGTAGGCACCACCAGCGTCGAAAAGTCTGAATTGCTCTCCAGCCTGTTGGCTGAGCAGCAGATTCCCCACAACTTGCTTAATGCCAAACCCGAGAATGTCGAGCGGGAGGCTGAAATTGTTGCCCAGGCCGGTCGTGCCGGAGCCGTCACCATCGCCACAAACATGGCTGGACGGGGTACGGACATCATTCTCGGTGGCAACAGTGATTACATGGCCCGTCTCAAGTTGCGCGAGGTCTTGCTGAACCGCCTGGTTCGACCAGACGCAGGCAACCTGCCCCCCGTGCCCTTGCCTGCTTCGGCTTCGCCCGCCGCTGGCTTTGGGGCCGAGGCTGCCCTCGCCGCTGCCAAGCCCCCCAGCGAGGCCAGGGCCTTGGGCACCCTTTTCCCCTGTGCCCTCTCAACCGAGACCGAGCACGATCTTTCGGCATTGGCCAGCCACCTCGTCAAGACCTGGGGAGAGCGCAGTCTCACGGTGCTCGAACTCGAAGATCGCATCGCCCAGGCGGCTGAAAAGGCCCCCTCGGACAATCCGGAAATCACCTGGATGCGCGAGATGATCGGCCGCGTCAAGGCCGAATACGACTTGGTCGTGCGCCAGGAGGAGGAGCAGGTCCGTGGGGCTGGCGGTTTGCATGTCATCGGCACCGAACGCCATGAGTCCCGACGCGTCGATAATCAGTTACGGGGTCGGGCCGGTCGTCAGGGGGATCCAGGCAGTACGCGTTTTTTCCTTTCGTTAGAGGACAACCTGCTGCGAATTTTTGGCGGAGAGCGGGTGGCCGGACTCATGAACGCCTTCCGGGTTGAGGAGGACATGCCCATTGAATCCGGCATGCTGACCCGCTCCCTGGAAGGGGCCCAAAAGAAGGTCGAAACCTATTACTACGACATTCGTAAGCAGGTTTTTGAATACGATGAGGTTATGAATAATCAGCGCAAGGCCGTCTATGGTGTGCGGCGTCGGGTGCTTGAGGGTAAGGAGCTCAAGTCACAAGTTATTGAATTTGGCGAAAAGACTGTCAATGAAATTGTCGATGCCTATGTCAATCCCGATCTGCCCCCGGAAGAATGGGACATGACCCGCCTGCTGGACAAGGTTAAAGAGTTTATCTATCTGCTCCAGGATCTGCAGCCAGAGCAACTTCAGGGACTTTCCATCGATGAACTCAAGGCCTTTTTGCAGGAGCAGTTGCGCAATGCCTATGACATCAAGGAAGGCCAGGTGGATCAGGTGCGTCCCGGCTTGATGCGCGAAGCAGAACGATTTTTTGTGCTCCAGCAAATCGATACCCTCTGGCGCGAGCATCTACAGGCCATGGATTCCTTGCGTGAATCCGTCGGCCTGCGGGGCTACGGCCAGAAGGATCCGCTGATTGAATATAAGAATGAAGGCTATGATATGTTCCTTGAGATGATGACTCAGATGCGTCGTAACGTTATTTATTCTATGTTCATGTTCCAACCCCAGGTTCCCCAGGAGGTGGCCTCCGCCTGAATTCAGGTTCCAACCGTTTCGCCGCTCTTTTTGTAGCCATGGGGGTGGCTGGCCTGCCACCTCCAACCGTCTCGGCACATGTCCTCCAGGCTACGGGTCGTGGCCCAGCCGAGCACTTTTTGGGCCAAGGAGGGGTCGGCAATGCTGCAGGCACTGTCGCCAGGGCGCCGATCGGCAGCTTCCCAGGGCACCGGCCGGCCGGTCACCTTCTCAAAGACCCGCACCAATTCGAGTACGGAATGGCCCTGGCCACTCCCCAGGTTCAGGGTGAGGAGTTGGGGAGGGGCGTTGAGCAGTCTGTGCACTGCCGCCAGGTGGCCTTCGGCCAGATCCATGACATGGATGTAGTCCCTGACTCCTGTGCCATCGGCCGTGGGCCAGTCCCTGCCGTAAACCCTCAAGCACGGTTTTTGCCCTTGGGCCACCAGGTTGATCAGGGGAAAGAGGTTGCTGGGCTGCCCGAGCGGGGCTTCGCCGATGCGGCCGCTGGGATGGGCGCCGACGGGATTGAAGTAACGCAGCCTGGCCAGGCGCCAGCCGGCCTGACTGGCCGCTAGGTCCGCCAGCATCTGCTCCACGGCCGCTTTGGTGTGTCCGTATGGGTTGATCGGTCGCACCGGCGCACTTTCCGTAATTGGCACCGAGTCAGGCAAGCCGTAAAGGGTGGCACTGCTGCTGAACACCAACGTCCGGCAGTTGTGACGGGCCATGGCCTGGAGCAGGCAGCGGCTGCCAGCCACGTTGGTATCCCAGTAGCGCAGCGGCTCGGCCACGGATTCAGCTACCGCCTTCAGGCCGGCGAAATGCAACACCGCCTCCACCACAGCTGTGCTGGAGGCATTGAAGGCCCTGTCCAAATCGTCACTGGAGCGGATATCCCCCTGCAGAACCAGCAGTCTTCGAGGCTCCTCCGCTGTGCCCCACTGGGTCGCAGCCAGCCGTTCCAGAGGACCAAGACCAGCCAGGGCGGCCACTTGCTGCAAGGGTTCCGCTGAGCTGCCCTCAAAGTTGTCGACTACCACCAGCGAGTGGCCCGCCTCCAGCAGCGTCAGACAGGCGTGGCTGCCGATGAAGCCAGCACCGCCGGTAATCAGCAGATGGGCCATGGTGCTTTGCTTCGCCCCCGCAACCGGCAACGGTAAAGGGTGTTCATCGGGTTGATCAGCTCGCGGTGGATTGGGGAGGTATGCCCTCACCTAAAAATTCCAGGATTTCTCGATCACGCAGGTTTTGCGCTTTTCCAGCGCAGGCCTCCAGCAGGGGACGCCCCGCCGCCACCTCTCGCAGGCAACCCTGCAACTGGCTGACTTGGCTTTCGAGGTTGTCAATGCGTTCCATCAGGTTGCGGATCACCCTGGCTTCCGCATCGGGAAGGGCCGAGTGGGCCAGGGGATCAATGCGCACCCCGGATTGGTGAATGACACGTCCGGGGATGCCCACCACAGTGCTGTCGGAGGCGACATCCCGCAGCAGCACGGAGCCGGCGCCAATGCGGGTGTTGGCCCCCACGGTGATCGCCCCCAGCACCTTGGCACCGGCACCGACCACCACATTCTCCTTGAGGGTTGGGTGACGTTTGCCGTGCTGTTTACCGGTACCGCCCAAGGTCACCCCCTGGTACAGCAGGCAGTGGTTGCCGATGACCGCGGTCTCGCCAATCACCACCCCCATGCCATGGTCGATGAAGACGCCACGGCCAATGCGAGCGCCTGGGTGGATTTCGATGCCGGTGAACAGCCTTCCCACCTGGCTCAGCAGCCGTGGCAGCAGGGGAACACGCAATCGCCACAGACGGTGGCTGATGCGATGCATTACCAAGGCATGGAAGCCCGGGTAGCAAAGCAGGATCTCCAAGGTGCTGCGGGCTGCGGGATCCCTTTCCTTGATGATGGCCAGGTCGGCCGCCATCGCCGGGAGGATGGTGGTGAAAAAGCGCATCAGACCGCCAGGAGGCCGATCTCCTTGCGCAGCTGGTCGATGGTGGCGGTGCCCAGGTAGCTGCGGGCACAGTGCACCACGGGTAGACGCATCAACTGGGCCCGATTCTGTCGCAGGGTCTGTTCCACTAACGGCAAGCTGGGTCGATCACAAAGCACGTGGCTGGCGGCCCGCAGCAGGGCGAGCAACCGGCTACTGGTATCGGGATTGGCCGTCATGACCAGGAGCTCATTGCCTCGGATCGAGTGCAAGATGACCTCGGCGGCCCGCAGGATGCCCGGGCTGATGCTCACCAGCCCCACACAACTGCCAGATCGCAGCTCCTTCAGCAAATCCAGTTCGTGACGGAAATCGTTGAGATCCACCGGCACGGCGCGCACCCCGTGGCGCTGGGCGATCTCCTCCACAGGCTGCAGGAAATAGCGGCTGGTCACCACGGTGCCCTTGCTGGAGCTTTCCAGCACGGCTTCCAGCTCTTCCATGGGCACCACTTCCACAGGCACGTCCAGGTTCGGTTCCAGCTCCTCGGCAATCAGCATCGAGGCGCCGATGTCTTCCCGTGGGGTCGACACCAGCACCCTGGCGCCGCAACGCAGTCGCCAATCCACTTCCCGGGTCAGCAGTTCGCGGGCCTGCTGCAGGGTGCATCCGGCGTTGAGCAGGCCATCGATGCTCTGCCGCACCTCCCGATCAATATCGGGCAGGGCTTTGCTGCGCAGGCCCGGCGGCGGCTTGATTTCGCGGGGTTTTTGCTGGTCACGCACATAGATGCCCGATCCGGCCATGGCTTCGACGACCCCATCGGTCTCCAGCTGGCGATAGACCTTGCTGATGGTGTTGCGGTGCAGGCCGGTCTGCATGGCTAGCTGGCGGGTGCTTGGCAGCCGGTGCCCCGGGGGGTAATGACGGGCGGCAATGGCGAAGCAGATCTGGTTGTACAGCTGCGTCGAAGCCGGGATGTCGCTTTCCTGCTGAATGTGGAATCGCACGCCGTGGGCCAGATGGTCTGCTGGCCACCCTAAGGAGCTTTGGCCCCGGTGACAATTGCCCCGTTGGCATAGGACCATGTGCCGGTTGCCCGCTGTGCCCTTGACCGTCCCCCTGCGCGACGCTGCCGTTACCGAGAGCCACTGGGTTTCAATCCCCCCGCAGCAGCCTGGGGAGGTGCCCCTGCGCTGCTGGTGGGCGCCCCCTTCAACAACGCCCCGGGCCGGCCTGCTGGTGCTGCCAGAAGTGTTCGGCGTGAATAGCTGGGTCAGGGGTGTGGCCGATCGCTTGGCGGCTGCAGGGTATGGGGCCCTGGCCCTGCCCCTGTTCAGTCGAACCGCGCCCGCCTTGGAGCTCGACTACAGCCCCGAGTCCCTGGCTGAGGGAAGGTCCCACAAGGAGCGCACCAGGGCCCCTGAGCTGTTGCAGGATCTGGACCAAGCCCGGCGTTGGCTGCAAGGCTCCCTGGGGTCCGCCGGAGCCCCTGGGGCACCGATCGGTTGCCTTGGCTTTTGCTTTGGTGGTCATGTCGCCTTGTTGGCCGCCAGCCTTGCTGGGATTGCCGCCACCTGTGACTTCTACGGCGCCGGGGTGGTCAGTGGGCGACCAGGGGGTGGCCCTCCCACCCTGGACGAGGTGGCTGGGGTGCGAGGCCGGCTCCTGTGCGTCTGCGGCAAGGAAGATGCCCTGATTCCTCCCCAGGACGTGGCGGCCCTGGACCAGGCCCTGAGCGCAGCCAATGCAGGCCGGCAATCCAGCGGCCAAGGGCTGCATCGTTTGTTGCTGGTGCCAGGCGGCCACGGTTTCCTATGTGACCAGCGCGCCGACCACCACCCCGAATCTGCGGCCCTCGCTTGGGCTGAAATGTTGAAGTTTTTCGGCCAAAGCCTCGGCTGACCCGACTCTCTGGCCATGGCCAGAAAGTCGGGTCAGGTTGGGTTCAGGAGGCTGATGTGGCGACTTCCGTATCTTCCGCAACCAGGGCTGGGCTGGGCTTGGTCTCGATGACCCTGGTTTCGATGGTGCGCAACTCGGTTGGCTTGCCTTCGGCCTTGCCCAACGGTTTGGCCACTACCTTGCCCCCTGGCAGGCGACGGGGGCTGAGGAACATGATCATATTGCGGCCTTCTCGCTTGGGGGGCTGCTGGATTTCGGCATTGTCAGCCAGGTCCTGGGCCATCCGAAACAGAAGCTGCTCGGCCAGGGCAGTGTGCTGAATCTCCCGACCGCGGAAGATCACCGTGCACTTGACCTTGTCACCAGACTTGAGGAAGCGAACTGCTTGTCCGATCCGTACCTGGTAGTCGTGGGAATCAATTTTGTAACGCATCTTGACCTCCTTGACTTCGGTCTGGTGCGACTTTTTCTTGGCCTCCTTGGCCTTTTTCTCCTGTTCGAACTTGTATTTGCCGTAATCCATGATCCGGCAGACCGGTGGATCGGCTTTTTCGCTCACCAAAACCAAGTCGAGCTCACGATCGCGGGCCACATCCAGGGCGGCCTCACGCGTGATCACTCCTAGTTGGCTCCCGTCGGCATCCACCACCCTGAGGTTGGGATAACTGATGCGGTCGTTGATGTTGGGCAGCTCCCGCACGGGAGCGCGGCGATCAAAACGGGGACGGGGAGGCATTCACAGGGGCGAGTTAACCTTCACCCTAAACCTTGCCGCGCCAATTGACGCGCTTGCGCTGCCACATCCGCACCGTCGAGCCAGTGGGGCCGGTGCTGGCGTCGGAACCAGGTGCGCTGGCGCTTGGCCAACTGACGAGTGCGCTTGTCCGTTAGGGAGATGGCTTGCTGGCGGTCGATTTCGCCGGCCAGCAGCCGGCTCGCTTCTCCATAACCAATCGTTTGCAGCAATGGGCAGTCGGTTCCGTAGCGGGCCAAAAGGGCCTCTGTTTCGGCCACCAGGCCTGTCGCATACATCTGCGCTGTACGGCGGTTGATGCGTTCGCCAAGGTCAGGGGGATCAAGTCCCAGTTCCAGCACCCGCCAATTGGGCGGGTGGCGGTGGCGTTGTTGCGAGGCGGGCCTGCCGGTGGCGTAAAGCACCTCCAAGGCCCGCTGGGTGCGGACCGCATCGGCGGCGGCGATGCGCTCAGTGGAGCCGGGGTCTGCGCCGGCCAACAGGGCATGGCAGCAGGCCTGGCCCAGGGTCCCGAACTGGGCCCGCAGCTGCGGTTGCGGCGCGACAGCCGGGGGGCTCAGTCCCTGCAGTAAGGCCTGGAGGTAGAGGCCGCTGCCACCGACCAGCAGGGCGGCGCCGCGGCGGCGGTGCTCCGCTGCGATGGCTTCCCTGGCCAGAAGCGTGAATTCCTGCAGGTTGATGGGCTGGTCTGGATCCCGCAGGTCGAGGAGTTCGTGACGGACCCGGGTCCGTTCAGCGGCGGTGGGTTGGGCGGTCCCGATGACCATCTGGCGATAGAGCTGGCGAGAATCGATGCAAAGCACTGCCAGATCAAGGTCTTCGGCCAACTCCAGGGCCAGGGCTGTCTTGCCGCCCGCAGTCGGGCCCATCAGGGCGATGACGAGGGGGGGCGAGGGGTGGCTCATCTCGCCAGTTTGGCCGGTCCCCTTCGGGGAGGCATTGACGGGGCGATTGCACCCAGGCCTTGAATCGCCCCTGAGAGGGCCCTGGCTGGCGCCTGGGGGCCCCAGTGGTAGAGTTAACCTTGAGCAGAGGCCTTTCGGGCCCTGAAGCGGCTGTCCGCAGGATTTCCCGAATGAGCGACGCCAGCAAGGTCAATGCCGCCTACGGCGCCGAACAGATTCAGGTGCTTGAAGGCCTGGAACCGGTCCGAAAGCGGCCTGGGATGTACATCGGCACCACCGGCCCGCGCGGGTTGCACCACCTTGTTTATGAGGTGGTCGACAATTCGGTTGATGAGGCCCTGGCGGGCCACTGCACCGCCATTGAGGTGGTGCTCCATGCCGATGGCTCCGCCAGCGTCACCGACAATGGCCGTGGCATTCCCACCGACATCCATCCCCGCACCGGTCGGAGTGCTTTGGAGACCGTGCTTACCGTGCTCCACGCCGGGGGCAAGTTCGGGGCCGGGGGTTACAAGGTGTCTGGCGGCCTCCATGGCGTCGGGATTTCCGTGGTCAACGCCCTGAGTGAATGGGTGGAGGTGACCGTCCATCGCCAAGGTCAGAAGCATCGCCAGCGTTTTGAGCGGGGTGCCCCCATTGGCAGCCTGGCTTCGGAACCGGCCGCCGATCCAGAACGCACAGGAACCCAGGTGCGGTTCAAGCCAGATATTGAGATTTTTAGCTCAGGCATTGTCTTTGACTACCACACCCTCTCGGCGCGGCTGAGGGAATTGGCCTATCTCAATGGCGGAGTCAAGATTCAGTTCCAAGACGAGCGGGTCGATTCTCTCGAAGCCGATGGCAGCCCCCACGAGGAGATTTACTATTACGAAGGCGGCATCAAGGAATATGTCGCGTATATGAATGCCGAGAAGGATCCCCTGCATCCTGAGATAATTTATGTTGATGCTGAAAAGGAGGGGGTCCAAGTCGAGGCCGCTCTGCAGTGGTGCGTTGATGCCTATTCAGACAGTATTCTCGGCTTTGCCAACAACATTCGCACCGTTGATGGTGGCACCCATATTGAGGGTCTCAAGACGGTGCTTACCCGTACGCTGAATGCATTCGCCAAGAAGCGAGGCAAGCGTAAAGACAGTGATACGAATCTGGCCGGGGAAAATATCCGTGAGGGCCTCACCGCAGTGCTGTCGGTCAAGGTGCCCGATCCAGAGTTTGAGGGCCAGACCAAGACCAAGCTCGGCAATACGGAAGTTCGTGGCATTGTCGATACTTTGGTGGGCGAGGCCCTGGGTGAATATCTCGAGTTCAATCCCACCGTCATCGATCTGATTCTTGAGAAGGCCATCCAGGCTTTCAACGCCGCTGAAGCAGCCCGGCGTGCCCGCGAGCTGGTGCGCCGCAAGTCGGTACTGGAAAGTTCAACCCTGCCAGGCAAGTTGGCGGATTGCAGTTCCAGGGATCCGGGCGAGTCGGAGATTTATATCGTCGAAGGGGACTCCGCCGGCGGTTCGGCTAAGCAGGGCAGGGATCGTCGCTTCCAGGCTATCTTGCCCCTGCGAGGCAAAATCTTGAATATCGAGAAGACTGATGATGCTAAGATCTACAAAAATACAGAAATTCAGGCATTGATCACCGCCTTGGGCTTAGGCATAAAGGGCGAAGAATTTGAAGAAAAAAATCTTCGCTACCATCGAATTGTAATCATGACTGATGCCGATGTGGATGGCGCCCACATCCGTACTTTGTTGCTAACATTTTTCTATCGTTATCAAAAATCCCTGGTGGAAGGAGGTTATATCTACATTGCATGCCCTCCTCTTTACAAGGTGGAGCGGGGTAAAAATCATGCTTATTGCTACAACGAAGCCGACCTCAAGAAAATGCTCGACGGATTCGGCGAAAAGGCAAATTACACCATTCAGCGCTTTAAAGGTCTTGGTGAAATGATGCCCAAGCAGCTCTGGGAAACCACCATGGATCCCGGTACGCGAACCATGAAGCGGGTTGAGATTGAAGATGCTGCCGAGGCCGACCGCATTTTCACCATTTTGATGGGTGACAAGGTCGCCCCCCGGCGAGAATTCATCGAAGCCCACAGCGCCGACCTTGATTTCGCCCAGCTCGATATCTGAGGTCGGCCCTGATGCAGTCCGCTGCGGTTCCCCTAGCCTCCCCGGCCCAGCCCGTTTTGCGACCTTTGTCGGCTTGGCAGTGGGCTGCCCTACTGGGTTTTGCCTTGCTGGCACCCGCCGCACTACCCGCCGGTGGGGCCCAAACCCGTGCACTTGAGCTGCGTCGCCGAGTAGGTGCCGAAGAACCATTGGTCAGCAACACCGGTGTGGCCTTGCTATGTGCCCCCCAACCGGAGGCGCCTGTGCTTGTGGCGCTTGAGTCAGGCTTGCCCCTAACCCTGTTGCGTGCCTGGCGGGCCCCCAACGGCCAACGCTGGTTGAGGGTGGCGGCCCGGGGCCCGGGGGACCGGGCCATGCGCGGCTGGCTGCAGGGTTGACGCCGCCCTGCCTTTAGGCGCCTAGAGCCTCTTCGATGGCGCCCACCAACTCCTGGTCCTGGGGCTTGACTGCGCTTTTGAATCGCTTGATCACCGTGCCGTCTCGGCCAACCAGGAACTTCTCGAAGTTCCAGGCCACATCACCGGCCGGTTCCACCTTGGTCAGGGTGTCGTAAGGGGCCGTGGTGGCACCGCTGGCGTGCACCTTGGCGTAAAGCGGAAAGGTGACGCCGTACTTCGTACTGCAGAAGGTTTTGATTTCCTCCAGTTCGCCGGGTTCTTGACCGCCGAAGTCGTTGCAGGGGAAAGCCAGCACACTGAAGCCGCGGTCGCCAAAGGTCTCCTGCAGTTTTTGCAGGCCTTCGTATTGGGCGGTGAAACCGCAACGACTGGCCACATTGACAACCAAAAGCACCTGGCCAGCCAGATCACCCAATCGCTGGGGTGCGCCGCTGGCAGTGGTGACAACCACATCGGCAATGTTGACGCTCATCTCAGCTTTGCTTGGTAGAGATGGCGAATCTAAGGGGCTACCCCGCCCCATACACTGCCTGTGCGGGCTCCTGGGGCGATGGTAGAAGGTTCCGCTGTGGCCGAGGTGGTGGCGCGCCAGCTGGAAAGCCTTCTCCAGGCTGGTAACTACGACGGCGCCAAGTTGTTACTGCAACCGGTTCAGCCGGTGGATGCGGCAGAGGCGATCGGCCTCCTGCCCCAGACCCGCCAGGCGCTGGCCTTCCGCTTGCTTCCAAAGGATGAGGCCATTGAGGTCTACGAATATCTCGATCCGGAAGTGCAACAGAGCCTGCTTGAGCGCCTGCGCTCTGGCGAGGTGTTGGAACTGGTGGAGCAGATGTCCCCGGACGATCGGGTGCGGCTCTTTGATGAACTGCCCGCCAAGGTGGTCCGCGACCTTTTAACGCGGCTGAGCCCCGCCGAGCGACGGGTCACCGCCCAAATGATGGGCTATGGATCGGGAACGGCGGGTCGGTTGATGACCAATGAGTTCATTGACCTCAAGGAATTCCACAGTGCCGCCCAAGCCCTCGACATCGTGCGGCGACGGGCGAAGGCTACGGAAACGGTTTACAGCCTTTACATAACAGATGCGTCGCGCCATCTCACTGGCATCCTGTCCCTGCGTGATCTGGTAACGGCCGATCCGCAGGATCGCCTCGGTGATGTGATGACCCGAGAAGTGGTCAGCGTCGCCACCGAGGCTGACCAGGAGGAGGTGGCTCGGGTGATACAGCGCTACGACTTTCTGGCGGTGCCTGTGGTGGATCGGGAGCAGCGTTTGGTGGGCATCATCACCGTGGATGACGTCATTGATGTCATCCAGCAGGAGGCCACCCGTGACCTCTATGCCGCTGGCGCCGTTCAAGCGGGCGATGACGATGACTACTTTCGCAGCGGCCTCTTCACCATTGCCCGTCGGCGGGTGGTGTGGTTGTTGGTTTTGCTGGTTGCCAATACCGGCACTTCGGCGGTGATCGCCTCCGAGCAGGGGGTGCTCAAGCAGGTGGTGATGCTGGCCGCTTTCATTCCGCTGTTGATCGGCACTGGGGGCAATGTGGGTGCCCAGAGTTCCACCGTCGTTATTCGAGGTCTCAGCACCCAACGACTGCAGAGCCTGGGGGCCTGGCGGGCTGTGGGGCGGGAGACCTTGGCCGGGGCCTTGCTAGGCGTGTTGATGGCGCTGGTGGTTGTGCCCTGGGCCTGGAAGATGGGCGGCAGCGCGCTCGTGGCTTCGGCGGCTGGGCTGAGCTTGGTGGCAATTACCACCCTGGCGGCCACGGCAGGGGCCGCCCTGCCCTTGCTTTTTTCTCGCCTGGGACTGGATCCGGCCCTGATGTCGGCGCCCTTCATCACCACGGCCACTGACGTGGCAGGGGTTTTCATCTATTTGCGCACCGCCTCCTGGCTGTTGGCGCGCTTTGGCAGCGGCTGAGGCGCAGGCCGCCGTTTGCGCAAACGATGAGAGAAATTCACACTTCTTTAGGTTAGGCTTCACACATCGTTGGGCAAAGGCCCGTGATCCTTGCGCTTCCGCTCGATCTGACCACTGACTCCCTGTCAACTGACCCCCTGTCGACTGACTCCCTGTCGACCGACCCGCCTGCGTCACCCGCCCGTCAACGCCTTATGGCCCCCCTTGACGGGGACCTTGTGCGCTCCTATCTGCGCGACATCGGCCGTGTGCCTTTGCTTAGCCACGAGCAGGAGATCACGCTGGGCCGTCAGGTGCAGGAGCTGATGGGTCTTGAGGAGTTGCGTGAGGAGTTGGCCCTCAGGGCCGGTGGTGAGCCCC
>JBKDVK010000178.1:0-2597 GCA_046338875.1 Cyanobacteriota bacterium | reverse complement strand
AACCGCCCAACTGTTCAGCCAGGCCTAGTCAGATAAAACTTCTGCTTGTGTTAATGTGTGTTAAATAGGGCCCTGTCCGCTGTTGGCAGTTGCCTATGCTAACTTCATGAAATCTGCCGCGCAGCGGCTTGGTCCAACGCTGAATGGGCGGATCCGCATAAAAACCCTTTTACGGTTCCACTTGCAGTATAAAACCTAGGATGCCGACTGGCAGCATGGCCAGATCCCTGTTATGGCAGTGGTTTTCGGAATAGCATCGGGGCTCCTGTCGTTTTATACGGGTCCGTCTATTACCGTTCACCGCGATACAAAAGCTTGATCCCGCACCCCGAGGCTTGTCACTTGATATGAAACAACGAAATCAGGATATCTTCACTTCGGGATTATAAGAAGTTGGCAGAATGTGCCGACGGTGACATCTTCGCTTCTCGCTCTATTACATTTGTTGATTACAACTGCCTGCCTGTCTACTCAGAAGGCTTTAGGCTGCCGATCCTTCGAACTGTTCGATATAGTCGATGCTGCCGCTGACGACCTGGAGGCGATTAATGGCATCGGCCTGGATGATTACTGCAATCATTGACTGATTTGCTCTGCTGTGGAAAGGGAATTCATTAATTTCGGCGAGGCCATGAACAATCTCTCTCCCCTGGCACCTGAGTGCAGTCTCGGCAAACGGAGTTCTGCCGCTGCTGCGGGCCCACCAGCCAAGCGACAACCAGATGGGCACCAATTCCCATGAGTCAAGGCGTTGGTGTGGCTTGATTCCACGGCAACCAGTGTGCTTAGACGTTGGCCGCCAGCCAGGCATCGAGATCGGCCATGCTCTCAAAATCGAGCAGGGCTTCGGCCAAGGCCTCCAGCCGCTGCAGCGGCAGGCTGCGAATCAAGCTTTCCTGCTCTGCGCTCAGGGGCCCAGAGCGGCGGACTAGCTGGCGCAGGGTGACTTTGGCTTCTCCTTGGGCTTGGCCAAGAGCAACGCCGCGGGCCTCACCAAGGGCGACGCCACGGGCCTCACCCCGCCCAAAGATCTCCCGATAGGCCACGCTCTCGGTGAAATCCTCAAGGGTGATGCCGCCCATGGCGCAGAGCTCCTGGATTGATCGTCCACTAAAGCGTGAAATCAGGATAGCGGCGATCAGGTCATCGAGCTCTGCCGCCTGAGAGCTGCCGCTGACCTTTTGCCGCAGCGCTTGGCTGGTGGCGGCTACCTGGGCTTCCGGTTGGAGTAGCAGCCCCAGGGCCTGCTGGAGCAACGGCCGCTGATCGGATGGCTGGGCGGGCAGCAGCTCAATCCACTCCACCCGTTCTCGTAAAAACTCCGCCACCACCTTGGGCCGCCTGTAGTTCAGGTTCCGCTTAGGACAGAGCACCACCACCCGCCAGTGGTCGATCTCCGTTTCCTGCTCCAGCAGCCGGGCACTTTCGGCATAGAGCCCCCGCAGGAATTTCGGATCGGCAGCCATCTGGGCCTCCAGAATCAGGGCCGGCAGATCGGGCCGCTGCGGCGGCGGCAGGAACAGACCATCCAGCCGGTATTCGCGCTCTTTAAGCACCGGGGCTGAAAACCTGTAGCCGCTCGCATCAGCCGGCAGATCCGGCAGCAGCGGCAGGATCCGATCCGGTTGGTTCTGAAACAGCCAATAAAACAGCTTGTCGCTGGCGACCACAACGTCAAATCCAGGCCCAGACCTACCAGCAGGTTGGCACGGCAGAGGTAAAGTGATGCCGGTGAGGCCCTCGATTAGCCTCCGCCACGGCTTCTCCACCCTGGCGCGGCCGGATGATGGCCCGGGACACCGCGGCTTGCGCCCCCTGCTGGAGCCCGACGCTGGCGCTCCCGTCTGCATCCAAGCCCTCCAATCATCAGCGAATGGACAGCCTGGAGGAGCAGCTCCGCACGCTGCGCAACTGACGGTCTTCTTCGTCGGTGCCGTCCTCAGCTTCAGCGGACTTGCCGCAGCCACCCGTCCGCGACCCACCGCCAGGCTGCAGCCGCTGCATGTCAGCGGAGCAATTGAATCTCCTGCTCCAGCGGCAACTGGGCCCAGGCCCGATCGCAGGTCACCACCGTGAGGCCCAGCCGCCATCCCAGGCTCAGGCAAGCGCGATCTCCCAGCGACAAGCCTTGCTGCCGCGTGAGCGGCCACAACCGACCAGCCCGCTCGCCATCCTCTGGGAGAAAGGGCACCACGAGCATTCCCAGGACCTGCAGTTCCTCCCGCATACCCTCGACGTCCACCCCCGCCGAGAGCGATTTCTGCACCACTTCAGCCCAGTTCACACTGGCCATCCGCGCGTCGGCCAACAGCCCATCCACCTCCTCGGCGCCGGACTCCTGGCGCAGATAAGCCAGCAGGGCTGAGGCATCCAGCACCACCGTCATCCCCCACCCTCCCGCCGGCTCTGTTCGCGGCGTTCGGCGATCAATTCGTCCACGAGTCCGCGTTCGGCGGGGATCTGAGCAAAGCGAGCCTTGAGGCGTTGCTTGATCAGATCCGGCTTCTCCAGCACCAAGCGGCCTGCGTCCTGGCGCACCACCAGCCGATCACCCTCCTTCAGCCCCAGCGAGCGCCGCAGCGGCGCGGGGATCACCA
>JBKDVK010000177.1:0-5190 GCA_046338875.1 Cyanobacteriota bacterium | reverse complement strand
AGCAACTCTGCAGAAAGATTTCTGATTTGAGGCCGTGATTTGGGGGCACAGTGTTCGGATGCACACGAACCAATCCCCAGAGCCTCCAGCGGCGAATCAAGACCTTGGCCAGGTGGCCAAAGGCACCGGCCCAGCGGCCGCGGCAATCCTTTCGCAGCAGCAAGGCCAAGCCTTTGCCGTAAAGCCCTGTCAGCACTGCGGTGGCAGTGGCATTTTGCGTAAGAACAGCGAGAGCTACCGCACTTGCCTTGTCTGCCTGGGCCAGGGATCACCGCCTAGCACCAAGGGTTTGCTCATCCCCTTGGTCAGGCCCGTCTCTTCCCCTGCTGCTTCCAGATAAAGAAACCGGTCACGCCGACCACCACGCCAAGGGGGACCGCAGTGAGCAGCAGCAGGATGACGGAGGACCAATCGGTGTACATCCGCAAAAAAGTGCGTAGGCAGCCCTGATTCTCTCAGTCAATCTGCCCCCACAGCCAACGGGCCCAACCTCTGCGCAGGCCAGGCAGGTGGGTTGACCAGGCAAGTGGGTTGATCAAGCAAGCGGGTTGACAAAGCAAACAGGTTGACAAAGCAAACGGCTTTACCAAGTAAACTGCTTTACCAAGCAAACGGCTTTACCAAGTAAACTGATTTACCAAGCAAGCAGGGCAGCCAAGCAAGCGAAGCGGCGCTTGTTGACCCTAAGGTCTTTTCTTTGCTGTGAGAATTCAAGCAGCAAGGTCCTCCCATGCAGCACTTTTGGTCCCCGGAAATCGATCCTGCTCACCCGATGGATTGCACCCAACCTGAGCGCTATGCCCTCAAGCGCCTCGCCAGCGGCCGTTATTTGGCCATAGAACAAGTCCACCAAGGCGTGGTTGAGGTGGATGACTCCGACGGGGCCTATCTGTTCCATACCCACGAGGCAGCCCTGCGGGCTGCCGATGAACTCAACCGGCTGGGTGAGGGACCGGTGGATGTTTTAAAAGTGGAATGAGTAAATGCAAATGGACGCAAGACAAGCAAAAATAGTTTCCGTTGATCGTTAAGTACAGACGATCTCCTCTGCATAGCTGGATAGGGTCAAGCCAGCCGCTTCACCCCTTGCGATGCAACGCCACCATCTGCGTACCTTGGCGGCCCTCTACGCCCACCCCCTGCAACACGGGGTGCGGGTGTCCAAAGTGGAGGCACTGTTGAGGGCGCTGGGCGCCGAGGTCAGTGAACTGGATGGCCGACGTCTGAAGATTGTCATGCCAGGCGGCCAGGAAACCTGGATTCGACTCGGTTGCGGCATCCAATCCCCCGATCTTGATAGCGAGGCCATGTTGCGCGTCCGCCACCTGCTCCAGGAGGCTGGGGTCACAGCCGAGCATCCCGAGCCCGAGGCAGCTTCTCCCAGGGGCGATCAAAGTCATCGGTTGGTTCTGCATCTCGACCACCACCACACCGACGTTTTGCAGCTGGAGGGCGATGGGGTCGAGCATGCGGTGCTCAAGCCCCATGGTGGCTGGGCCGGCCGCGAATCCCTCACCCATCGTCACGATCGGGACGAGGCCGGCCAACGGGCGCCGATTGACAGTGAATATCTAGCCCAGATCGTGGCGGCGATGGCCGCTGCCGATGGGGTGCTGCTGCTGGGCCACGGCAGCGGCGAAAGCGACATGCGCCTGGTGCTGCTGGATTACCTCCAGCAGCACCGCCCCGATCTGCTCGATCGCATCGTTGGCATCGACAGTCTGTCGATGGCCCATCCCAGCGAAGCCCAGATCCTCGCCAATGCCCGCGAGCATTTTGGTAACTTTGCGCCGCGCCGACCCGTGCTCGCTCCGGGGCAGGAATACAAGCCCCTGGGCCCCCTGGCCTGAGGCCAAGACCCAAAAAAGGGCCCCATTCGGGGCCCTTTGCAGCTAAGCCATTTGCCGTTGGCTGCCTACCTTCAGACCAGCACTGCTTCTGGGGAAGCTGGCTTGGCCACCTCGGCTTGACGGAAGCGCAACCGCTCGGATTCGACATCGACCGCGATGGTGCTGCCCATCGGGAAGCTACCGGCGAGAATCGCCTTGGCGATCGGGGTTTCCAGCTCCTTCTGGATGGCGCGCTTGAGCGGACGGGCCCCGTAAACGGGGTCGTAGCCCACGGCTGCCAGCCAGTCGAGGGCTGCGGCATTCAGATTGAGGCCTAGTTTTCTGTCCTCCAGGCGCTGGGCCAGGCGCTTTACCTGCAGATCGACGATCTGGCGCAGTTCAGTTTGTTTGAGGCTGTGGAAGATGATCGATTCATCGAGCCGGTTGAGGAATTCGGGGCGGAAATGGGCCCGCAGAGCTTCATTGACCCGCCGCTCCATTTCGCCGTGACGGGCTGGATCACCGGCGAGATCGAGAATCGAAGCGCTGCCGATGTTGCTGGTGAGAATCAAGATCGTGTTGGTGAAATCCACCGTGCGACCTTGACCATCGGTGACGCGACCGTCATCAAGGATCTGCAGCATGACATTGAAGACATCGGGGTGGGCCTTCTCGACCTCATCGAAGAGGATCACCGCGTAGGGACGGCGCCGCACCGCTTCGGTGAGCTGGCCGCCTTCCTCGTAGCCCACATAGCCCGGAGGCGCCCCGATCAGTCGGCTGACGGCGTGCTTCTCCATGTATTCGCTCATGTCGATGCGCACCATTGCCTCCTCGCTGTCGAAGAGCTGGGCGGCCAGGGCTTTCGAAAGCTCGGTCTTGCCCACACCGGTGGGGCCCAGAAACAGGAAGGAGGCAATCGGCCGATTCGGATCGGACAGCCCCGCCCGGGAGCGCTGGATGGCATCGGCCACCGCGGTGACCGCCTGCTGTTGACCAATCACCCGCGTATGCAGTTCGTCTTCGAGATGGAGCAGTTTCTCCATCTCCGACTGCACCAACTTGCTCACCGGAATGCCCGTCCACTTGGCGATAACTTCGGCGATATCATCCTCGGTGACCTCTTCCCGTAGCAGGGTCTTGCCACTGTGGGCCCCGGTGAGCTCGGCTTCCTTGGCGGCCAGTTTTTTATTCAGCTCGCCGAGGGTGCCGTATTCGAGTTCGGCGGCGCGGTTGAGGTCGTAACTGCGCTTGGCCTGCTCGATCTGGAGTTGCACCTGTTCGATCTCCTCCTTGATGGCAGAGAGCTCATCAATGCTGCCCTTTTCCTTCTGCCATTGGGCATTGAGACCACTCTGTTGTTCGGACAACTCGGCCAGTTCTTTTTCGAGCCGCTCCAGACGATCGCGGCTGGCCACATCGGATTCACGGCCTAGGGAGAGTTTCTCCATTTCCAGCTGCAGGATGCGGCGATCCAGTTCGTCGATCTCCTCCGGCTTGGAGGTGATTTCCATTTTGAGGCGCGCCGCCGATTCATCCATCAGGTCGATGGCCTTGTCGGGCAAGAAGCGATCGGCGATGTAGCGGCTGCTGAGTACCGCCGCCGCCACCAGGGCGTTATCGGCAATGCGCACGCCATGGTGCACCTCATAGCGCTCTTTGAGGCCGCGCAGGATCGAAATTGTGTCCTCCACGGTGGGTTGATCCACGAACACTTGCTGGAAGCGGCGCTCCAGGGCCGGATCCTTCTCGATGTGCTGGCGGTGCTCATCAAGGGTGGTGGCGCCGATGCAGCGCAGTTCGCCCCGGGCCAGCATCGGCTTGAGCAGGTTGCTGGCATCCATCGAGCCGCCGGCGGCACCGGCCCCGACCACGGTGTGGATCTCATCGATGAACAGCACGATCTGCCCCTCGCTGGCGGTCACCTCCTTGAGCACCGCCTTGAGCCGCTCCTCAAATTCACCCCGGTACTTGGCGCCGGCGATCAGGGCCCCCATGTCGAGGGCAATCAGCTGGCGATTCTGCAGGGCCTGGGGCACATCGCCGTTGATGATGCGTTGGGCCAGGCCCTCTACAATGGCGGTCTTGCCCACCCCGGGTTCGCCGATCAGGACTGGGTTGTTCTTGGTGCGGCGGCTGAGGATCTGGATCGTGCGGCGGATTTCTTCATCGCGGCCGATCACCGGATCGAGCTTGCCGGCCTTGGCCGCTTCGGTGAGATCGCGGCCGTATTTGAGTAGGGATTCGTAGGTGCCTTCCGGGTTCTGGTCAGTGACTTTCTGGCTGCCCCGCACCGCCAGGACGGCCTCCCGCAGCCGGCGGCTGTCGCTGCCCACCTGGGAGAGCAATTGTTTGCCATGGCGCTCGTCATCGGCCAGGGCCAAGAGCAGGTGCTCGACGGCGATGTAGGCGTCATCGAACTCCTTCTTGAGGGCGTCGGCGCGATCGAGCACCGCATTGAGGCCCTTGCCGAGATAGATGTTGTCGGGTGGGGCCGACAGACTGGGCTGGGCAGCGATGGTGGCATCGAGCCTCTGGCTGAGGCTGCCCACATCCACGCCTGCCTTTTCGAGAATGCGGCTGGCCAAACCTTGCTGGGTCAGGAGCGAAGCGAACAGATGCTCGCTTTCCATCTGCTGCTGGCGCTTCTGCTGGGCCAACTGCTGGGCACCCACCACGGCGCCCCAGGCATTTTCTGTGAATAATTCGGCTGTGGGATGCATCGTCAAAACCTCCTGGTGAGCGGACGTGCCGGGTTTGCTGAAGTCACCGTATGAACTGTGGCCGCAAACGCCGAGTGTTGGCACCGAACCCATCGGTACGGTCCTCCCATCTCAGGATGGGTGCACCGAACCGGATGGATGGGTGGACCGAACCAGCCTGGGCGCCAGGGGGCCAAAACAATGCGCGGTCCTATTCCAACTGCACCCAAGGTGGGCTAGCTGGGATGGGAGGGGAGCAAAGGCGATTTGGGCGGCTGGTTTTTTGAAAATGCCTAGAGCAATACAAAGGCGAGTGGCACCAGCATGGCAAGGGTTATCAGGGCGGCCAGTTGGAATTTCCAGTCGACTTTATTGATATGCTGCTCAGCTGCAAGTTCGCCACTTTCTTGGAATTGATGGTAATAGTTTGTACCCCAACAGAAAAGCAGGAAGAAGGCGATTGAAACAATATAGGCATATATATAAAGATAGTCGAGAAATGTGGGATAGGAAAGAGGGGGCATGTCAGCGCGGTAGCTCTGTTGCAGGAAAATCAGGGTGAGCAGAGCAGTGGTCGGGATGGCCAGTCGCACATCCCCAATCGAGCCGGGCAGGCTTGGCGAGGCGATCACAACACCTACAACTACAAGCAAAGGCAG
>JBKDVK010000176.1:0-12146 GCA_046338875.1 Cyanobacteriota bacterium | reverse complement strand
AGACCTGCCGGCCCTGGTTGGAGCGCCAGATCGCCATGGTGCGGCCCCAGCTGGTGCTGCTGGTGGGGGCCACGGCCCTGGAGGCGCTGCTGGGGGTCAAGGGGGGCATCACCAAGCTGCGGGGTCAATGGCTGCACCTGGAAGCCAGCCAAGGGTCAGACCGGCCGAGCCCCAACCAGGCAGCCCAAGGGAAGCAAGCTCAAAGCCCCCGATCGCCGATCCGGTGGCCCGCCATGGGAGAGGGAGGCATAGCCCTGATGCCGCTGCTGCATCCCTCCTATTTGCTACGGAATCCCTCGGAGACTGAGGGATCGCCCCGCTGGTTGACCCGGGCCGATCTGGTGGCGGTACGACAGCGGCTGGGGGAGTAATCCTTGCATTGGATACGCATACGCCACTGCCCCTAACACCACGCTACCGGTAGTGTGCCAATGGGCCACTCCGACGCCAAGACCCACCTTTCCCCCTCGGTCGACCAGGCCCTGGCCGGTGAGAAGGTGGTGATCGCCCGCGCCGGCAAGCCACTCGTGCGGCCTGTCCCGTTCCAAACTCAGCCCGCGCCACGCCAAGGCAACTCGTGAGCGGCTGGGCCTGCTCACGGCAGATCGCACTTTGGAGGGCTACGGCGAAACGGTGCGCTGGGCGGGGTGGTGATGGGGTAGGCCATGCCAGGCCCAGCCATTGACGCAGCCCCCTTCGCCAATCCTCCAGCCTTTGTGACAGGCTTTGGCCACGCGCCGCCACCCGCGATGACTGCCGCCCCGTCCCGCCCTGACGCTGCCCCGGCCGAGGCCGCCGAAGCCGTCCCGCCGGCCGGTGCCACCACCAGCCCGCCCTGGGCCGACAACCCCCGCTACGCCACCACCATTAGCCGCCGCAAAACCCGCAGCGTGCGGGTCGGCGATGTCTGGGTCGGTAGCGAGCATCCGGTGGTGGTGCAGTCAATGATTAATGAGGACACCCTCGACATCGAGGGGGCCACCGCTGGCATCCGCCGCCTGCATGAGGCCGGCTGCGAGATCGTGCGACTCACGGTGCCCTCCTTGGCCCATGCCAAGGCGGTGGGGGAGATCCGCAAGCGCCTCGAAGACAGCTACAAACCGGTGCCCCTGGTGGCCGATGTCCACCACAACGGCATGAAGATCGCCCTGGAGGTGGTCCAGCATGTCGACAAAGTGCGCATCAACCCGGGCCTGTTTGTGTTTGACAAGCCCGATCCGGGCCGCAGCGAATTCAGCCCCGAGGAATTCGCCGCCATCGGCGAGCGAATTGCCACCACCTTCGAACCCCTGGTAAGCGTGCTCAAAGAGCAGGACAAGGCCCTGCGCATCGGCGTCAACCATGGCTCCCTGGCCGAACGCATGCTGTTCACCTACGGCGATACGCCCCTGGGGATGGTGCAATCGGCGCTCGAATTCATCCGCATCTGCGACCGGCTCGATTACCAAAATATCGTGGTGTCAATGAAGGCCTCCCGGGCACCGGTGATGCTGGCCGCCTATCGGATGATGGCCGACCGCATGGATGCCGAGGGATTCCCGTACCCCCTGCATCTGGGCGTCACCGAAGCCGGAGACGGTGACTACGGCCGCATCAAAAGCACCGCTGGCATTGCCACCCTGCTCTCGGAGGGCCTGGGTGACACGATTCGGGTTTCGCTCACCGAGGCACCAGAGAAAGAAATCCCTGTCTGCTACTCGATTTTGCAGGCCCTGGGGCTGCGCAAAACCATGGTGGAATACGTGGCCTGCCCTAGCTGCGGCCGCACCCTCTTCAACCTCGAAGAGGTGCTGCATCGGGTGCGCAGCGCCACCGCCCACCTCACCGGCCTGGATATCGCCGTGATGGGCTGCATCGTCAACGGACCAGGCGAGATGGCCGACGCCGACTACGGCTATGTCGGCAAAACCCCTGGCACCATCTCGCTTTACCGCGGTCGCGAGGAGATTCGCCGCGTCAGCGAAGCCGAAGGGGTAGAAGCGCTGATTTCCCTGATCCGCGAGGACGGCCGTTGGGTTGACCCTTGAGCCCCCCTTAGCAGGTAAGCCCCGGCGCTACGTTGTAGGAACGATCACACCAAGAGGCTCCCATGTGGAGTGGACGCACCGGTTTGTTGGTGCTTGTTGGAATGGGCGCCTGCGCCACCACCGCCGTACTGGCCAGAGAAATGGCCTTGACGCCCAGCGCACCGGCCGTGACGATTGCCGATAGCCCTAAAGAGGTGATGGACCAGGCCTGGCAAATCGTCTTCCGAGATTATCTAGATACCACCGGCAAATACAACCAGGAAAAATGGCGTGTAATGCGTCGTGATTTGCTGAAGCGTAGCTATCCAGCCAATAAAGATGCTTACGAGACCATCCGCAGCATGCTTGCGACATTGGATGATCCCTATACCCGTTTTCTCGATCCCAGGGAATTCAAGGAAATGCAAATTGATACCTCAGGAGAGCTTTCCGGGGTGGGCATTCAGCTAACTGTGGACAAAGAAACTAAGGAATTAGTAGTTATAGCCCCGATTGAGGGTTCACCCGCCTCCCGCGCTGGCGTGCAACCAAGAGATGTGATTGTCTCGATCGACGGCCAAAACACCAAGGGGATGGGCACCGAAGATGCGGTCAAGTTGATTCGCGGTAAAGCCGGTACCAGTGTGAAATTGACCTTGCGGCGCAAGGGCCAGTTGTTAGAGATGCCGCTGCAGCGTGAACTGATCGAAATCCACGCGGTGGAACACAGGGTCAATGTAAGCCCAGATGGAGTCAAGATTGGTTACCTGCGGCTGAAGCAGTTCAATGCCAACGCCAGCAAGGACACCCAGGCAGCCCTCAAGGACTTGGAGCAGCAGGGAGTGCAGGGCTACGTGCTGGATCTGCGCAGCAACCCTGGCGGTTTACTGGTGGCCAGTATCGAAATTGCGCGGCAATGGCTTAATGAAGGTGTGATCGTCTCCACCAAAACCCGCGACGGCATTCAGGACATCAAGCGGGCCAATGGCCACGCCATCACCAACAAGCCATTGGTGGTGTTGGTCAACGAGGGATCCGCCAGTGCCAGCGAAATCCTTTCTGGAGCGCTTCAGGACAACAAACGGGCCCTGCTGGTGGGTCAAAAGACCTTTGGCAAGGGTCTGGTCCAATCGGTGCGCCCCCTCTCCGATGGTTCTGGCATGACCGTGACCATCGCCAAGTACCTCACCCCCAGCAACCGCGACATCCACAAACATGGCATTGCCCCGGATGTCTCCGTCAAGCTCACCGAAGACGATGCCAAGCGCCTAAAACTTGAGGACTTGGGCACCTCGAAGGATCCCCAGTACAAGACAGCCGAATCCACCCTGATGATGCAATTGCGAATGGTGGGCAGCAAAGCAGGCCCCGTTTACCAACCGGGAACTGCCAACATTCCTGCGGCCCTTAGCAAACCCTAAGCGGGCTAGCCAATCCTCTACCCATTAGGCGCCAAAATGGAATTGGAACCTAAACCGCCCGCATCGCTTTGGGATCAAAAACCTTGGTGGTGTCAGCCCTGGACTATTGTGCTGAGTGGATTGGTCGCCATTGCCAGCAGCTGGTGGTTGCTACAAACAATCTGGATCACCGCACTGGTATTCATCGCCATTGCCGCCTGGTGGATGCTGTTTCTAGTGCTTGTACCTAGGGCCTATCGGCAAAGTCAGAACTGATCAATAGGCCAGTGGTAAATCTCAGGATACGGGCTGCATCAGGCCACCGCCTGGGGAGGAATCATCGTCATCGTTCTTGGTGTCGGAACTGAAAAGTCCATAAAGAACAACCGCCACCAAAGCGATCAGCATCGGCACAAATGCAGCGGAGGCCAGACCTGGAGATCCAACGTCGATCAGCTCACCCATGGCCTAGCCAGCAACATGAAGCCAGCTTAACAAAACTCAACCGCCTTGGGCGGGACCATCGGCCCCTGCTTGCAGCCGGCGCTCCAACCGCTCCGCCAGGGCGAGGCAACGGTCCTGTTCCTCCCAGAGCAGGGGGCGCCGCTCGGCAGTCACCGCAAATGAACGGTGCTGGAGATCCCGGCCCATGTAAAGCAAGGCCGCTCGGATTCGCTGCCAGTCCTCAAGACTGGCTTCAAAGCCAAGGGGCTTGTCGTCGTTGATTCGCCAGGGCCTGAGTCGGGCGCTACGGAAAAAACGGAAGGCCATGGAGGGGCAGGGTTGGCTGAAGCAATTTGGTCATCCTGGGGCAGCTGCCACCCCCTCGACCCGATTGCTAATGCGAATCTCTTGCAAAAGGACCGGTGGCTTGTTTAGGTTGAGAGTCATTCGCAAGAGGCCGGCTGGCACCCCAGCCATCGCCCCTGGCACCGCTTCCCCCGTACCCTCCCGTGAGCCCAAGCAGCATCCGCGTCAATCCTGGCCAAAGCGTCCTGATTGGTTCAGGCCCCGGCTACGGCGGGGGCTGCCTTGAGGTGATCGAAGGCATAGCGCGGGTCTACTGCCCCTGCCCCGAAACCCAAGGCATGACCTTGGCTTTTCTGCAGGCTGGCGACCAGCTGCGCACCGAGCGTCTTTGCAGTGAGGGGGTCTGCGTCGAAGCCTTGACCGCCCTGTGCTTCCGCAGCGACGCCACAGTCATTGAGGGCCAGGGCTATGACCCGGTCAACGAATGGACCCTGCAACTGCTGCGCATTCGCCATTTGGGCAGCGCCGAGCAAAGGCTCCACGCCGTGCTGGCCCTGCTGGTGGAACGACTGGGACGTCGCTGCGGCGATTGGTGCGACCTGCCCTTTCGCCTGACCCACGAACGTATCGCCGAGTTGATTGGCACCACCCGCGTCACCACCACCCGGCTGCTCTCGCGGATCCGCTCTTCGCGGCTGCTTGAGGTTCCAAACGGTGAGCCCGGAATGCGGGTTGCCCCCCAACTGCTTGAGAGAGTGCCACTGGGGGCTGGTTGAGGCTAGACGGGTTGTGAAAAAAGGATTTATCTGGGCTGCGCCGCAGGAAAAGGTCGCTGGCTTCTGAGGCAGTCGCTGGGATCTTTAGGTGATTGCCAAGTTCAGCGTTGCTGGACCCGAATCGGAATCAGGGCAGGTTGCATGAGACCACCGCCACCGTTGTCATCATCGGAATCAAAACCCAACCAAACCACCAGAGCGAGCACAACAAGCACCAAGCCTGCAAAGAAAAGGTCGCTCATGGATACAGGGATCGGTGATCAACCCTAACCCTTCCTGGAGCCCATTTGGTAGTGATAACTGCCGAACCCCTGTTGGACTTCGGCCTGGATCAGGGGCCCTGGCGTGATCAGTGGCTTCCCAGCCATGGGTGAGTGATCAGCCGAATCCCTTGCCGGCATCGCGGGCGACACAGGCCTGGAGCTGCTGGCGCAAGCGGGCGTGATCGAGACCTTTACCGATCAGTACGAGCTGGTTTTTGCGCGGGCCGCTCCAATCGCTGTCATCTAGGGAGAACCGCTTGCCGGCGAGGTGAAAAACATGACGAAGCTCGCTCTCGTTGAACCAGAGAATTCCCTTGGCCCGGAAAACGTTGGCGGGTAGCTGGTTATCGAGAAAGTTCTGGAACTTGCGCAGGGCAAAGGGGCCTTCGCTGCTAAACGACAGGGAAGTGAATCCTTCGATGGCCTGGTGATCAGGGTGCTGGTCGTGGTCGTGGCTGTGGTCGTGGTCGTGGTCGTGGCTGTGGCTGTGGCTGTGGCTGTGGCTGTGGCCGTGGCCGTGGTCAGCATGGGGCTCGCCTTCCTCATGGACGCAATGGCCGTGGTCATGGTCGCAATCGTCATGCTGTTGCTGCGCCGCCACCCGGTCACTTTCAAACAGGCCAACGCTGAGCAACAACGGTAAGGGCACCTCCCCTTTGACGCAGCGGAGAATGCGGGCATCCGTCTTGATCTCACGCAACTGGCTTTCGAGCTGCTGCAGCCGCTCCTCACTGACAAGGTCGCACTTATTGAGCAAAAGCATGTCTCCGTAAACGATCTGGGCACGGGCGACCTCGCCCTGGAGTAGATCTTCGCTGAAATTCTCGGCATCCACCAGGGTAATGATCGAATCGAGGCGGGTCAAATCGCGTAGATCACTACCGAGAAAAGTCATGGCCACGGGCAGGGGATCGGCCAAGCCGGTGGTTTCGACCACCAAGTAATCCAACTTTTCTGGGCGCTCTAAGAGACGATAGACAGCCTCAAGCAACTCGCCATTAATAGTACAACAAATACAACCATTACTCAATTCAACCATGTCATCGCCGGTGGCAACGATCAGGTCGTTATCAATACCAATTTCGCCAAACTCATTGACTAAAACAGCCGTTTTGACACCCTGCTGATTAGTGAGGATATGATTTAAAAGTGTAGTTTTGCCCGCCCCTAAAAACCCGGTCAAAATTGTGACAGGCAGGGGGGCGTTTACGGGTTCCACGGGGGCGACTAGGGCACCAGGGGCAGAGGTCCTGGTGCCTGGGCTGATGGGGGTCATCGGCGGCGGGCAATGGGAAGCTACCGGTAGCAAAGCCCGCCGGCAGCGGATCTAATCACGATAGGCAGGGGCCGGCCGGCATTTCGGGCCAGATCCTGGTTCAGGAGGTCTGCTGGCGCTGACGGCAGGGGGCGCAGAGGCCAAAAAATTCGAGGGTATGGAACAGCGGTACAAAACCTTCCAGTTGGGTACTGGGCAGCTTGAGGCCATGGACTGGACAGTCGGCTAACGGCAGGGTGAAACCGCAATCAACACAGGTGAGATGGTGCCGATCGCGCTCGGTGGGGGCGAAAAGGGCTTCGCCAGTGGGCAGGTGGCGTGAACGCACCAGGCCCCGTTGTTGCAGGTGCCGCAGGTTGCGGTAGACGGTGGCGAGGCCCATCGCATCGGGGCCATGGCGCAGACGGGCATGGAGCTCCTGCCCCGAGAGTTCATCGTCACTGCGCCCCAACTCGTCGAGCAGCCGCTGCTGGCGCACAGTCAACGCCTGGGGCGGCGAGGCATCAGCGGCGGGCGAAGGGGACTGCATGGGCGGGGGTCAGGGGGCGGGCCAGGGCTCCTGGCGCGCTGATTGCGAGTTTGATGAATACCACGCAGGGGTGGCGGTGTAGCAAGCGGCGTTCTTTTCATTTTCGCGGGCCTCCACCCGCCAACAGCAGGCCCTTCCCCCCTCCTGATGCAAAAGCAGGGTATTGGCCCAGTCCCAGATCAGGGCGGCGCTGGCCTCCATGCCCACGTTGTCCATGACGCGCAAATCGAGTGCTCCTTGGTCGTGCAGGGCCTGCCATTGGTCCATCAGGGGATCATCGCTGTTCACCAGCACCGTGTGGTCGAACTGATCGATTAGCTGCTGCTCTAGCTGCCGCAGGCTGCCAAAATCCACCACAAAACCGCTTGCATCAAGGATTTCGGCCTGGAACCAGAATGTGAAGCTGCGGCTGTAGCCGTGCAGAAACCGGCAATGGCCAGCATGTCGCCACTGGCGATGGCTGCAGGGGAAATCTTTAAAGGACTTGCTGCAGGTATGGGCCGAAAGGGAGGGCATGGGAGAGGATCGCTGCAAACAGACGTGCCCGACGTGGAGGCTTCCTCCTGGCCATCATCCCAGCCCCCCAGCAACGCTGTCGAACCAGTCAGGGACGGCGAGCAGAACCCACTGCTTGCGATGCTGAGGTTCAATGAGGCCGGGCTGATTCCCGCCGTCGCCCAGGACTGGCTCGATGGTGCGGTGCTGATGGTGGCCTGGATGAACCGCGAGGCCCTGCTGCAAACTCTTGGCAGTGGCGAAGTGCATTACTGGAGCCGCTCACGACAGCAGCTATGGCACAAGGGAGCCAGCAGCGGCCACTACCAAAAGCTCAAGGGTTTGCGATACGACTGTGATGCCGATGTACTGCTGCTCAGTATTGAGCAGGTGGGTGAGGCTGCCTGCCATACCGGCGCCCGCAGCTGCTTCTACGACGACGGCCTCAAGCCCGAAGGGCCGATCGCCAGCGGCGGGGGACCAGAGGCGCCCCAGCCACCGGCGGATGTCTGCAGCGAACTGGCGCGGCTGATCGCCGGGCGCAGGGACAATCCCGAAGCCAATAGCTATACCAACAGCCTGCTGGCGGGTGGCGATAATCGCATCCTCAAAAAAATCGGTGAGGAAAGCGCCGAATTCGTAATGGCCTGCAAGGACGATGACCCCGACGCTATCGCCGGTGAAGCGGCGGATTTGATTTTCCATTTGCAGGTGGCCCTAGCCCACCACCATGTGGAGTGGCGCCAAGTGCTGGCAGTGCTGGCCCAACGGCGCGGTGCCCCCCGGCGATGAACCATCAATTAACAGTCAGAGAAAAAGCTCTCAACAGCGCCTGCCGCCGGCGACTGGCCGATAGTCCCAACAGGCGCTGGCTGTGGGCCCTGGCCTGCGGCCTGCCGCTGCTGGGAATCGTGCCGTTGTGGATCCACGCCCGCAGCCGGCGCACCATGCTGCCCGGCCTCTATGGCTTAACGGCCCTGGCCAGCGTCACCTTTGCCGTGATCACCATGTTTGGAGCGATCAGCCCACCTGCCGGGGGTTTGCAATCGCCGCAGCCAACCCCTGGGGGCAGCCGGGGGCCGAGCCTGCTGTTATTGCTGACAGCGATGGCAGCCTTTAGTGGCGGCCATCGTCTCGGCCAAGAGCGGGCAGCACGGCAAGCAGAGGATTGGTTGCGATTGGATAATTGAGGTTTAGGTATAATCTTGGTGAAAGACTTAAGAGGAGCAGAGAGTCGGAATCAGATGCGTGTATATTTGATCAGGTTACTCAAAAACAATAGGGAATAGCACAACACCTCAATCAGTCTTCATCCTTTTCATCCGGGGGCTCAGCCGGCTTTTGAATCACCAATATCTTATCAACCCGCTTTCCATCCATATCAACAACCTCGATACGTAAATTATTCCATTCAAAATGTTCGCCGGCATGGGGGATCCGACCTAACCGGTGCATGACAAAACCACCGAGGGTCTGAAACGTACCGGAAGACTCATCAGGCAATGAAGAAACCTCCACCAGATCCTTAAATTCCGATAGGTCCAAGCCACCATCCAGCAGCCATGAACCATCCTCTCTCTCCACAACCATCGGATCCTCTCGATCTTCCACCGAAGGAAGATCACCAACGATTGCCTCCATTAGATCATTAAGGGTAACCAAACCTTCAATGCCGCCAAATTCATCTGTGACCAGGGCAATGTGAACCCCTGTTTGTTTAAACTGTTCAATTACGTTAAGGGCCCTCATGCCGGCAGTCACGTATAAGGGCGGCTGCAACATGGATTCGATATCAAGCGGTTCGCCGTTGACATAGGCAGCCAGCAGACTTCGCAACCTCACAATCCCAACACAATCATCCAAGCTGCCCTTGCCGACAGGAAATCGGCTGTGGGTACTGGCCAAAATCTCATCCAAATTATCCTGGACAGGTTCCTCACTATCAATCCAGCTTATATCTGTCCTGGGAGTCATCACAGCCTTCACCGATCGATCACCAAGACGGAGGACCCTTTGCACCATTTCATGCTCGGCCTCTTCAAAAACTCCCGTCTCGGCACCCTGACGCAACATCGCCTTGATCTCCTCTTCCGTAATGCCAGGCTCCTGGGAATCCTTGATTCCCATGAACTTAATCAACCAGTCCGTCGAAATACTAAGAACATAAACAAATGGCGCCGTCAGACCTGATAGCCACCGCATCGGCCGAGCCACAAAGCGGGCAATCTGCTCAGGCTCGTTAAGGGCAATCCGTTTTGGGACAAGTTCACCAATCACCAAAGACAAATAGGTGATCAGGGAGACAACCAAAGCCACACTCAAACCCTCTGCATAGGGCTTGAACAGGGGAATATCGCTTAAAACCGGGCGCAATCTTTGTGCAATAGTCGCACCACCAACGGCGCCACTCAAAATACCAATCAACGTAATGCCGATCTGGACAGTGGAAAGAAATTCATTGGGGGCATTGGCTAGGCGTAAAGCAGCTCTGGCACCTCGATCGCCCCGATCAGCTTGCTGCTCTAACCTCACCTTGCGAGCAGAGACTACCGCTATCTCCGAGCCTGAAAACACCCCATTAGCTAAAATCAGAATCAGAATTAAAAGGATCTCGAAAATAATCGAGGCCACTAGCACCGATTGGAATACTGATGAATTCTAGCATAAACCCTATCTTGCAGCGTCGATAAAAGCTTGTTCTCTGCAATTTCATGCTAATTGCAAAAATTTAGGCATGGTTGCAGGCCTTATCTCAAGCGAAATTACGGCCATGACCTGGCCAGCATGCCAAGCTGCACAGGCCCAGCTGCCAGCGGCAACACCCTTTCCAGGCCCAACCACCCCCCAGGTGCCCGCCAATGGCTGCCGATCTCTGCCCACAGTCCCAAGCTAATGAAGGGGGAGTCCCAGCTGAACAGGGCTGGACAGCTGCGGGCGCCTGCCTAGGATCCTAGTAACGCTGATCAAAATCCGGACCCCGCATGACCGATGTTCCCGCCTCGCGGATCCGCAATTTCTGTATAATCGCCCACATTGACCACGGCAAATCCACCCTGGCCGACCGTCTGCTGCAGGAAACGGGCACAGTGGCTGTCAGGGATATGCAGGATCAATTCCTTGACAATATGGAATTGGAACGGGAACGGGGAATAACAATTAAATTGCAAGCGGCCCGCATGGAATACACGGCCAAGGATGGGCAAAATTACATTTTAAATTTAATTGATACCCCAGGCCACGTTGATTTCGCCTACGAGGTCAGCCGCAGTTTGCAAGCCTGCGAGGGCGCACTGCTCGTTGTCGATGCCAGCCAGGGCGTTGAGGCCCAAACCTTAGCGAATGTTTATCTTGCTTTGGAAAATGATCTGGAAATCATTCCAGTTCTCAACAAAATCGACTTACCCGGTGCCGACCCCCAGCGCATCAGCGCAGAAATTGAATCGATCATTGGTCTAGACACCAGCAACGCCATCGCCTGTTCCGCCAAAACAGGCCTCGGAATTGCTGAAATTCTGCAGGCGGTTGTCGATCGGGTGCCCCCACCCACCGATCGGCCAACAGAACCGCTGCGGGCGCTCATTTTTGATTCCTATTACGACGCCTATAGGGGTGTAATCGTTTACTTCAGGGTAATAAGTGGCACTATTTCCCGTAAAGACAAGGTTTTGTTGATGGCAAGTGGCAAAACCTATGAACTTGATGAAGTCGGTGTCATGGCACCGGACCAACGCCAGGTGGACTCCCTGCATGCTGGCGAAGTGGGCTACCTTGCCGCATCGATCAAGGCCGTGACCGATGCCCGAGTCGGAGATACGATCACCTTGTTTAATAACCCCGCCAGCGAACCCCTGCCTGGTTACACCGAAGCCAAACCGATGGTCTTCTGTGGGCTCTTCCCAATTGACGCCGACCGATACCCCGATTTGCGGGAGGCCCTCGATAAGTTAAAGCTTTCGGATGCTGCCCTGAAATACGAACCGGAAACCAGCAGCGCCATGGGTTTTGGCTTCCGCTGCGGTTTTCTAGGTCTATTGCATATGGAAATCGTACAAGAGCGACTAGAGCGCGAATACAATCTCGAACTTATTGTCACTGCGCCTTCAGTAATATATAAGGTTAATATGCTCGATGGCACCACCATATCGATTGACAATCCTGCCACCCTACCCGATCCGCAAAAGCGTGAATCCATTGAAGAACCATATGTAAAACTTGAAATATACACTCCAAATACTTACAATGGAGCCCTGATGGAGCTCTGTCAAGAGCGACGGGGTGAATTCATTGATATGAAATATATTACAACCGACCGCGTCACGCTTCACTATGAACTACCCCTGGCTGAAGTGGTTACTGATTTCTTCGATCAGATGAAAAGCCGGACCAAAGGATATGCATCGATGGAATATCAGCTAATCGGATATCGCAAGAATGAGTTGGCGCGTCTTGATGTGCTTATCAACAACGAACGTGCCGATCCACTCACCTCAATAGTACATCGGGACAAGGCCTACAATGTTGGCAAGGGACTGGTGGAAAAACTGAAGGAATTGATACCTCGCCAGCAGTTTAAGATCCCGATCCAGGCCGCCATCGGCAGCCGGGTGATCGCCAGTGAAAGCATTAGCGCCATGCGCAAAGATGTCTTGGC